>JAICIO010000001.1 GCA_025924315.1 Phycisphaerae bacterium
CCCAGCCCGTGATTGATTCTACGGGCCGAAGCGTCACGGGGTCCACCGCGGCGACGTAATCGATGGAAACCGGCACTCGGCCGAGGTTTCCGACGTCGAGCAGGATATTCTGCATCGTCGCGATGAGCCGATTCGTCTGGCGCACTCCCTCCGCCACCTGATCGCGCGCGGCGAACAGCGCTTTGCTGATCGACAGCGCCCGTTCGCGCTCATCTTCCGACAGATAGCGATTGCGGCTGCTCTTTGCGAGGCCATCCGCCTCGCGCACCGTCGGGCCCGGCACAATCTCTATCGGCCAATCGAGTGCATCCGCCATCGCGCTGAGCATCCGAAGCTGCTGAAAATCCTTCTGCCCGAATACTGCGACCTGCGGCTGAATGATGTTGAACAACTTCGCGACGACCTGGCACACGCCGCGAAAATGCCCCGGCCGATGTTTTCCTTCCATCACGTCGCTCAGCTGCGGCAGATCGACGATCACCTGGGGCAGATCCGGGCGATACATCTCGTCTGCGCTCGGGTGGAATATCAGATCCACACCTAACTCGCGGCAAAGTTGCAGGTCCTGCTCGATCGGCCGCGGATACCTGTTGAAATCCTCCCGCGGGCCAAATTGGGTTGGGTTCACAAAGATGCTGACGGCGACGTGTGGCGCATATTCCTTCGCGAGCTTGATGAGCGAAAGATGCCCCTCATGCAGCGCGCCCATGGTGGGCACGAGCGCGAGCTTGCCGAGCTTGGCCCGCTCCTCCCGACAACCGGAAATCGTCTCAACCACGGTCATGCTGGGAAGTCTACCGGAGGAGGCGCGCATGCACCATTCGCGCTTTGCTGGACGAAGTGGCCGGTTCCCGATTGAATGTGCGACATGCAACCGAGTCCGAATGTGCGGGTGCGGATCAATCTCGCGCGGATTAAGCAGAATCTTCAGCACGTGAAGATTCAAACCGGCGTGCCGGTGTACGCGGTGGTGAAGGCCGATGCATATGGACTCGGCGCGGTGAAAGTCGCGGAAGCAATCAAAGACATTACCGACGGATTCTGCGTGTTTCGATTGAAGGAAGCGATCGACGCACAGCTTTGGCAGCGGACGAAGAAGCGCGTGATTGCGCTCGGCCCGCCGGAGGCACGGCTCGATCCGATTCCGTACATTGAACAAGGTGTAACGCCGGCGGTCACGACGGTCGAGCAGGCGAAGGCGCTCCGCGCCGCCAAGCCGATCCTCTGCGTGGACACCGGGATGCAGCGCTTCGCCTGTCCGCCGGAGCAGGTCGCGGAGGTGTTGAGCGCGGGGGACATTCACGAAGCGTTCACCCACGGCACACGGATCGAGCATGTCGAAAAGTTGAAAAAGTCGGTGGGGCGAAGTGATGTGAAGCTGCATGCGGCGGCGTCGGCGCTTCTGCACGAGCCGGCCGCGTACCTCGATGCGGTGCGACCTGGGGCGGCGCTCTACGACGGCGCTGTTCACGTCTCCACGCGGCTCGCTGAAGTGCACGAAAGTATCGGCCCGGCGGGTTACAGCGGCTTCGTTGCGCCTCGTCACGGTGTGATCCTGGCGGGTTATTCGAACGGCTTGCGAAAGGGTGTGTGCTCGATTAACGGCAAGACGCGAAACATCCTCGAAGTCGGCATGCAGTCCGCGTTCGTCGAGATCGACGAATGCGACAAGGTCGGCGATGAAGTGGTGCTGCTCGGTGAATCGAATCCCGAGACGCTCATCGCCGAACAGTGGCCATGCAGTTCGCAAGAAGTGCTCGTCACGCTCGCGAGTTCGGGCGTGAGAGTTTACGAGTCGTAGGGTGCGCTTTAGCGCACCGGTTATCTCTTCGTCGAAAAACGAATAACCGGTGCGCTGAAGCGCACCCTACGATGGCGAACGTTCCGTCCTTTGACGTTTTCCGTTTCACCATCTACCTTTAATTGCAATGAACTCCGCTGCGTTTCAGCAATGTATCAATCCGGGTTGCAAGGCGACCTATGGCATCGACGAGGTGAAAGTCGCCTGCACGAAATGCGGCAACTTGCTCGACATCCTCTACGACTGGTCGCGGATGACGATGCCGAAGAATCTCAGTTATTTCGAGCACCGGTGGGCGACGAAAGGGACGAAACTCGAAGGGCAGCTCGATTTTTCCGGCGTGTGGCGCTTCCGCGAACTGATGCCGTTTTATCGCAGTGAAGACGACATCGTCACGATCGGCGAAGGCCGCACGATGCTTCAGCAGGCGGATCTGCTCGCGCGCCAAATGAAGATGAAGCCGGGGAATCTCCTGCTGCAGTATGAAGGTCTCAACCCCAGCGGAAGTTTCAAAGACAACGGCATGACGGCGGCCTTTACGCACGCGAAGATCGTCGGAGCGAAAAAGGTCGCGTGTGCTTCGACGGGCAATACCAGCGCGAGCCTCGCGATGTTTGCCGGCTTTGCCGAGATGCAGGGTATCGTCTTCATCGGCAGCGGAAAGATCTCGTTCGGAAAGCTCTCGCAGGCGCTCGATTACGGCGCGCTCACGCTGCAGATTAAGGGCGATTTCGACGCGTGCCTTCGCCGCATTCGCCAGATCGCGGTGGATATTCCGAAGCTGGGCATCTACCTGATGAACAGCGTGAATCCGTTTCGCCTGGAAGGGCAGAAGAGCATCATGTATCGCGTGCTCGAAGCGCGCGACTGGCAATCGCCGGACTGGATCATCGTGCCCGGCGGAAATCTCGGAAACTGCTCCGCATTCGGCAAAGCGTTCATGGAGCTCAAAGAGCTCGGCCTCATCAAGAAAGTGCCGCGCCTGGCGGTCATCAACGCGAGCGGCGCGAATACCCTGAACACGCTCTACAGTGGACAAGGCGTTCGATGGAATGATGGAAACTGGGACGCGCAGGCGGCGCAGAAACTCTACGCCGCGATGGATGAGGCGAACTATCACGCTCACACGCTCGCGAGCGCGATCGAAATCTCGCGTCCGGTGAATCTGCCCAAGGCGCTGCGCGCGCTCGACGTCATGAACGGCGTCGTGCGCGAAGTAACGGACGAAGAAATCCTCGAGCACCGCGCGATGGTCGCGCGGTGGGGGTTCGGCTGCGAACCCGCATCGGCCGCAAGCGTCGCCGGTCTTCGCAAATTGATGGACGAGCAGATCATTTCGCCGAGCGATTCGGTCGTCTGCATCCTCACCGGTCACGAGCTGAAGGATCCGAACGCCACGGTGAAATACCATACGGGCATCGACATGAAGAGCGTGCAGGACTCCGCCCCGCGAGAAACGCCGCATGGCAAACTCTCGAATCCACCGGTGCAGGTAGACGACGATCTCGCGTCGATCGTCAAAGCCCTCGGCGGCGATCCGGGTCTGGTGAAGGGCATCGAGATGTCGTCCCCGTCTGTTTCACTCGACGAGTTTTAGTCCACTGTAGGATCCGCTTCAGCGGACCGGTTACTCATCGTTCAAAGAGCAAATAACCGGTCCGCTGAAGCGGACCCTACGAAGAGGCAACCATGACTTCAATCGCAATGACAGGCGCTGCGGGGCGGATGGGGACTCGGCTGGTGGCGCTGGCGAAAGCGGCGGGGGATTTTGAGATTCTCGCGGCCATCGAGCGCGTCGGGCATCCGGCGCACGCGCGCGACGCGGGCGAAGTCGCGGGCGTCGGCGCGATTGGGCTGCCGATCATGAGCGATCTCCGCATCACGCCACAGGTGCTGATCGATTTCTCCTCTCCCGAATCGATGCGAGCGTGGCTGAAGATCTGTCGCGAGAAGAAGATCGCGATGGTGATTGGGACGACCGGATTGAACGAGGCCGATCACAAGCTCATCGACGAAGCCGCGCGCGACATCGCGGTGCTCCAGGCGCCGAATATGAGCCTGGGCGTGAACCTGATGTTCAAGGTGGCCGAGCAACTCGCGAAGACGCTTGGCGATGATTACGACATCGAGATCGTCGAAGGGCATCATCGTTTCAAGAAGGACGCGCCCAGTGGCACGGCCATGGGATTGGCGGATGCGATTTTAAAGGCGAAAGGGCGATCGCGCGATTCACTGCGATACGGTCGGCACGGCGACGATGTCGTTCGCAAGCCGGGCGAGATCGGAATGCACTCCCTGCGCATCGGCGACGAGGTGGGGCGTCACACGGCTTACTTTGCGGCGCTCGGCGAGCGGCTCGAGCTGACGCACGTCGCGACGAATCGCGACACGTTTGCTCATGGGGCGCTGAAGGCGGCGCGGTGGCTCGCGCAGCAGAAGCCGGGCCGGTATTCGATTGCGAATATGCTCGGAATCTGAGACGGGCTTGTAGGGTGCGCTTCAGCGCACCGGTTATTTGCCTTCGAGAATGAATAACCGGTGCGCTGAAGCGCACCCTACGCGCAACGCGCTGCTAGAAGTTCGCTAATGAATGAAGAACACGATCGTCGCCAACGTCGCAACATAACCGGCGCTGAGAACAATCACTCCCATGATCCAATGAATCGGATGGCGTTTTTCGGGATCGTACTTAACTGGCGTGCCCACGGTTGGACCTCCAAAACATCTCTTGTCCACACCCCCGTCAGCTTGCCCTGTTCGATCGCTTACAGAAAGCGAAAACGAGCGGGATTCTTGGCCGGCGTCCGATAATCCGGCCGTTTATCACAGGTATGACGCAAGGGCGATGCCAGTGTTCGCTACGAATCATGCGAAGTGAAATCAGTGCGAAGAGGCGAGACCGACAAGTGGCTTGGCGAGATCTTCCGACGCGACGGAACCGTCGATTGTCGGGTGAGATGCTTCCCACTCGCGCTCGATCTGCTGAACGAGCGGCGTCGGTGGATACCCGTAGCCCAGCTCCATCTCGTGTGTGGAGCACACGTTGGCGCAGTACCCCAGGAACAGCGCCACCCCAAAGAGCCCGGCCATTTTCAGCCAAAGCCTCATCCCAACCCCGTTGAAGTGCCACGGGGATCATAACGGGGTGTGCCAGGTGATTGGTAGCATAATCGACCGGAATTGCGGTCGATTTTGGAGGGAAATGCGTCGCGTAGGACTTGAACCTACAACCCGCTGATTAAGAGTCAGCTGCTCTGCCAATTGAGCTAGCGACGCGAGACGCGGAACTTTAGCCGCGTGGGAAAAGTTGTCAAGCAAACGTCGGCATGTTCAGCCGCGAGCTTGCTCGCGGAATCGTGGACCTCGCGAGCAAGCTCGCGGCTAAACATCGTTCCGTTCGAGCACGCGCGTCCTCATTACTTCTCTTATTGTACGCTCGCGCTCGCGGTTTCGTTCTTCTTTGGATTCTCTTCGTGGTAGCCGACGCGGGTAGCGAGTTCGTTGTAGTTGAACCAGTGGTTGTAAATTTCGATCTCGAGCTCGTGGGCGATTTGCTGCGAGAAGATGTCGCCGGCCATCGCCATCATATCATCGTTTCGCCAGGCGGGCTTCACATCTTCCAGCTGCGCGACGAGCACTTTTCCCGCCGCGGGTAGCTCGATCAGGCTGGTCGGATGCGGATTCTTCTGATTCGCGAGCGTCAGGAGATTGAACGCCTGCTCGAGGAAGTTCGCCTTCGCGGAAGGATCGACCTCGTAATTCGGGATCTCGACAGTCGGGCGATTGGCGAATGGGCCGGTGGTCGTGATCATCTTGCCCGCGCCGATTGCAGCGTTGGAAAGGTTGCTCTTGGCGGCCGATTCCATCACCTGCTTGGCCTGCGCCTTGGCGAGTTCATACGCCTGCGCTTTTTTCCAATCGGCTTCGACCGCGGCCTTCACTTCGTCCAGAGATGCGGGCTTGTGTGACGGGTCGACCGCGGTGAGGCGGAAGACGTAATCGTTCTCGCGCATGTCGCGCAGCACCTGCGACGGCTGCCAGATCGCGATCGAGCGATCGCTCTTCTGTCCGTTCATGAATGGCTCCGCCAGGCGCGTCGCGTACATGCTGAACGGGATGTTTTCCTGAAGCGATTGCCCAATACCGGCCAGTGCCTCAAGCTGCTTATCGTCTTTGAATGTATCTGCGATGGATGCAACGGTCGGCAGCACACCGGTCTGCTTTTGAATGTCGGCGGCGAGCTTTTGCAGATATTCGTAGCTGTCGAATGGCACGCCGTACGCGGTCATTGGCGCGGGCTTACTTGCCGCGGACGCGGTCGCAGTTGTCGGCGCAGTCGTCGATCCGACGGCGGTGTGATACGCCATCCAATCCTGTGTCATGCGGCTTCGAATGCGATTGATGATGTCCGTCTGCAGCTCGTCCACCTGCGGATCCAGAACGGCCCGCATCGCTTCGTCGCGAACTTCGGCAAATGGCTTGGTCGTCGGCTGAGTCGAAGCGACCGCGCGCGTCGAGGGGCCGGTCGATGCCTGCGAAGTCGGCCGCGTCGTCGAGGCTTGAGTTGCCGGCGTCGTCTGGAACTGGCTTTGATGCTCGAGATAGTATCGCTGCGCGTCCACCTGCCAGAGATAGTCGTCCTTCTTCGCTTTGACGTACTTCTTCACCTCGTCGCGCGAGACCGACAGATACTGCAGCTTCACGCGATCCGGGTATCGATAGCCGAAGCCGAACGGATCGCTCGCGCTGGTCGTCGATGCAGGCTCTTTGTCCGCGTACTTAGTGAACTGCTCCTGCAGTTGCTGCGTCGTCGGATTCTGCACTCGATTGGCGAAATCGCTCGACTTGAATTCCACGAGGTCGGTCGAGATCTGCTGGCCCTGCGTCGCCAGTTCGTACTGCCTTACCGGCTCGCTAAGCTTCACTAGATCACGCTGCTGGTTGAACGAACCTTGCACGGTTAGAAGATCGACAATCGCCTGGCGGAGCAAGTCCGCGTTGTCCGCCTGCTCGATCGGGAGCAAACGGCCGTCGCCGGATGGTGTGGCCGCGGTTTGCAGCAGCTCCTGCATCGCCTGTTCGTTGGGCTGCGCGCCGATCTTTTTGGCTTCGCGTTCGAGCAGATAAAACATCGCCGGATGTTCCTCGAATTGCTCGAGCGTCTGCGGCGAGAACATCACCTGAACGATCGGAACCCATCTCTCCTGCGGGTTGTTACCCTGAATCAACACGTGCTTGAGCGCGTCCCACTCCAACTGCGATGCCCGAATATTTTCCGCGTAGATTTTCTCGTCGCCGAGATGTCCCATCAGCGTATTGCGAGACTGCGGAGACGGACGCAGCGCATTGGGCAGGATGAACACGATCATCAAAAACGACGCGAAGATCGCGAGCAGCTTCTTCTGGTGCTTACGGAGAAAGTTCATTTCAAAAGGTCTCTGGCTAAAAGTTACCGGGGTTTGAGGCGCTGCAGGTTTTCCTGCGCGACCTTCGCCGCGGGGTCGTCTTTATATTGCGAAGCGACCTGTTCGTACACCTGCTGCGCGGTTTTTGTGTCGCCGAGGGCTTCGTAAACTTCGCCGGTCTTCACGAGCGACTCGGCCACGTGCGGCTTGCCCGGCTGGTCCTTAAAGTGCGCCACCACCCGCATATAAGCGATGCCGGCGTCTTTCAATGCGTCGGTATTCTTGCTCGCACTCGCCAGGCCGAACTGTGCCTCCGCCAAATCGAACAGCGCGTCCGCTTGTTGCGAGGGATCTGTGATTTGTGACTTGGCTGGCGTAATCTCGTCGATCGCCTTCTGATAATCCTTGGCCTCCAGGAACTTCGACGCGTTCAGCAGCTTTCGACGCACGACCGCACCCGCGGCCGCGGGATCGTTTGGATTCTTCGCCAGCAGGTCGTCAATCTGCGCCTGCAGCTTGTCCGCCGAGGCATCATCCTTCTTCGCGTGATACAAATCGCTCTGAAACGTCAGCAGGCCGATCTTCTGCGCGTCAGTAATCCCGGCCTGTTGAAGCGCCGTCGAAACATTCCCAATCGCGGTGTCGAGGTACGTCGAATCCGCCGCGGGCATCTGGATTTTATTCTTCGCCGCGCGCGGGTCTTTAAGAATCTGTTCGATCTGCGCGTCCGCGACCGCATCAAATCGACCACTCTTCAGCGCCGCGTCCTTCAATCGCGCGCTCGCCCAATCCTTGAGCCACGGCCGACTGCTCGACCGCATCGCTTTCGTGTAACCATCGACCGCTTCATCAAACTTCCCCGCCGCGAATGCATTCTCCGCCGCGGTGAAGGCTGGGTCGTCGTCCAGCGCGATCTTCTGCACACGTGAAAGATCACGTGATGCATCGCGCCCGTCGGGGCCCTGGTAATAAATCTTTCCGCCGTCGATCTTGGTGATCTTGAGGTTTTCGAGCGCCAGCGCATTGGTGCTCGCGCTGCCGATCCAGAGCGTGTCCGCGCGCAAAGTGCCGACGACAACAATCGCACCGAAAATGAGAAACTGCTTGATCAACTTGCTCACGCCGATGAACAGAAAATGCAGGAGAGGGGGGTCGAACCCCTACACCTTTCGGTACAGGATCCTAAGTCCTGCGCGTCTGCCAATTCCGCCACTCCTGCGGTGGAATTCCTGATTAGATGCGGCGGGAATGACCGTGTCAATTAGCCCCTTGTAACCGCCGCAACGACGGCTCACGCAGCATTTTCCGCGGCTTGAGGGTTACCACGTCACGGTCGTCGAGGTAGCCATCGAGAACGTCGGACATTCCCCACATTTCATAGCGGATGGTGAAGTGTGAGGCATCGTTCGGCTCGGCCGAACCGAAGTACATCCGCACATTCGGTGGGACCCGCCGAGTACCGCTCGCAATGCTGTACGCGAAGCCGAACGAGGTGTACGACGGTGGTTGTTTCAGCGTCGCGGGGATGATGGCGCGAGCTTCGTAATTGAAACCGGGGAAGAACTGCCCGGTGAAGTACCGCGCTTCGGGAAAGTAGCGAACCACGACCAGGCGCCGATTTCCCGCCTGAGACGTGCGCTCGTGAAGAAACACAATGGCGCCGTAGGGCTGGCCAGGCCACGGCTGATATCCCGCCCCCGCAAGCGTGCCGAAGCGAGTCCAGCATTTGGGAACGCACGCCGCAGCGTTCGTCGGATGCGCAGGCGTGCCGAATTGAACGCGGTTCAGGACGTACGCTGAGTAACCCGACCCACGCGCGAGGAGCTTGCTGGCATCCGCGATATCCTCCTCATACGCAACTTCATCCTGGGGCGTCGCGTAGGACATGCATTGCCGCTGCCAAGAGAGAAGGGACAAGCGGTCCCACGCCGAGCGACCCCATCGCCAACCTGCATATGAAATGAAGACGAGTAGAGGAAGAATGATTGCCGCGCGTCGGAGCCATCGTCGACGCCGGGTCATCGAACGGCCATACTCAAGCTGCACTGCGGCGGTCATTAAGCACTCAGACGCTCAGAAATCGAAAGGGTTCTCGGCGCTCGTCGTTTCGTTTATGCGTCGATCTCGAGAACCGACGCGAAGTGGCAGGCGGCGTTCGATACCCGCTTGCGATTTCGCGTCTGTTCTCAGTCAATTCGAGACTATTTCAGCGTCGCCTTCACGACTTCCTGCACCTGCGCGATGCATCGCTCCGCGGTCGCTTTGTCGGGGGCTTCGGCGATGATGCGCATGATCGGTTCGGTGTTGCTCGGCCGGGCGTGGACCCAGGCGCGCTCTTTGTCCCAGTCGATTCTTATGCCATCTTGCGTGTCGATCTTTTCGCTGGCGAACTTTTGTTTCACCGCGGCGACGGCGCGGTCGGCGTCTTCTCTTCGGCACTCGAATTTCGTCTTCACGATTTCGTATTTCGGGATCTCAGCGACGAGCTGGCTGAGCGGCTTTCCCGTGGCGGCCATCAGTTGAAGCACGTACGCCATGCCGACGAGGCTGTCGCGACCGGGGACGATGCGGGGGTCGATCACGCCGCCGTTGCCTTCGCCGCCGATGACGGCGTTTTCGCGCAGCATCGTCTGCACGACGTTCGCTTCACCCACCGGCGTCCGGATCACGCGTCCGCCGTTCTTCGCGGCGATGTCGTCGAGCATGCGGCTCGTCGAAAGATTGGTGACGGCGATGCCTTTGCGCTTGCTCAGCACCCATGCGGCGCAGAGCGCAAGCGAATATTCTTCGCCGATGTAGGTGCCGTTTTCGTCGATGATCGCGAGTCGATCCGCATCTGGATCCTGCGCGAAACCGACGGCCGCCTTCTGCCGCTTCAGCTCGTCCGCGAGTTGGGTGAGGTTTTGCGCGATCGGCTCGGGCTCGTGCGGAAATTGTCCATTCGGTGTGTTGTTCAGATGAACGAGCAAACAGCCGAGCTTGCTGAGCAGCGTCGCGCTCGTGACGCAACCGGCGCCGTTCACGCTGTCAACGACAACCTTGAACCGCTGGCCGGAAATTCCGTTGTTGTCCACGTAATCGAGCACGCGCTTCACGTGCAGCGCGTGCGTGTCCGAATTCTTCTTCGCGGAGATTAGCTTCTCGACGCGGACGTAATTGTTCGCTTGCGCGAGATACAGTTCCTTAATCTTGTTCGCGTCTTCGGGTGGCAGGGCGGACGCGCTCGAGTTCAGGAATTTCAGCCCGTTCCACATGATCGGATTGTGAGATGCGGTCGCGATCACGCCCGCGTCGGCATTCAGATGCTTCACCATCATCGCAACGCCGGGAGTCGTGACGATGTCGAGGTCGATCACTTCAACGCCGGAAGCGACGAGCGCTGCGGTCGCGGCGTCGCGCACCCAGGAACCGCTCGGCCGCGAGTCGCGCCCGAAGACCACGACGAAGTGCGTTCCGTTGATCGGCTTCTGCGTCTGATTGAGCCAGACCGCCAGTGCCGAAGCCATGTTCGACACCACCGCGGGTGTTAAGGTCCCACCAATCGTCCCGCGCGTCCCGGACACCCCGATCATCAATGCTTCCATGCGATTCCCTCAAAACGTACCCCTCTATCGGCATTATTCGTTTGCCCCCTGTGCTCGCAAGGGTTACCATTTGACCTATGCATCGTACCGCCTGCTGTTGTTGACCCCGCCGATTCCTGCGTTCGTCGCTTTCCCGCGTCGATTCTCCTACACTCGTCTGTTCGAATCGCTTTCCCGATTCGTGCTTTATGGACCGCAACGAACTCAATGATCAGTTGCCCGGCGTCGTGAATCGCCTCGTGACGAGCATGATGGCCGAGCCGCGCATGCAGCACCTCACACGCGTTTACCTGCCCAACCGTGATGCGATCGTTCAATGCATCGAAGGACTGCGCGAGCTGATTTATCCCGGGTATTTCGGCAAGCAGGGACTCACACGCGCCAATCTCCCGTTCCGCGTCGGCGAGCTCGTGATGGAACTGAGCGACATGCTCTACGAGCAGGTCCGCGTGTGCCTGCGCTATCGTGAGAATATCCCCGGACAGAACGGCGATTCGCAGGACTGCAAGGCGTGCGACGCGGAGGCGGCGCGGATTGTGGCGCTCTTTTTCGATCGCCTACCGAGCGTTCGCGAGATGCTTGCCAGCGATGTCGAGGCAGCCTTCGAAAGCGATCCCGCCGCCCAGAGCACGGACGAAACGATTTTCTGCTATCCGGGCCTTTTCGCGATTACGGTGCAGCGGCTCGCGCATGAGTTTTATGATCTCGATGTGCCACTTCTTCCGCGAATCATGACGGAATACGCGCACAGTTTTACGGGGATCGACATTCACCCCGGCGCGCGGATGGGGCGGCGATTTTTCATCGATCACGGCACGGGCGTGGTGATCGGCGAAACGACGATCATCGGCGACAACGTGAAGATTTATCAGGGTGTGACGCTCGGCGCGCTGGCGCCGGCGTATGGCCAAATGCTTCGCGGGCAGAAGCGGCATCCGACGATCGAAGACAACGTCACGATCTACTCCGGCGCGACGATCCTGGGAGGCGAAACGATCATCGGTAAAGGTTCGGTGATTGGCGGAAACGTGTTCATCACCGCGAGCGTTCCGCCGTTGAATCAGGTCAGCGCCGAACCACCGAAGCTCAAGTACCGCGACCGCCGACCGAAATCGCAGCGCGAGGTTGAGTTTCCGATGGATTTTCAGATTTGAGTGATGTTCGTACGAAACGCGAAGTGTTGCGTTGAAACATCATCCGGAATAACCGCGCCGTCGTGACACGGGCTTTTAGCACGTGCGAGCGGCTTTGCACGGGCTGGAAGCCCGTGTCAGGATCGCGGCTCCTGTGGCACGGTGTTTGAAATCACTTTGGCAATGCGACCCACATTCGCCATTCTCCTCGCCGCCTGCATGATCGGATGCGCCGCCAAGCCGAAAGCTCCCCAGGCGACGCAAACGCTCGACAAGCCCGAATACGAGCCGCGCGTCTCGACCGCGCTCGTCTTCGATCCTCCGATCGCAAAGTACGATGAGCCCGTCGTCCTCGCCCGCAGCGACCGTGAGCCCTTCGCGGTCCTCGGCTATGACCAGACCACCACGACGGTATTCAACACTTACTACAACGACACCCAGTACGGCCCCTCCGCTTTGCCCAGCCTCTGGTTCCAACGACAGGCCATCAGCGAGCGCTTCGGGGTCAGCTTTCGCTGATTTTGACGGTTCTGACGCGGTTTTTGAGCCTTATTCCTTGCTGCTGCGCGGTTTGTAAAAATTCTTCTTGATCGTCCCGCCGCTTCTGCACATCATACCCTACGTCTGTTGCCCATCGACTGTTAAACCCATTCGGGGAAGCCATGGCCACCATCACCAAGAAGGAACTGATCGACCGCATCGCCGATGGCACCAACCAGCGGCGCGTGCAGGTCAAACGGATCGTTCAGCAGTTCCTCGACGAGATCGTCAACGAGCTGGGCAAATCGAACCGCCTGGAGTTTCGCGACTTCGGGGTTTTCGAAACGAAGATCCGCAAAGCGCGCAAAGCCCAGAATCCCAAGACGTTGGAACCGGTCGAGGTGCCCGAAAAGCGCACGGTGAAGTTCAAGGTCGGCCGGCTCATGAAGCAAAAGCTCGGCGAATTGTCCGGCGCCCAGATCGATGACGAGGCCGGGGATATCGCGGAAATGAGCGATCACGGCGCTGACGAAGATCATGACGAGGGCGATGGCCAGGAGTAAGTTGGAACATGCCGCCCGGCGCGGGGGGACGGGGCGGGCGGGGGCGGGAGGTTTTTAAAAACGCGGGGCCCCAGCGCACCCCCCGGCGGCCCCAGCGCGCCGCGCCGGGCGACATTCTTTCGTCTCCTGCTCTAAACTCGCCGGTTCATGAACGAAGAGCTTTCCCGTCTCCTTCACGAAGACCTCGAGCAGCGTCAGGCGAATCACCTTTTCCGACAACGCGAAGTCGTTGAGCCGATTGATTCCACGCATGTGCTGATCGATGGCAAGCAGTACGTCAACTTCTCGTCCAACGATTACCTCGGCCTGACCCATCATTCAAAAGTTCTGGATGCAATCGCGCGCTCGGCACAATCGAGCGCCGGCAGTGGCGCCGCCGGTTTGATTACCGGCTACACATCGCTTCATCGAGATGCTGAAGATGCGATCGCGCGGTGGAAGGGCACTGAAGCCGCGATTCTTTTGCCCAGCGGATATCAAGCCAATCTCGGGGCAGTACAAACGTTGGCATCGGTGGCGCAAGCACGCGGCCGGGAAGTGCGATTCTTGATCGATCGGCTTGTGCATGCGTCGTTAATCGACGCGGTGCGCGCGACGGGCGCCGAGTTTCGCGTCTTTCCCCACAATGGCATGACGAAGCTCCAAAGGGTGCTCGCGCAGGGAAGGGCGACGCAAGCGTCGCCCCTACAAGTTGTCATCACTGAGTCGATCTTCAGCATGGATGGTGATGCGGCGGATGTCGCGGCGATTGCAGAACTGAAAGGGCAATACGATTTCGTTTTGCTTCTCGACGAAGCGCACGGCAGCGGCGTTTATGGGAACGACGGCGCAGGATATGCGAATGAACTCGGCTTCGATTCGCTCGCGGACATTTCGATCGTTACGCTATCCAAAGCAATGGGCCTCGCCGGTGGAGCCATTTGCGGATCGAAATTGTTCATCGACGGCGTGCTGAATCACGGACGGGCATACATTTATTCGACGGGCATTGCACCCGCAATTTGTGCGGCGATTCCTGCTGCGATCGAAGTGATGCGCGAAGAACGGGAGCGACAAGCACGAGTCCGCTCGCTCGCACGCCGCGTGCGCGACGCGCTCTCGATTTCATCGACGCCGAACGATTCGCCCATCATCCCAGTGGTGCTCGGAGAGGTAGCTCGCGCGATCGAAGCATCCGTGCGAATGCGCGAACTCGGAATGCTCGTGATTGCCGTTCGCCCTCCAACCGTTCCGCGCGGGAGCAGTCGACTGCGCGTCACGCTTTCGTGCGATCACCTTGATGATGAAGTGAGCAAGCTCATTGATGCGCTCAAGCGCGCATGAAAAAGCCCACCGCTAAAGCCGTGGGCTTGATGAATGCATCTTCAACATTCAGCGCGCAACACGCAATGTGCCCCGCGCCGGTCCGTAGCGCGCCTCACGCATGGGGGCGCGTGTCGGCGAATTGCGGGCGAATCGTGTGACGCGGCTCATGATCCGCGTCGGCGATCCGCGCCATCGTGCGCGACGCGAGGTCGGCAGGCGGATCAAATTCCGGGAGCTGATCGAGCAGGCTCAGCACCTGTTCGACCGCGTCGAGACGCTTCTCAAATTGTTCACGGACGGACACAGCAAATACCTCGTTCAGTTGACCTGACGCCTTGCGATCGAGCAGAAGGTCGATCGCGCGACGATCCATATCATCCGGTATGGTTTTCATCAGATCCCCAGACAATGCCGGTGGGCGGCACCATTACCGCCAGACCTACTCCCACCCTTTGTTCTCCTGCACAATCCAGACGCCAGATTTGACGTTCCAGACATGCCGGCGGTTGTACGAACCGCCAACCATTTCTGAGTTCGAGCTCGAATGAACTCGCCCTCTGACAGTCGTTACGACGCGGACTTGTTCTGGTTCATTGTCCGCCAGCGATCTGCAAAATGTGCGACCGCCGCATGAAGCCTTGATTTCACGGTCCCCAGCGGAATCTCCAGAATGTCGCTGATCTGCTTGTAGGGAAATTGATGAAAATAGGAAAGCAGCAAAATTTCCCTAAGATGTTCTGGCATCGACATTACAGTGCGCTGGACGGCCTGCTGCAGCTCTTCCCGCTGGATCGGCTCGTCAGGAAACGCCTGAGTCGATTGCATGAGGTCCATGAACTCGCCGCTTTCGTCGTCGCCCGGGTTGATCGACGCCTGAAGCGGATTGGTCGGCCGGCGTGCCTGTGACCGAATCAGATCGCGCGCCTTGTTGGCCGCGATCGTGAACAGCCACGGGCGAAACCGCCGGCTCGGATCGAACTGATCCGCCGACTGGTGTACCTGCAAGAACGTTTCCTGGAACACGTCGTCCGCAGCCGCCCGGTCACCTAAAAAGCGAACGAGAAAGTGAAACAGTTCGCGCTGGTAACGCTGCACGAGTTGCGCAAACGCCGCCTTGTCGCCCTCGCGATATGCCGAGAGCAACTGCTCATCGGTTCGTTCCGGCGTGGCGGGAGGTTGTGGCATTAAACTGGGCATGGCGCGTCGCTCGGTCGTCCCGGGATGAGCTTGAGCCTTGCCGTCTCGACTCGCGGTCGAGCGTGAATGACCGTTGCCATCGTACGTCAAGCCATTCATTGCAGGTCCCAAAGTGACCAGCTATCGTGTGGCAGTCAAGAACAAAAACCGCCACGCGACGGCGAGTTACAAGAAATATAAGTCCAACTCCCTACTCTCTGTAACGTACAAATCGTATGCCTGTTGATCCGTCCCATCTCCCCAAAGCAGAATTTTTCGGCCTGCTGCCCGATGAATTCCATGCGCTCGTCGCGCGATGGGGCTGGCCGAAATTCCGCGCCAAACAGGTCCGCGATTGGGTTTACCAGAAGATGGTGACCGATCCGCGGAGCATGACGAATCTTTCGAAACATGATCGTGAAAAGCTTCTCGATACTGTGAACTTCGAAAGCGCCCAAATTATTCGCCGCCAGGACAGCAACGACGGCACGCGCAAGCTCCTCCTCGCCTGGGGAACCGCTAACGCCGAAACGGTGATGATCCCCGACGCCGACCGTCGCACCGCCTGCGTCAGTTCGCAAGTTGGGTGCCCTGTAGGCTGCAAATTTTGCGCGAGCGGATTGAACGGCGTGAAGGGCAATCTTACGGCGGGCCAGATCGTCGAGCAGATTTATGCCCTGAATCGCATCCTCAGCGCGCAACAGGAGCGAATCACCAATATCGTCTTTATGGGCATGGGCGAGCCGATGTCGAATTACGCGAACGTGATGAAGGCGATTCGAATCCTTCACGACCCGCAGTGCCTGAACATCGGCGCCCGGCGGATCACGATCAGCACCGTCGGCGTGCCGTCGAAAATGCGCGAACTCGCGAAGGAAGACCTGCCCTTAAACTTGGCGATCTCGCTCCACGCGCCGAGCGAACCACTTCGACGGGAACTGATCCCTTGGGCGGAGCATTTCTCGCTCGACGAAATCCTCGGCGCTGCGCGCTACTACTTCGACCAAACCGGCCGCGAGATCACGCTGGAGTACATCCTGCTTTCGGGCGTGAACGATCAAGCCGAGCACGCGCGTCAACTCGCCAAGCTCTGCAAAACGCTGCGCGCGAATGTGAACCTCATCCGCTACAACGAGGTCGAATCGCTGCCGTTTAAGCGGCCGACGGCGGACGACGTCGTTACCTTCCAAAATATCCTTCGCAATGCGGGAGTGAACGCGCACGTGAGAAAGTCCAGAGGACGAGACATTGACGCCGCATGCGGACAACTGCGACGGAACGAACAGCAGTCGGAAGATCAGCCCGTTCAGATCTCAGTCTAATCTTGTCGCGAAGGCGCGAAGGAACGCGAAGATTCGCGGAGTGACGACAGAGCAGATGGTCTTCGCAGCCTTCGCGGCTCTTCGCGTCTTCGCGATAGACTCTTTTCCTTTACGATTGAAGCGATCGTTCCTATCATTACTCCCGTATGAGTTCACCCATTCCCGACGCCATCGGGCGGCTTGTCGCTGCGCCGGAGATGCTCGTCATTGCGCGGGCGCTTAAAGAATCCCATGTTGTCACCGCCTCAGGCCTGTGGGGAAGTTCCGTCTCCGCGGTCGTAGCGTCGGTGAAACAGGAACTGAACCGGCCGATTCTGCTGATCTGTGGACATCTCGACGAGGCCGACGACCTCGCCGATGACGTTGAACTCTTTACCGGCACGCGGCCGGAAGTCTTGCCCGCACTCGAACTTTCGGGTTCGCTCGGCCAAATCTCCGAAGAACAAGTCGCCAATCGCCTGAACCTCATCGCGCGGCTCGGGCAGGGTCACGACAAGAATTCGGTCCTCGTCACGCCGATTCACGCGCTCATGCAGTCGGTGCCGAGTCGAGGTCAACTCAGCAACCTCATTCGCACCATCCATGTCGGCCAGGAACTCGAACCGGAAAAACTCATCGTCTGGCTCGCCGATCACGGCTACAACCGGCTCGATCAGGTCGAAGTCCCCGGTGATTTTGCGGTGCGCGGCGGGATCATCGATGTGTATTTGCCTGGCGAATTTGAAGAATCCGCGGGCGAAGTCGGGCTGACCGTTCGCATCGATTTCTTCGGCGATCAGATCGAATCGATCAAGCACTTCGAGCTCGACACGATGGGCTCGCGCGCGTCGCTCGATTCCGTTCGACTCATCGACCTGAAGGGCAACATCGACACCGCGGACGCGACGCATCTCTTCAACTACCTCGATCGCGAAACGATCGTCGTCTTCTGGGCGCCGCTGGAAATCGCCGAGCAGTCGAAGGCGTACATCGACCGATTGCCGGAAGCGAAGGGCGTTTATCCGCTCAGCGCGATCCTTCGTCACGCGAGCGATTTTCCGCGCCTGGAGCTCAGTCAGTTCGACCAAGGATCATCGACCGCGAATCCAACGCTCGTCGGCGGACAGCAAGTCCCGCATTTCGATCTGCCTGTTCGATCACTGCAGCGCTTCGAAACCGAAGCGAAGAAAGCGATCGTCGAGTTGAAGGAGCTGTCGGCGACGCACGACATTACCGTCTTCTGCGAAAACGCCGGCGAAGCGCAGCGCTTCGGCGAACTGATCGAGCAGGACGCCCCCGGCCTGCGCGAGAAGATCGAAATCCCCATCGGCTACCTGCATCGCGGGTTCATGTACGAGCCGCTTGCGGTTTCGCAGATCGACACGTCTGCATTCGCGAAACCGCAAGCGGAGATAAAACCGCTCGCGCTCCTTGGCCATCACGAACTCTTCCACCGCTACGAGATGCGCCGCCGGGTGAAGAAGGTGATCGCGTCGCGGCCGGTGGATTCGTTCCTCGATCTGAAGGTCGGCGATTACGTCGTGCACGTCGCGCACGGCATCGCGAAGTTCACGGGGATGCAAACGATTCAGAAGGAAGGGAAGAGCGAAGAGTATCTCACGCTACGCTTCGCCGACAACGCGACGCTGCACGTGCCGGCGGCGCGGATTAACCTGATCCAGAAATACATCGGCGGATTTCACGGCCATCCGCAGCTGTCGCGCCTCGGTTCCGGAGCTTGGGAAAAGCAGAAGGCGAAAGTCTCCGAAGCCGTCATGGACATGGCGGCCGAGCTGATCGACATCCAAGCTGCGCGCAACGCCGAAGCGGGCCTCGCCTATCCCCCGGACACCGAATGGCAGCGCGAGTTCGAAGCGGAATTTCCCTACGAACCGACCGCCGACCAGGTCACCGCCGCGGAGGACATCAAGCAGGACATGCAAAAGCGCCGCCCGATGGATCGCCTTCTTTGCGGCGACGTCGGATACGGCAAAACCGAAATGGCGATGCGCGCCGCGTTCAAGGCGGTCGAGTACGGCAAGCAAGTCGCGATCCTCGTGCCCACAACCGTGCTCGCCGAGCAACACTATCGCTCGTTCAAAGAGCGCATGGTGAATTACCCCTTCGTCGTCGATTCTATCAGCCGATTCAAAACCACGCGGCAACAAAAGGAGATCGTCCAGAAGCTGAAGGAAGGGGCGATTGACATCCTGATCGGCACGCATCGCCTCATCAGCAAAGATGTCAACTTCAACGACCTCGGACTGGTCGTCATCGACGAAGAGCAACGCTTCGGCGTGACACATAAAGAGCGATTGAAGCAGATGCGCAAAACGGTGGACGTGCTGACGATGTCCGCGACGCCGATTCCGCGAACGCTTCACATGTCGATGCTTGGCCTGCGCGATATCTCATCGCTCACGACGGCGCCGCAGGATCGCCGCAGCGTGGTGACCGAAGTGATGGCGTACGACCCGAATCGCATCAAGCTCGCGATTTTGCGTGAGCTGCAGCGCGAAGGGCAGGTCTACTTCGTTCACAATCGCGTGCACAACATCATCGAGGTTGCGGAGACGATTCAGGCGATGGTGCCGGACGCGCGGATCCTCATCGGTCACGGTCAGATGGCCGACGGTGAGATGGAAGACGCGATGCTGAAGTTCATCCGCCACGAGGCGGACATCCTCGTCTGCACGACGATCATCGAATCGGGCCTCGATATTCCGAATGCCAATACGATCATCATCAACAACGCGGATCGATTTGGGTTGAGCGAATTACACCAGCTCCGTGGTCGCGTCGGTCGTTGGAAGCATCGAGCGTATTGCTATCTGCTCCTTCCGCCGGACCGTCCGGTCACGCCCGTCGCCGCGAAGCGATTGAAGGCGATCGAGGAATATTCGCACCTCGGCGCCGGCTTCAAAATTGCAATGCGCGACTTGGAGATTCGTGGCGCGGGCAACATTCTTGGCCCGGAGCAATCAGGCCACATCGCGACGGTGGGTTACGAGATGTACTGCCAGCTGCTCGAAGACGCCGTGCGGCAATTGAAGAATGGAGCGAAGCCATCGACGCCGGATGCACACGTCGATATCGGCATCAGCGCATTCATCCCGAAAACGTACATCGCCGGCGACCGCCAGCGCATGGACATCTATCGGCGGCTGACGCGCTGTACGAGCGTGGAAATGCTTCACCTGCTCGAGCACGATATGACGGACGCGTTCGGCGAATCGCCGCGGCAGGTGAATGTGCTCTTTGCACTGACCGAACTGCGCCTCCTCGCGGGCGTGTACGGCATTGAAAGCATCATCAAGCATGAGCCGGATGTGGTGCTGACCGTGCGCGATGGGGCGAGGGCGCAACTGGCGCTCGTCGGTGCGCCAGGATCCTTGCGCGTGATCGATGAGAAGACCGTTTACCTGCGCATGCCGCCGACGTTCATGGAATCCGAAACGCTGCTCATGACGCTGCGGAATTTGATGCGCAATGCATACGATAAGGAGAAGCATGTATCAGCTCCTCCTGATCTGGACGAACGCGCTGTTGCTTCGCCGGCACCTGCGCCCTCGCCACAGCCCGCGAAAGCTCCGGCTAAGCCGCAAGCGGCGCAAGCTCCGAAGGTGAATGCGAAGGATCCGTCTGTGGAGTTGAAAAAACTCGCTTCACTTCGCGCGGCCGGAATTCTCACGGAAGAGGAGTTCGAGAACGCTAAGAAGCGATTGATGGCGAGCGCGAAATAGTGGTTATTTTCCCATCACGCTCATCGCCACGGGTATTGCAAAGGGACAGGTTCGCGCGATATCCATCGTGAAGGCGGACCACGTCGATGATGAAAGCAACTTGGCGATCGCGCGGCATGAGAAGCTTCTCGCTCGCCAGAGTTTGTCGAAGTGCGTGGCGAGGCGATGGACGGATCCGCCAGCAATCGCTTCGACGGCGAGTTCGGCACTTCGCATCGCAAGCCCCATTCCTTCGCCGCCGACGGGTTCAAGGGCGGCGGCGCTGTTGCCTAGTGGGATGATTCCTTCCGGCCACGCGCGCGAGACCGCGAAGCGCGGAAGCGGGGCCGCGAGCCAGGGACCGATTCGCCTTGCACCTTTGAGGCGCCGCTTCAAGGCGTCATTGCGATCAACAATCTGATTGAATGCGGCGTCAATGTTCCCACGATGCGCGGCGATGAGTGCGGCGGGGATGCTGAATGCGGCGTTGGCGCGATTCTGCTCGATCGGCGCCACTCCGCCGTAGTGATCGTGCACCCCGAACATCTCGATTGCATCACGGGCTCCGCTCACCTTTTCGAAATGCGTTTTGATGCCGAAATCGCTTGTTTTCTGCGGCGGGTCCGGAAGCAGCGAACCTTTCCCGTCCGCCAGCAAAACGATCGGTGCCGTGTGCTCGGTCCATTCGTTCGTCTCTAGATTGCGCAGGCAAACGCGCGGCGACTGTCCTGGAATCAACTTTTCACATCGCACGGGCTGAAGAACCATCGCGCCACTTCGCCGTGCTTCATCGAGCAGAAACTGGTCGAACGCGACACGCGAGATGCCCCACATCGATCGCGGCAAGGGCATCTCGATCGATTCGCCGTTCGTCGCATAAAGGATTGTTCGCCGCAGCTCGATCGGGCGAAGCGATCGAAATGAATCGACAAGATTCAAACGCGACAGAATCTGGAAGCCGGTGTTGCTGAGACATTCGCCGCAGACTTTGTCACGCGGGAAGCGATGCTGCTCGACCATTCGGACCTGCCATCCCGATCTCGCGAGCAGGATGGCGGCCACACTGCCGGCGGGGCCCGCGCCGATGATCAGGGCGTCGCGCATCAGCCCCATCATAGGAATCGGTAGCGCGAATCGCATCGCAAAAAGCGTTGGCCGATCTGGTCAAGCGGCTTAGGATGCTTCACGGATACAGGAATGGATCCGCAAAGCGCCAAGCCGGAGCGCCTTCGCGCCGGAACATATCGCAGATATTGGGCCGCGCTGTTGCGCCGCGATGTTCCACAGGCTCGCGACATTGTGCGGTTGCAGCTGCAGCAACTCACCGCGCAGCAGATCTACATGCGGCTGTTTCTTCCCGCATTGAATTTGAGCGGCGTGAAATGGGCCGCGGGCGAGATTTCGCATCGCGATGAGCATTTCATCACGTACAACACGCTTCGATTGATGCGAATCGTCCGGCGGGAGATGGTCGTCGAAAACCCGACGGGGCACGTTGTCATCGCCGCGGGCGTGGCGCAGGAAAGTCATCGCATCGGCCTGCGGATG
This sequence comes from Phycisphaerae bacterium, assembly GCA_025924315.1. Taxonomy (GTDB): domain Bacteria; phylum Planctomycetota; class Phycisphaerae; order Tepidisphaerales; family Tepidisphaeraceae; genus JAICIO01. The sequence goes on from JAICIO010000001.1 coordinate 22,019, forward strand.
TGCTGTGATTTTCTTCAATCGGACAATTGGCGAATCGTCTGGCTTCGTGGAACCGAACGCGCTGTGCTGCGCGAAGCGATCGCCGAGCACAAGCCGGACATGCTGATGTTCAGTATCGGAATGCAGCAAGGAATCGAGCCGACGCGGCGGCTGATTCAGGAAGCGCGACGAAGCAGGTTTCACGGAACCGTTGCGGTGGGAGGAAGGGCGATCCTGGAAAATCGCGCGATTGTCGAGGCAATGGGCGCGGATCTGACGGCGGACAATGCGTTGCAGTTATTGCGAAAAGTGAAGCCGCTCTTTCGCCAAACGTAGGGTGCGCTTCAGCGCACCGGTTATTGGAAGCGTTCAAAAGGCGAATAACCGATGCGCTAAAGCGCAAGCTACAAGACCGGCTTTCCGATTATTCCGGCGAGCCTTTGGCCATGTCGTACACCCAACTCTGCGAAACCGGCTGCCAGTCCAGCAGCTCATCGCTCTTGAAGAAGAGGCCCAGCTCGCGCGTCGCACTCTCCGGCGAATCCGATCCGTGAATCAGGTTGAACGAGTTCGAAACGCCGTAATCGCCGCGAATCGTTCCGGGTTCGGCTTTGGATCCGAAGGTCGCGCCCATCATCTTTCGCGAGATCGCGATCGCGTCTTTCCCCGCCAGCGCCAGCACGACAACCGGCGAGCTGGTCATGAACTTCACGAGGCCCGGGTAGAACGGCTTGCCCTTGTGCGGCTCATAGTGCGTCTCTGCCAGCGATTGCGGAATCTTCATGAGCTTGGCGCCCACGATCTGCAGGCCCTTCTTTTCAAATCGCGTGATGATTTCACCGATGAGATGGCGTTGAACGGCGTCGGGCTTGAGGATGATGAGCGTGCGTTCCATGATGTCTCCGAATGAAAGTGGGCTGAGGGTTATATCCGATGGGGTGTTTCGAGGAAAGAAGCTGCTTGTACCCTGCGGGATTTCCAGAATTTCGCGCAAACTCCGGACGTGTAAGAATCGACAAGGTTGATGACCGGATACCTCATGAGCGAACCGACAGACGCCGAGCTGATCCGACGCATTCGCGAAAGCGGTGATACTTCCGCGTTTGGGCAGCTCGTCAAGCGGTATCAGGGACATGTGTACGGCCTTGCCTATTCGCTGCTGCGCGACTGGGCGGAGGCGCAGGATCTTACGCAGGAGACCTTCGTCCGGGCGTATGTGAACCTCGGCGCCCTGCGCGAGCCGGATCGGTTTGCAGCGTGGCTCAGGCGCGTGGCGTTTGGGACGTGCATGGACTGGCTCAAGGCATATCGGCCGGAGTTGTATCGATCGTTGGGCGATTCGCCGGAACTCGATGATGTCCCGGATACGGTCGATGCAATGACCCCGCCGGAGCTGGCGGCGCGGTCGGAGATCGCGGCAAACGTGGTTGCGGCGGTCAACAACCTGCCGAGCAAGTACCGCCTGCCCCTGATGATGTTTCATCTCGATGGCTTGTCGTACGAAAAGGTGGCGGAGTTTCTCGACATTCCGCTGGGCACGGCCAAGTGGCTGATCCATCGCGCCAAGCAGATGCTGAAACCCGCGCTCAAGGCTTATGCGACGGAGGTGAGCGCCGTGGTGGAAGAAACATTTAATGAGCACAAGCTGCCGAAGGAATTCGCGGAGCAGATTGGCGCGCTGGTGAAAGCTGCCGGGGCAGGCGATGCCAAGACGGTGAAGATGTTGCTCGACGCCGATCCGAATTTGGCCGCGAAGAAAGACGAGCGGGGTGTGCCACCGATCCGCGAGGCGGGGTCGCACGGCCATCGGGAGATTGTCGATCTTCTGCTCGCGCGCGGGGCGGACATCAATGCGAAAGATGACGGCTCGCAGTGGTCGGCCCTGAACCTCGCTGCGATTTATGGTCGAATGGATGTCGTCCAGTTCCTCGTCGAGCGCGGCGCGGAGGTGGACATCTTCACAGCGTGTTCGCTGGCGAAGCTCGACCGCGTGAAGGAGCTTCTGGCGCGCGATCCGCGCCTGGTTCATACGTACGGGCCGGATGGCGCCACGCCGCTTCATTTCGCGGTGGGGTGGCACGTTGAAAAGCTGGCGCGCGAGCAGGGGATCGAGCCGACAGCAATTGCTCAACTGCTTCTCGATCGTGGCGCGGATGTGAACGCGAAGGATTCGTGGCACGGCGGAAGCGTTTTGAAATGGGCGGGCGCGGGAACGGGAAACCTGTTGTCGACGTTCATTCGCGCGCACGGCGCGGTGCTGGATGTTTTTGAGGCGAGCGAAATTGGCGACCTGAATCGCCTCGCTGAATTGATTGAGAAGGATTCATCGCTGGTCGATGCGCGGACGCCGTCGCGCGACATCATGGGCGGGGCAAACACGCCGCTGCATCGCGCGTGTTGGCACGACCGAGCCGAGGCGGCCGCATTTCTGCTCGACCGCGGCGCGGATATCGAGGCAAAGGACGGCGATCACGGCGCGACTCCGCTGATCTATTGCGCCTGGCGCGCGAATTTGGAAACGGCCCGACTTCTCCTCGATCGCGGGGCGAACATCGACGCGACGAACAAATACGACGAGACTTCGCTCAAGATCGCCAGCATGGGCGCATCCGGTGGCTTGAAACGGCACCATTGGGCGCGACCGGCCGATAAATACGGCCCGCTCGTCGAGCTCCTCGATGCCGCTTCACGAAAAGCGAACTGATCGACCGACGTTTGCCGATGTTCTGCGGTCGGATCGCCCGACACGCTATGGATTTGTTGCTGATCGGAAGCATGGTCGTCGGGCTCTGGGCATTCTTCGCCATCGTTGGCAACGAGCGCCAGCGCCGGGTGCAAAAGCTGCAATACGAGCTGGATTTGGCGGCTCGACGCCAAGCCGAAGCGAACGCCCAAAAGGCCGAAGAAATCCCCGTTTTAGGCTGATTTTTCCCATCTTTTCGCACAACTTCCAACCAGATCGCAATCGCTTGTTCCCGTTCCAAGTCACTAATTGACAGAAACTTCGACCGCGCTCTACACTCCGTGAGGTGGACAACCTGAATCATTTGACGGAGGTTAGCCGCGTGGAACAACAACGATCGACCGCGTCTTTCGTCTGGGTGTATCCTGTCGCGTTTGTCCTTTCCCTCATCATTCTGGCTGCCGGCGTTTACCTTGTCGCGAAGTACCAATCATGGACGCTTCTGGCGGCCGGTTGCGTCAGCGTCACGGGTGTGCTGGCTGTCTGGCCGCTCGCGCTGACGATGCAGGCCAACCGGCAGTGCAATGAAGACCAGATCAAAGCCGCCCTCACGCCGATCAATGAGCGGCTCGAGCAGTATTCCGTGATGCTGCATACGATCAGCGATCAACAGCTTCTGAGCGATCGCGCCAAGAGCGTCGCCTTCCGCGAAAAAGATCGCGACGCGGTGCGCCGAGCCCTGCAGGAAGAAATCGCCAAGCAGGATTGGGAAGCGGCGCTCGTGCTCGTGGACGAGATGGAACGGGCGTACGGATATCGCCAGGAGGCCGATCGGTTCCGCCAGCAGATCAACGCCGCCCACGATCAATTCTCGCGTCGCCAGATCGCGGACGTCGTTTCGGTCATCGACCGTCACACGCGGTCAGAACAGTGGCAGGCGGCCGTGCGTGAGGCGGATCGGCTCCGCCAGATGTTCCCGAATAACGATCAGGTGAAGAACCTGCCGGTCGAGATTGAAAATCGTCGCCAGGCGCACAAGAAGCAGTTGCTCGACAGCTGGAACGAGGCAGTCAATCGCAAGGACGTCGATGGCGGGATCGAGATTCTCAAGAAGCTCGATTTGTATCTGACGCCCTCGGAGGCCGAATCGATTCAGGAACAGGCCCGCAACATCTTCAAGCAGAAGATGGAAAATCTCCGCACGCAGTTTTCGGTGGCGGTGCAGGATCACAACTGGCAGGAAGCGATCCGCGTCGGCGAGTCGATCATGATTGACTTCCCGAACACGCAGATGGCGAAGGAAGTCCGCGAGAAGATGGACGCCTTGCGTCAACGCGCCAACGAGCCCGCCAGCAAGACCGCGATGGCGAGTGCCTGATGCAGGTCTGTTGTGACACGGGCTTTTAGCCCGTGCTTGAACCGTCAGCACGGGCTAAAAGCCCGTGTCACAATCACGCACGTCACTCGCAGCGCGATATTTCTCCGACTAAAATCCCTTCATGCCAACGTCCGTGAAAGAGCGCATCGAGAAGCTGCGCGATGAGCTGAACCACCACAATTATCTGTATTACGTTGAATCGAAACCCGTCATCAGCGATCGCGACTTCGATCGGCTGATGCAGGAGCTCATCGATCTCGAAAAAGCGCATCCGGAGTTCGCGTCGCCGGATTCTCCGAGCCAGCGTGTCGGCGGGGATGTGCAATCGGAACTGCAGCAGGTTCAGCACGCGGTTCCGATGATGAGCATCGAGAACACGTACAACGAAGAGGAAGTGCGCGCGTTCGACGAGCGCGTGCGCAAGGGTCTCGACGGCAAGACCCCGACGTACGTTCTTGAGCCGAAGATCGACGGCGCCTCGATCAATTTGCGTTATGAAAACGGCCGGCTCGTCCTCGCCGCCACGCGCGGGAAGGGAAACATCGGCGAAGATGTGACCGTCAACGCGCGCACCATCCGCGCCGTCCCGCTGGTTCTGCGAACCGAGAAAGTGAAAACGCCTCCGCCGGCGATCCTCGAAGTCCGCGGGGAGGTGTACATGGACAACGACGATTTTCAGAAGGTGAACAAGGAGATCGAAGCTGAAGGCGACGAGGCGTACGCGAATCCACGCAACCTCGCCTCCGGCACGCTACGCCGGCTCGACCCAAAGATCGTCGCGAAGCGCCGCCTGCGGTTCCTCGCGCATGGACTCGGGGAGGTCGATCAAATGCCGGCGGACAGCTATTGGGAATGGACGGCGCTGCTCCGCAACTGGGGCATTCCGCTGCCGAAGGAAGTCTGGCACGTGAAGAGCATAGACGAGGCGATCAAATGCATCCACGAGTTCGAGCGCATCCGCCCGAAGCTGCCTTACATGACCGATGGCATGGTGATGAAGGTCGACGCATTCGACCAGCGCGATCGGCTCGGCGCCACCAGCAAATCGCCGCGATGGGTGATCGCTTACAAATACGAAACCGAGCAGCAGCCGACGGTGCTGCGCGACGTTCGCTGGCAGGTCGGTCGCACGGGCCAGCTCACGCCCGTCGGCATGCTCGAGCCGGTGTTCATCAGCGGGGTGACGGTATCGAACGTCACGCTGCACAACATCGACCAGATCCAGCGCCTCGGCCTGCATCTCGGCGACACGATCGTCGTCGAGCGCTCGGGCGAAGTGATTCCGTACGTCGTCGAGGTCATAAAAGATAAGCGCCCGAAAGGCGCCAAGCCTGTCGAAGCGCCGACGAAGTGCCCCGTCTGCGCAACCAAACTCATCCGCGAAGCGCTGCCGGAGGAGCAGGCGGGCTACCGGTGCGTGAACACCGCTTGCGACGCGTTCTTCGACCGAAAGAAGGTGAAGCGCGAGAAGCTGCCGAAGAATTGCCCGGTGTGCGACAAGCCGATCGAGGTGCTCGACGGGGGGATCGATATCCTTTGCCCGAACGACGAATGCCCCGCCCGGATCAAGGAATCCATCCGCTATTTCTGCGGGCGAAGCCAGATGGATATCGAAGGCCTCGGCGACGTGCTCGTCGATCAGCTCGTCGACGGCGGACACCTGCAGACCGTTGCGGATCTGTACAAGCTGAAGGTAGCCGACATCGCGACGCTGACAAGCGAGGCGGAACAGGGCGGAAAGATCGTCAAACGCATTACGGGCGAGAAGACGGCGAAGAAGGTGATCGACAACATCGAGTCGAGCCGCAGGCAGGGTCTCGACCGGCTGCTGTCGGGTCTCGGGATTCGTCACGTCGGTAACCGCGTGGCGCATTTACTCGCTCAGCATTTCGGCAGCATCGATTCGATTTCGAAAGCGAGCGCAGGAGATCTATCGAGTGTCCATGAAATCGGCGAAGTGATCGCCCAGTCGGTTTACGACTTCTTCCAGGATCCCGCGACGCAAAAAGTGATCGCGGAATTGAAGGCCGTCGGGATCGATCCGAAGATGGAAAAGCCATCGACGGAAGGGCAGGTGCTGGCGGGGAAAACCGTCGTTGTGACCGGCAGTCTGCAGAAAATGCAGCGCGAGGAGATCGAAGGGCTGATTGTGAAACTCGGCGGAAAGGCTTCCGGTAGCGTCAGCAAAAAGACCAGCTTCGTCGTCGCGGGCGAAAAGGCGGGGAGCAAGCTCGACAAAGCGAAGGAACTTGGAGTCGAGGTGATCACCGAGGATGAGTTCCTCAAACGCATCGGTCAGTCATAGCTTGTAGGGTGCGCTTCAGCGCACCGGTTATTCTCGTTTTCGCGAGCATGACATAACTGGTGCGCTGAAGCGCACCCTACGCCAGTGATTAAAGAAAATTAGTGCCTTTCGTGCATCCGCGGGCGCTGTGCAGGCGTAATATTGTGGGTATGGTATTTGCGGAAGTAGAGTGCCCATTCTGAGAAACGACAATGCCGCCGACTGATCAGCTTGAAGCGCCCATCCATGATCGCACCGCGCCAAACGAAGGCACGCCGGCGGATGCTGCGACCACGCCGCTCTCTGAAGTTCCCGATCCGCAGAATCGGACGCTGAAGCCCACCCCGGTTCCACCTCCGCGACATTTCGATGAGCCCAAGACGTTGTTCGACAAGGTCGAAGCGTTCATCAGCAAGCTCTCCGTTCGTGATAATTTCTGGCACAGCATCTGTTCGCTTATCTGGCTTCCGCTGGCGTTTTACAGCGGAATCAAGATGAAGCAGATCGACACCACCACCTTCGCGGCGTACCTGCCGTTCCGAAGGTTCAACCGCAACTGGTATCGCGCGATGGCGGGTGGGGCGCTGCTCGCGAATTCCGAAATCGCGGGCGGGATGTATGTTTTCGCGACCTGCGGCGGGGATTACACCGTCGTCTGCAAGAACCTGAACTACACATTCCTGCGCCCGTGCCTCGGCCCGGCCGTCTATCGCATGACGCCGCGGGAGAACATCAAGGAACACCTCGCGCACGGCGGCGAGTTCAACATCACGCTCGATCTGGAAATTCAGCAACAGGCATTTAAGGAAGGCGAGCGCGACCGCCGGGTGGGGAAATGCGAAGTGACGTTCCACGTCACCCCCAAGCTGCATCACAAGAAGAAAGCGCTGCGGAAAGCGGCGAAGTGATTTTGATTTGTAGCACGGGCTACTAAAAGACGTCATCTCTTCATGACCGTTCAAGATTCCGTCACCCCATCCGAAAGCCAAATAGGTCCCTCGGATGCGTCGCGCATTTCGTGGCTCGGTTGGGCTGCGTATCTGGGCGCGAGCTGGACCTGGTGCATCGGCATGTTCCTGCCGGTGCTGCTCGTTCGCGACTACGGTTTCTGGGGATGGCTCGTCTTCGCGGTGCCGAATGTAATCGGTGCGGCGGCGATGGGCTGGGTGATGAATTCCCGCGAGCGCTCGCGGCGGGTGATCGATCAGCATCGCCTCGCATGCATCGCGTTTTCACTCGTGACGATCATTTTCCATGTCTTTTTCACGTCGTGGTTCGCCCGCGGAGTGATCGGGCATTGGGCAATGCCGGCGCTGGTTGCGATTGCGCTGCTCGGCTGGATAGTCGGCCAAAATCGACAACGCGCCGATGTGTGGATGGGCTTCTTCGCGCTTTTCATTTCCGGTGCGATTTTCGTGGTCCTGGTCGTGTGGGAAGCGAGGCTTCCGATCGCTCACGCTCCTCTCTCGATGAAGATTGGCGGCGATGCGCTCGTCTGGCTCGGGGCTGTCTGTGCGTTCGGCTTCGCGTTCTGCCCTTATCTGGATCTCACGTTTCACCGCGCACGACTTGAGACGAGCGACGACGAAGCAAAGTCGGCGTTTCAAATCGGGTTTGGAGTTTTCTTCCTGGCGATGATTCTCTTCACCTTGTGGTATTCGCGTTTTCTGGGCTCAACGCGACCGTTTCCGCGATTTGAAATTCCGGGATTGGCGATTCCGCTCGCCGGCTTTCTCGTTGTGCACATTTTGATTCAAAACGGCTATACGTGCGCGTTGCACTATCGCGAGGTGCGAAAGCACATCAACGGGCAACTCGCGACAATAATTCTGCTGCTCGTGCTCGCAAGCGTGATCTTCTTCGGCTACTTCCGCGTCGAGAAATGGCCATTCTTTGACGGCCGCCTGGGTGAAATCGTTTATCGCTATTTCATGTCGTTTTACGGTCTCGTTTTTCCCGCGTACGTCTGGCTCTGCATGGTGCCGTTCCGTCGGCGGCCGCTCATTCCGCCGCTGTTCATCTTCGTTGTCGCGACGGCGCTGGCGGCGCCGTTCTATCGGCAGGCCTTCATTCGCGGGAACATGGTCGAGGTGTCTTACGGTCTTGGCCTGCTCACCATCGCTCGCGTCCTACTCTACATTCCACGACCGGGCGCAAAAATTGCTCTTTCTCGCCCGTGAAGCTGTATCGTTTGGGCGAAATAGCCGAAAATAGAGTTGTAGGACGTAAACGTCTAAGGAAGATTCCGCGCACGGAAGGTAACCGATCATGGCAGATTCGACTGGGCCGCAAATTCGCACGTTTCAGGTCTTTCCCGACATTCCGCAGGCCCTGGCGCCGCTCATGGAGCTGGCGCACAATTTCTGGTGGATGTGGCATCCCGACGCCGTGGAATTGTTCCGCCGGCTCGATCGCAAGCTGTGGGATGAGGTGAATCACAATCCGGTTCGCATGCTCGGTGCGCTTTCGCAGGAGCAATTGAAGGACGCCGCCGAAGACGAAGGCTACCGCGCGCACCTCCGCCGTGTGTACGACGCGTTTCAGGAACATCGCAACGAAAAAGGTTGGTTCAATTCCGCCCACGCGGAAGACGACAAATTGCGCGTGGCGTATTTCTCCGCTGAATTCGGACTGCACGAATCGCTGCCGATTTATTCCGGCGGCCTCGGCATCCTTGCGGGCGATCATCTCAAAAGCGCCAGCGAAATCGGCCTGCCGCTCGTCGCGGTCGGCTTGCTCTATCGCAACGGTTACTTCCAGCAGTATCTCTCACCCGACGGTTGGCAGCAGGAGGCGTATCCTGAGCTCGACTTCTACAACATGGCGGTCGAGAACCTGAAATACACCGATGGCTCGCCCGTGCGCGTGCGCGTCGATCTGCCCGACAACTCCGTTTTCTGCCAGGTATGGAAGGTGAAGGTTGGGCGCATTCCGCTCTATCTGCTCGACACGAACCTGGCGGAGAATTCGCCCGCCGATCGCGACATCACCAGCCGGCTCTACGGCGGTGGAAGCGAAATGCGCATCAAGCAGGAGATCGTGCTCGGCATCGGCGGGGTGCGCGCGCTCGAAGCGCTCAACATCCAGCCGACGATCTTTCATATGAACGAAGGGCACAGCGCGTTTTTGGCGCTGGAGCGCACCCGCGTCATGCTCGAAAGCAGCGCGATGACCTTCGATGAAGCGCGCCAGCAGGTGATGTCGACGAACGTCTTCACGACGCACACGCCCGTCCCCGCCGGCATCGACTTCTTTTCGCCGGAGCTGATGCTCAAGTATTTCAAGAACATGATCCCGCAGCTGAAGCTCGACGACGAAGGCTTCCTCGCGCTCGGACGCGAAGACGTGATGAATAAGAAGCAGGGCTTCTCGATGGCGGTGCTCGCCATTCGATTGGCCGACCAATACAACGGCGTATCGAAATTGCACGGCGATGTTTCGCGTCACATGTGGCACAACATCTGGCCGGAGGTTCCGCCGGACGAAGTGCCGATCCGGTCGATCACCAACGGTATTCACGTCCGCTCGTGGCTCTCGCAGGACATGAGCTTCCTGTTCGATCGATACCTGGGCGAAGGCTGGCCGACTCGACCCGCCGACCAGAGCATTTGGGAAGACGTCGATCAAATTCCCGATGAAGAACTCTGGCGTGCCCACGAGCGCTGCCGCGAGCGCCTCGTCGGCTGGGCGCGCGGACGGCTCAAAGAACATCTCACGAAGCGCGGCGCATCAAGCGAAGACATCGCCATCGCGGATGAAGTGCTCGATCCCGAAGCGCTGACCATCGGTTTCGCGAGGCGTTTCGCGACGTACAAACGCGGCGCGCTGTTGCTCCGCGACGCGGATCGCCTGCGCGCACTGATCGCCGACACCAAGCGCCCAATCCAGTTCGTCTTCGCCGGAAAAGCGCACCCGGCCGATCAGGAGGGTAAGGAGCTGATCCGCGCCATTGTTCAGTTCGCGCGGGACGCGAGCGTGCGCCGGCGATTCGTTTTCCTCGAAAACTACGACATGAATGTCGCGCGTTATCTCGTCCAGGGCGTCGATGTGTGGCTCAATACCCCGCGGCGCCCGTACGAAGCTTCCGGCACCAGCGGCATGAAGGCGGCGTGCAACGGCGTGCCGAACTGCTCGATCCTCGATGGATGGTGGGTCGAAGGTTACGCGATCGATCCGAACTCCGGCTGGGCGATCGGCCGCGATGAGACGTACACCGACACAAATTACCAGGATCAAATCGAAAGCCAGGCGCTCTACACGATCCTCGAAAAGCAGATTCTCCCGCAGTTCTACAATCGCGGGCCGGACAACGTCCCGCGCGAGTGGATCGGCCGAATGAAGGCCTGCATGCGGCATCTCACCCCCGTCTTCAACACCAACCGGATGGTGAAAGAGTACACCGAAAAGCTGTATCTCCCCGCGTTCCACCGCGGGCTTCAGCTCGCCGCCAACGGCATGGAAGGCGCCCGCTCGCTGGCGAAGGCGAAGGACGAACTGCGGCACAAGTGGGGCAACATCAAGGTCATCGGCGTGCACACGAGCGGCAACGGCCACTACAAAGTCGGCGAAACGATGCAGGTCGAAGCGATGGTCGATCTCCCGGACCTCGACCCCGGCGCGGTCCAGGTGCAACTCTACGCCGGCCACATCAACGCCAGCGGCGAGATCGAGGACCCGCAGGTGTTCCGAATGAACTACGCGCGCCAACTCGCGCCCGGCCGTCATGTCTTCGCTGGCGAAATCCAATGCAAGCTGAGCGGAAGACAAGGGTTCGCGCTTCGCGTTCTACCCGGCTACAAAGACCTCGCAACGCCGTTCGAGCCCGGATTGATCATTTGGAATTAAGCCCGGAACTCTATAGCGAATTCGACTGAGCTTCACGACCGCTCACAGCGCAGCGTCGGCTGGCATTTCCCGGATTCTACCTTGACGCCAATTCCATGGCCTCGCGCGCCGCGATTACCTGTTGCGCGAGAATCGCGATCCCGAACGCCACGCACGGAATCACCATGAGGAAGCGATAAATCCCATCCTGGTCATGCCACGCTGCGCCCGTAGAAGTTCCCGCGACAACGACCGGCAGCCCGACGAGAAGGATTATGGCGATAATCCACACGCGACATGCAACCATCAACGGGTATTCGTACAACCGCGTCGCGACGAACTGCAGATAGAGAAAGACGAGTGAGAATTCCACGACGAGATGCAGCACAATGATATCGGAGCAGATTCGAAGCGAGTGAACGGTCAAGGAATCGATGATCGTCGCTGGCACGACACACACGGAAACGAACAGGCATCGGCGGAAGATGCGCCAGCGATGCGCATCGACGTCCCAAGGATATCGCCAGGCGAGCGTGATCCCGAAACCAGATGCGGCAGCCAACGCGATCGGGCGGCAGGCATTGCCGGCGCGGGTCAATATCTCATGCGACGAAGTTCCGAGCAGAATCGAAACCATCAACAGGACGAGCGTCGCAATCAAGGCGACTGCCCCGAAGGAAAACTCCCGCAGCCAACGAATATTCGTCCACGCGTTGTCGCGAAGAATCGACCGCGCGACCGAAAGGCCGCATTCAGGACATTCGGCTCCGAGTGAAAGGCCGATCAGCTGATACCCACAACCGATGCAGACCGATCGAGCATCGTCGAACCTCTTCTCATCCACGGGCGAGTGCATAGCGCACCCTTCGAATCATAATCGTCACCGACGCGTAATTATCGCTGACACCCCATTGAAATGAAAGCTCGATCTCAGATCATGTCCGTCCGCATGTCCGGCAGGAAGGGCAGCTTCGTGCGAATTGCTTCCACCAGCTTGGGATCGAGTTCGGTCGCAAATATGCGCTCCTGATTCCCTGCATCTGCGACAATCACGCCGGTTGGATCAACGACGACACTTCGGCCGGGATAGCGAAGGGTGGGATCGACGCCGCAGCGATTGAGCCCGATCACATAGCACTGATTCTCAATCGCTCGCGCCTGCAGAAGCGTCAGCCAGTGCGTGATTCTCGCTTCAGGCCAATTCGCGATCACCACCATCAGCGTCGCACGGCGTTTGACTGCTCGACGGAAGATTTCGGGGAAACGCAGATCGTAGCAGACGAATGGCGCGACGGTGAAATCGTTCCACTTGAACGTCACGATCTGCGCGCCCGGCGCGTAACAGTCGTGCTCTCCGCCCAGCGTGAAGGGGTGAAGTTTGCAGTAGCGCGCAATTCGTTTGCCAGACGGGTCGAAAACAAGCGCCTCGTTTCGCGGCTTTGCCGTTTCGCAGGCCAATGCCACACCGCCGATTACTGTCACGCCGAATTCCTTCGCCGTCTCTGCAAGAAATGACGCTGTCGCCCCGTGGAGATCCTCCGCGATCTTCGCGGTGTTCATGCTGAATCCGGTCGCGAACATCTCGGGCAAGACGACGAGCGAATCGCGCACTGGCGGAGTCCTCTCGAGCAGTTTCCGCACGCGTTTAAAGTTCGCAGCGGGATCTTCCCAGCTGATGTCGAGTTGGATGCCGTAGAAATTCATGCTGTCGTGCTCGTGAGCGACCGCTGAAGAACGGCGTCATCGATGGCCCGTCGCAATCGGACGAGAACCGCGACTGCGGTCGAATAACTGCCGATGAACCAAACACCGCAGAGCATTGCCGTGACCATAATAAGCGGCGTCGGCGAGAACGGCCGGACGTTCGCCCAGACGAAGAGCGCAATTACCGGCGGGACAATCATTCCCGCGGGCAGCGCCCACATTACATGTCGCGAAACACTCGCCAGCCGCGTGGAGCCGATTTGCTCCGCCGACGCTGAAAGATACGCGAACGTCAGCGCGATCGCCGCGGCCCACAAGATGATCATGAGTGTTAGCGGATAAAACCACAAAACGAATCCGCGGAGCTCGTTGATCCACAGCCCCAGCCCCGCGAGCGAGGCCACCAGCACCATCGCGCGCATGCTCCGCCGCACCCAACCCCACCAGTGATCGCATTGTGCAAAAAGCGTCGGCGAACCGAGAAACCACGCGCCCAGTGCGCCGAGAATCACCACAAGCGGCAGAATCTCGAGGAAAAACGGGTAATGCGTCAGTCGAAGAAAATCGTTCGTGATGCTGCAAATGAGTGCGACCACAAGAATGATCTGCGCCGCGAACAGCACGAAGAGCCCAGCGCGCACTCGCCGCGTCCAAGCGCGATCCTCGCGCTGCCATTCGTGCAGCGCGTGCAAGCCGAGCGACCAGTCCGTCGGCAGCGCACATTCCGGGCAATGCGACCCCGCGGGCAGGCCACGCAAAACGTAACCACATCGCCCGCAACTCGCATCAAGTGAATCGCTCATCAATTGCCTCGCTCATCGCACCACGCGCGCCGTCTGCGCATCGTCCGGATGCAGTCCCATGAGCGCATCATGATCGATATTGCACACCAGGCCGTGCTCCGACCCATCATGCGTTCCGCGATGCGTGTGAACGGACACAAAATCCGGAAGGTTGAACTTTTTCATCAGCGCCTCCGCGTCGAGCATCGCATTCTCGAAGTAAACCCACATGCGGCAATTGTGGCCCCAATAGGATCCCATCGCCCGCACCTTCACGTCCAGCGATCGGATGTAATCCTCGACGGGTTTGAGATGCTCGCAAATGCCGGAGTCCCGATACAGCTCATCCGCCTTTGCGCCTTTGCCAGCGTTGCGGTACTGAATCGCGAGGCTGTCGCGAAGCCGTTGCGTTTCGCGATGGTGTGCGCCTTGCGCGTGGAGCGTGTCTTGGTACTGCCGCTGAAGTTTGTGCAGGCTTGCGAAGCTCACGCTGTGCCTCTATTGCGGAACCTGCCGCGCCGGTTTCAGCAAGTCGATCCTGAGCTTCTCGCTCGGGATGAGCTTGCCGGCATTGATGCGTTCTTCCGGATCGAACGCGTGCTTGATTCGGAAGAACTGTTCCATCGTCGGGCGATCGAAGAGGTACGGCATGAGGTTGATCTTCTCGACGCCCACGCCGTGCTCGCCGGTAAGCGTTCCGCCGATGTCGATGCAGTATTCGAGCATCTTCTCCGCGGCGAGGAGCACGTTCCGCACCTGCTGCTCATCGCGATCGTCGTAGAGAAAAATCGGATGCACGTTGCCGTCGCCGGCGTGGAACACGTTGTTGATCTGCAGGCCATATTCCTTGCCGATCTCATCCAGCTTCGCGAGCACCTGCGCCAGCATGCTGCGAGGTACGCAAGCATCCTGCGTGCAATAGCTCGGACTGATTCGTCCAATCGCGCCGAACGCGCTCTTGCGCGCCTTCCACAACTTCGCCCGCGCCGCCGGATCACCGGACGTCGTGATGCTCGTCACGTTGTATTTCTTGAAGATCTCGACCAGTTCGTTTTGCTGCTCGTCGAGAATCGCTTCGATCCCGTCGATTTCCGTGAGGATCAGCGCCTGCGTCTCACGCGGGAAACCGAAGTGAAACGCGTCTTCAATTACTTCAACCATCCGCCCATCGAGCATCTCCATCGCCGCGGGTAAAAAACCGCGGGCGATGACTTCGCTCACCGCGTTGCAAGCGTCAGCGGTCGAAGAGAACAGTCCGACGATCGTGCGAAAACTCGTCGCCTTGGGAGCGAGTCGAATCCACAGCGAGGTGATGATCCCAAACGTGCCCTCATGTCCGCAGATGAGTCCCGGCAGGTCGAATTCGGATTCGTACGCGCCGTTCTTCGCGCCGACGTGCACGACGCTTCCGTCCGCGAGTACCATTTCCATCCCGAGCACATGATTGCTCGTGACGAAATCCTTCAGCACATGAATTCCACCGGCGTTGGTCGAAGCATTGCCACCCAATGTGCTGGCGCGCTGACTTGAAGGATCCGGCGAAAAGTGAAACGCGCCGCCACCTGGCACTGCCGCGACCGCATCGGACAGGAACACATTTCGCACGCCCGCTTCGACATGTGCCACGCGGTTTTCGATATCGATCTTCAGGATGGCGTTCATCCGCACAGTCGAGACGAGCACGCCAAGATCGAATGCGACGCATCCGCCCGTCAGTCCCGTGCCCGATCCGCGCGGAACGATCTGCGCGCCGTGCTTGCCGAGCAACTTCACCACCTCGACCACTTCGCCCGTCGTCACCGGAAACACCACGGCCGCCGGTCGCGCCTTGGCGATCGTGAAGCCGTCACTTTCGTAAACGAACAATTCTTCCTGATCGGTGATGATTCGATCCGCAGGGAGGATTTCGAGCAGCCCGCGAACGAGCGCTTCGCGCGTCACGGGAGGATTGTCATTCGTGATCATTTGCGCCACAATACGCCGCCTTATAAAAGAATCTGTCGAAAGGATTTTATGGCGGAAGAGAATCAGGCTCAATCGGACGGCGGACAGCAACAGCAGGGCGTGCCGGTCATGCTCGATGAACGCGAGCTTCGCCGCACGTATGTGAACACGTATCGCATTCACGCGACGGCCGACGAAGTCATCATCGACCTCGGCTTCAACATGCCCGACCCGAATCCGCAGAGCGGTCAGGCCCAGTTCCTGCTCAAGATGACCGATCGTGTCGTGATGAACTACGCCAACGCCAAGCGTCTTTCCGGCTCGCTTACGCAGCTGGTGAAGCGCTTTGAGCAGCAATTCGGCGAGATCCCGATACAGCCCGGCGCGCGGAAATAAACGCCTCGGGGGCGTGCGCTTCAAATAAATCGATCACCAGCCGATCGTCGATCGCCCGCCAGCGATCGCGCGCCCCATGCGCATGCACCGGCGAAAGATTGCTGACGATTGCCGCATCAAATTGCAGCTCGCGCGCGACATCGTCCGTCACGATCGGGATTCCGCGATAGCGCCGCTTCGATTTTCAGAGATTTCGATCCGCGATCGCAATGATGTTGAGGTTGCATGCCTGGGCGGCCATCCAGAAGGGGAGAATATTCTTGCCGAGATCGACGAAGAGCACGCTCCGCAGATTCAGCTGCCGCTGCGCGTGACGGAGGCGCCGTTCGATCTCGTCGATCATCGCGAAGCGCTCGAATGTCTCGTCTGCGATGGCGTTTCGCTTCGCAGAGAGAATGACACGCGCTATGCCTTGAGCCAGTCCCGCGAAATAGGCGGTGCGATGCCCCTTCGCGGCGGCGATGAAGTAGTAACGCTTCATCCAATCCATCGCGAAAGGGCGGACCCATTTCTCCGGGAAGTGACGTGACGCGAGGACGAGATTGTTGCGCACATCAAGCCGCGTGACGCGCTTGCTGAAGCGCGTCGTCGGCGTCTTGAGATGAGTGACGTGCAGATCGTCGAACATCCGCACGTCCCAGCCCGCGTCCATCAGTCGCAGCGAAAGGTCGTACTCCTCGGCCTGCATGAAGAAGTCTTCTGGAAGCCCTCCGACCTGTTCCAGTGCGATGCGACGAAAGCCGGTTCCGCAGCCGATGAACACGCTCGGATATGCGCTGCATTCGCGGGTGCCGTCAGGAAGCGTGACAGTGAACACTGCCGCGCCGAGTGATTCGTATCGACGGAAGTGAGCGACCATTCGTTGAAGCGAATTGCCTTCGGGGAACGAATCGTCATCGAGGAAAATCACAAATTCGCCGCGAGCGTGCGCGAGGCCGACATTTTTCGCACAGGGGCCTTTGTTTCGCTGAAGCGCGATCAGGCGGACGCCCAGGTTTTCTTCGATGATCGCGTCGACGGTTCCGTCACCGCTCGCGTTATCGACGATGATAATCTCGAACTGCTCGCGGGGAAGGCCACAATCGACGAGACGCCGCAACGTCTGCAGCAATACCTCGCGGCGGTTGTAGGTCGAGATGAGAAACGTGATGAGCATTGCTGGTCCTGCTCTTGTCGGGTGCGCTTCAGCGCGCGGGTTACTTTCGTCCACTGGGCACAACATAACCGGTGCGCTGAAGCGCACCCTACGCGGCAAGCGGCAGGGCATGCAGTCCACGCAATGTGCACGGCTGCTCGGGATTAAAATCGTTGAACGCGAGATTGCGCGGCGGAAGATCCCATTTTTCGAACAGCTTACGATTGTCTTCCGCACCGAAATGCGAGTCGGCGGCGCGACGGTCGTCTTCGATCTCATCGTGATCGATCGCGGATTCCCACGCGGGGATAACTTGTAATCCCGTATGCCATGCTTTCAGCGAGAGATCCGGATCCGCAGCGCGGACGTAGTAGCGTTCGTCGAAATAGTTGAGCTGCTCGAATGTCGATCGCTTCGCTATCGGGAAGTTCGCGTAGAGCGTTCCGCGGACATGGCAGAGCTGGTACTTCTGTCCCCCGCGCTCGACCTCGTACGCAACATTCCAGTTCGCATTCCACCGGTGAAACATCGCAATGAAGCCGATATTGGCCGGCGACGAATCAATCTGCTCGACCGCGCGATCGAGTGAGTCCGCGATTGGACGTGCATCGTCATTCAGCCACGTGAGGTTGCGTCCCGTCGCGGCGCGAAATCCCTTGTTCGTGCCACGCACGAAACCTTCCCGCTTCTCCTCGCGGATGATCTTCAGGCGATCGCCGAGGAGGTGCTTCGCGTCCTTCAGGACGAGTGACGTGTGATCGGTGCTGGCTCCGTCGACGACGACAAGCTCGAAGTCGCAAGAAGTCGTGCGCGCAATCGCTGCGATCGATCGTTGAAGCAGATCAGCGCGATCGCAGGTTGGCAGAACAATCGAGAGGTCGAACATTGCAGACTCCGTTATCGATTTCGGACCCTGTCATTCTGAGCGAAGCGAAGAATCTCGATATCAGGCGCGTCTTCAGATCCCGAGATCCTTCGCTTCGCTCAGGATAACTAGGCTCTTGTGGCTTTCATCATGACGCCAGCCGGGCGCGGTCGAGGCGCGATTCGCGGTGGTGGATGCTTTCGATCAGTTTCTCTGCTGCGAGCGGCGCGTTCCCGATGGACTGCACTTCGATCGCGGCGGCGAGGGAGCCGAGTAATGCGGCGGCTTGCAGCGACCCGCCGCAGGCGAGGGCGAGACTTGCGGTGGCGAGCAACGCATCGCCGCAGCCCAGCGCGTCGAGCGCGTGACTCGCGAAGGCCGGCAAATATTCGCTACGCAATCGGCCGTCGGAGGCGTCCGGTGTTTCGAGGGGCCAGTCGAAGGTGACTAAGCCTTGTTTGCCGAGCGTGATCATCGCCTGCTTCGCTTCGGTGGCGGTGAGTAATTTTGAGACCACCGCGCCCAGACCGCTGGAGAAATCGTTCACTGTTTCGCGGAGTTCGCGCTCCGTCGGGCAGAGCAGATCAACCGATTTAAAGCGGAGCAGGTTGCTCTGCTTTCCGCTCACATCCGCGGTAAGGATCGGCACCTGCTTTCGCAGCGGTTCCATCACTCTCTCGAGCAGTGCGGAGGTGATCAAGCCATAGCCGAAGTCGGCGAAGATGACCGCGGCCGCCCCATCTGAAGCCGCCAGGATTTGATCCGCCAACGTTTCTTCGCTTCGCGAATCCAGCGGCGCCTGGCCGCCCTCGTCCGCCTTGAGCATCTTCGTTTCATCGACGAGATAGCGCGTCTTCGTCACGATCTGCCGTCGCTGCGTGAGCGTCGTTAGATCGACTCCACCCGATCGCAACCGCATCTCGATTTGTCGTGACGCATCGTCGTCAGCAAGTGACGTGACAAGATGCGGTGACGCGCCGAGCCCCGCGAGATGCATCGCGATCACGCCGGCTCCGCCGTCGTATTCTTTTCGCTCGAGCACGCGAAGCGCCATCATCGGCGCTTCGCCCGCGACGCCGCTTGTGTCGCAGAAGTTATAGCGATCGAGAATGTAATCGCCGATCACGAGCACCTTTTGTCCGCGGAAGCGGTGGATGAGATTTTGCAGGTTCTCGCTTGTCAGGTCGTAGCGTGAGCAGAAGCGGCGGATCTTTTCATCGTCGAATTCCTCGGCGCGCGGCATGCCGCCGATCAATGCCGTCGAGGAGTAAACGATGTCACCGCTGCTGAAGATGACGCGTCCGCCCGCGCCGGTCACCGCGTCGCGCTCGCGAAGGAAGCGGGCGTCGTGGCTGTTCTCATATTCGCGGCCCTTCATGTAGATGTCGGGCTGGAGCTGCTGGAGCAACTCGACCGCCGTCGCATTCGGATTGAGATAAACGTAATCGACGCACTCGAGTGCAGCGAGACTGGCGGCGCGAAGATCGTCAGGGATCAACGGGCGATTCGCGCCTTTGTTCACATGCGTGTCGGCGCTGACTGAGACGATGAGGATGTCGCCGAGCGATTTCGCGTGTTGCAGATGATGGATGTGGCCGGGATGGACGATGTCGAAGCAGCCATGGCAATGCACAACGGTTTTCCCATCCGTGCGCGCGGCGGATCGAATCGTCAGTAGCTCTGCGAGGGAACAAATCTTTCGACTCTGCGGCATGCGTCTCCTCAGCCGGCCTTTCGTAGAAGCATCTCGATCGAGCGAACGATGAGGTCGTCGAAGTCATCGGTCCGCGCCCGGAAGATCGGCGCATAGGATTGGACGAGATCGACGAAGGCGGTGTTGAACTTTTCGAAACAGTCGACGACCTGGAACTGGCGCCCTGCCACATGGAGCATCTGGCGGAATTGCGACAGATGCCACTTGTTCACGTTTCGGACGATTCGTCCCTTGCCGCGTGATGCAGCAGACGCATTCAAGTCGTCTTCGCGAAAGAGGAGATGGCAGTAGGGCACATCGACGCTCGCCCACTGGTGGGCGCCCTGGGGCGAGAAATAGAGCGGGCCGAAGGATGCGTACAGCACGCCGCCCGGTTTCAGTATCCCATGCAGCTCACGCAAGACGGCGGGCGGGTCGAGAAAGTGCTCGAACGCGTCGAACGAGAAAACCACGTCGAACTGGTTGCGTGGAAGATCGGATTGCTGAGCGTCGCCCGCGTGGAATTCGACACCGGCGGAGCGCGCCTCGGGCGAGAAGCGACCGGCTTTCAGATCGAGCGCGGATACGCGGTAGCCCATCTTCGCGAGTGTCGCGCCGACGAGGCCATCGCCGCAGGCGAGGTCAAGGAATCGTGCACCGGGTGAGCGAAATCGTGCGGTGGCCTTCAGCACTTCGAGCGCGCGGGCGGCGGCCTTTTCGCGAGGCAGGCGCGCGTCGCCGCGGGTTTGACTTTTTCGGTAGCGCGCGAGCAGGGGATCGAGCTCGGCTGGATCGAGATAGCGGTCGTCGGGAATCGCGTCTTCGAATGCGCGGCGGGCCGTCGAGGCCTGAGCTCGGGAGAGCGAATCAAGCGTGTGAAAGATCGCGCGGCGGATGCGGGTTCCGCGCAGCTGTGTTTTGGCTTCGCCCCATCGATAGAGCGGGTGAATGAGCAGCGACGATGCGTATTGCGCGGCGTCTTCCATGACAATGCGACATCATCGGTATCGGCTAAACCCCTCTCGCGGCGTGAGATTATCGGACAACAAGGTTTTCGGCCGATACTAACCGCAGGTTCACAAGGAGATTTCCTGCACGCATCCTGCGAAGAAGCGAGCACATCGACAAGGCAAAGCGCTGATAGTTTGATGCGCGCCGAACGTTGGGCCGAAGCGGCCGACGCGATTGCGGCGCTCGGTGTCGCGGACGAGGCGACGCACACTCGTCTGACGCTTTGTCGGAACCTGGCAGCATTGCAGGCGTATCGGCCGGCGGTCTATCGCGCGATCGCGGAGGCGCCGGAGAACGATTGTTATTCGATCATCCCCGCGAAGGGCGGGGTGAAAACTGTTGCGCTGACGCAAGCCGACGCGCGGCTGGTATCGCTTTCGGGCGGGAATGATCCGGGCGCCTCGGTGCAGCATATTGTGGGTCAGCTCGCACCGACGATTCGCGCGGGACAGCCGATTTGTCTGGCGGGGATTGGCGATGGGTATCTGCTGGATTGGGTCGCGAAGAATCCGCCCGCGCTGCCGGTGGGACGGCCCCATGCGATCGTGATGATCGAGCCGGATGCGCGGCTCGTGCTCGCGTGCCTGATGCTGCACGATTACACGGGCGAGAATGGCCCGATCGAACAGAAACGCATTCGCTGGTACATCGGCGCGAGCGCATGCGAAGATTTGAAGCGCGATACGCTCGCGGATGTGATGCTGCCGTTTCCCACGATCACGGCGCGGCTCGGGCTGCAGTCGAAAGAAATCGACGCGCGGCTGGCCGAGACGATGCTCGAGGCGAATCGGATGAAGGATCGCTTCATCGCGGAGTACGCCGAGTACGCGAAGGAATTGACGGCGGAGAAGCTGGCCGAGCTGCTCGGCCCGAATCCGC
Organism: Phycisphaerae bacterium; assembly: GCA_025924315.1. GTDB lineage: Bacteria > Planctomycetota > Phycisphaerae > Tepidisphaerales > Tepidisphaeraceae > JAICIO01. Next base: position 43,576 of record JAICIO010000001.1, read on the forward strand.
CGCGCAAGCCGCGCGTGCTGCTGATGACGACGCGGTTTTCGACGGTATTGCAATTCGCGACGCGCGATTCCGCCGACGCGTTTCGAGCGAATGGGTGGGATGCACACGTGTTGATCGAGCCATCGCCTCATCACGCGATCAATCGCATCGCCATCGCGCAGGCGGCGGCGGAGTTCAAGCCGGATGTCGTGTTCCAGCTCGATCATCTGCGGCACGAGCACGGCGGAGTTTTTCCGGCGAATGTGCCATTCGTTTGCTGGATTCAGGATCATCTGCCGAACCTCACGCGCATCGAAGCCGGCCAGAGCATTACGCCGCGGGATTTTGTGCTGACGAACCGCGAGCATGTGTATCACAAGGATTACGGGTACCCGCTACGGCAGTGCATTTATCTGGACAAGGCCACGCGCGTCCCGCCGATGCCCGCGAGCTGGGACCAGGATCTGCACGATCTCACCTTCGTGTCGAACTGCTCGCGCGAGCCGAAGGATCTGGCGGACCAGCTCGTCGCGAAGATTTCCAATCCAATCGCGGCGAATGTCATCCGACGGTTCGCGGATCGGACGATCGAGCGCTACGATGCGGGCGAGTCGCTTTCGACGGCGACCGAGATTCGCGAGGCGCTCAGTGAGATCGAACGCGAGCAGGGCGTTGAGCTCTGCAAGCTGGTGCAGATGGATCAGCTCATGAGCGCGATCTCGCATCCGTTCAATGACTATCTGTATCGACAGCAGGCGCTGCGATGGGCGACCGAAACGGCGCGCGAGATGGGTCTCGACATCGGGTTGTACGGCCAGGGGTGGGAGAAGAATGCGGAGTTCGCGCAGTTCGCGCGCGGGTATGCGGGTTATGGTGAAGAACTTGAAGATCTAACCCGGCGGACGAAGATCAATTTGCAAATCGTGCCGTTCGCGGCGACGCACCAGCGATTGCTGGATGGATTAATTTGCGGTGGATTTTTCCTCATTCGCGAGCACGCGGTGAATCGGATTCCGGCGGAGCTGACGGCGTTCGTCGAGAAGCATTTCGATCCGAGCGTGCAGACGACGGAACACGCGCTGCGCGTTATTTCACATCAACTACGAGAAGAGTTTGAGCGGTTGCTTGGTGGATACCGCCGCTTGATCGACGTGAACGATCCGGTGCAACGAGTGCGAGGATTCAAAGAGCGGGCGCTGGCGGTGAAGTTGCCGGATCTGGATGAAGTCTGTTTCTCGGACCGCGGCAGTTTCCGTGCGCGGGTAGAGCGATTCATTCAGGATCGCTCGGCGCGCGATGCAGTGATGCAAACGCAACGGCAATTCGTGATGGAGCGGTTTACCTATCAGGCGCACATCGAGCGAATCGTTGACGAGATGCGCGATCGGATCGTTGGCGAATCAACGGACGAATTTTGTCTTCCCGCTAAGCCGCAAGCGGCTTGATCATTGTGGACCGAAGGTGTTTTCCACTGCCGCGCTGGAGAGGCCGTAGCCGAGACCTGTGGGGAAGATTCCGAATTCGAAGCCGCTTTGCCCCTCGACCGCATCGTAATAGATCGTCAGGGAAACGAGGAAGCGATCGAAGTTGCGGATGATGGTGAAATTGCTCGTCTCGTTCTGCCGATCCGTGAGGTTGTAGCTCTCGGAAAACGCCAGCGTGTACTTCGCCGTCAGCATGTAATTGGCGGCGACGGAGGCGATCGTCGAGTTGATCTCCCCGATGTATCGCGTGCCGAGAAAATAGCCCAGCCGCACATCTCTTTGCACCGCGAGGCCGATCGAGGTCGTCGCCAGATCCTGATCGTCCATGTTCCAGTTGGCGTCGGAGAGGATAACCGTGGAATCGCTGATGCGCCAGAGCGCGTCGGCGCCCACATAGCTGCGGGGGATTGAAGCTTCGGGCAGCGAGGGAAAATAGAGCCCGCGGAAACTGGACGGCGTCACGCCGTTGTCGTGTCCGGTTGGCGTCGGGAAATTCGTCGAACCCAACTCGTCGGGTTTATTGGTAAACCACGTCGCCGAGACGTTGAGCGAAAAGACATCGACGCTGCGCCATTGCCCCGCGCCGCCGCGCTTCGTCTGCCAGCGCTGATGGAGCGCCAGTTGGGCGGCGCTGACGTCGTTGATCTCATCGACACCCTGATCGTAAAGGAAAAGCTCGTCGCGGTTCACGTTACTGGCGCTCGTGAACAGGTTCACCTCCGGTTCGATGACGTGGCGAAGGCGATGGATGTCGAAAAGATCAGACTCGGCGGTGTCATCGACCTTCCAGAACGACGTCATCATGCGAACGCCGGTGCCGGCGAGAACGCGATCTTTCCGACTGCCGCTGGGTGAATCGGAATAGCCGGTGTAACGGCCCATCACGTAAGGCATCGTGCGGATCGGGCCCAGCGTCATCGGCCAATCGATTTCCTGTCGGAAATCACCGCGATAGGTGATGTCATCGTTGGTCCCGGTCTGGCCTTCTGCGGGAATGCCCGGCAACACCGGCGTGTCGTTGCTTTTGTCCGTATCGCCATGGCTCAGTGTGCGGAAACCGAGATCACCGAGGCTCGCGCGGCTTTCCTCAAAGTGCAATCCGCTGAAGGTGTTGTCGCTGAAGAGCGTGAGGTTGTCGTCGAAGATGCTGTCGCCGATGCGGTGATAGCCGATTTCCGGCAGGCGCTCGACTTCGAAATTCTCCTGCAATTGGTCGGCGGTCGTCACGAAATCATTGGGCTGAGCCTGGGCGAACAACGTGACTGCTTCGGTCCCCGTCTGGTGCTTTACATATCCGGAGAGATCGTGTGGCAGGCCATTGTCGAAGTCGTTCTCGAACCATTCTTCAAGAAATGTCGGGTCGGAGGCAACGCCGGCGCGCAGCTGCACCTGCCAATCGTCCGGGAAGAAATGCTGATGCTCCCACTGCGCCTGATAGCGAAGCTCTTTCTCAGGCGTAATCTCTCCGCGGCTTTTGCCGAGATTGTCGGTGCCGTGATCATCGACGATGTAGCTTTGGAAATCGCCTTGAAAATCCCAGGGCTCCTTGGTCGTTTCGGTGATGAAGCCGCCCTGGTATTTACCGTCGAGACCCGTGGCGGGGCCGCGCTCGCCGAAGTAATCGGCGTGGAAGCTGAGATCAAGATCCTCCGGCGGAGGTTGGCCGAGCGTTTCGAACAGGCCCCACTCCGTGCGAATGTTGGGCCCGAACGCGGTTTTAGTTCCAGTGCGAATCTGCCGCAGTGGCAAGCCTTTTTCCGTTACCGATCCGCCGACGACGGGCAGATAGAAAAACGGAACGTGAAACATGTTGAGCGTCGTATTGGTGGCGTAGAAATCGGTTCGCGCGCCAAGCCGCGGATCGCCGGTGTCGTACTGCCGGATGTATGCCTTGGATGCGCGAACGCTGTACGAGGGCGTGGCAAAAGAGCTGGTCGACATCTCGACGTGCTCGGCGCGGTATTCGCCGAGCGACATCTGCCGCACCACATTCGCGCGGACGATGATCGGCGTTTGCGTCATCGCATCGGACGTGTGAATGACGGCATCGGTGAGGATCGCTCGATCGGTCGTCACCTCGTAATACGCGCGGTCCGCAGTGAGGCGCTGGTCCGCCTGCGTGTCGAGGTGCGGCGTGTGCGTGATTCGCACGTCGCCTTCGAGATACACGCCGGCGATCGCGTCTTCCGGCGCGCTGAACTTATTTGCCGCGGCGGCTTCTTTGAACGTCGCGAACTGACTGAAGACGACCGCGCGCTCAGCGCGCAGCTCGATGAAGTCACCACTCGCGGTGCGGTAAAAGACGTTCACATTTCCCGAGAGCACGAGCGCGATCTTGTTGTCGGGTGTCGATGTGCGACGAACATCGTCCGCCTGGATCGTCACAGGCTGAGCCGGCCGCGTCGAAGGCGAGAGGACCGGTTGCGACGTCGGCTCTTCCTCCGGTGCCGGTTGCACGAGCCACTGATTGTCGGTCATACCCCGCCCGGGAGCGCGCAGCGGGCGAAGATCGAGCGCCTGGCGATAGATGTCGCTTTCATGACGGTCGATCGCCCGGCGATCGTCGGCGGTGATGCTGATCGATCCGCGAACCGGAAGCGAGACGAACAGCTGCGTTCCCGTCCGCTCCACAGTGCCCTGCGTGAGCTTGGCGTTCCCAATGAGCGAGATCTCCGCGGTCATCTCGTCATTGAGCTGCCCAGAAGCGGGCGTGAGCCAGATCACGGCATTGTCAGCACTGAGGGTCGCCTGATCGGTTTTGATAGTGACGGGACCTTCGGTCTGGACAACGTTGGTGTTTCCCTCCGTCCAAGTGAACGCGTGCGGCGAGTTGATCGTGAGGTAATCGCTGGGCGGCTGATACTGCGCGTAAGCGCGGGGAACGAGGCAGACGAGCGAGACCGCAATCAATCCCATCCAACCCAAACGCACTCGCGGACTCCTTCCCAGACCCGAATTCGCCTGCAACAAGTGAGATCGGCGGGCATTATAGATGGGGGGGAAGGACCGTCAAATTATGGTGAGATCACGACATACAGATCGCGGAGGTGGAACCACAAATGCACACGGATGAACACAGAAGAAAGATCCGAGTCCGAAATACCGTTTAAGCTGCCATCTGTGTTTATCTGTGTTCATCTGTGGTTCCAAACCGATCTTAATTGAACTGAAGTCCGTAGGATTTATACTTCATGCGTTCACGCCCGTTCTTTCCGAGGATTGATATGAAAACTCGTCTCCTGGGGATCGTTCTGCTGTGCGCGATGTGCACGGTCGCGTTTGCGTCGCCTTCGACACAGCCGGCGTCTGCATCCACTTCATCCAAGAAGCCGACGACCGCGCCGGCGAAATTTCCGACGCCAGCGGAGCTGATGAAGAAGATGCAGTCGATGGAGAAGGCAAAGTCTTCGCTCGCGAAGGTCGCCTACTTCGACATCAGCGGCGCGATCACCGAGCGTCCCGCGAGCTTTTCATGGATGGCAGGGCAGCAGGACAATCAGACGCTGCGCTCGCTCCTCGAACGATTGCAGCAGGCGCGCGACGACAAAGACGTTCGCGCCGTGCTCATCACGATCGAAGACAGCACCCTGAACCTCGCGCAGGCGCAGGAGATTCGCGACGCGCTGGTCGATCTTCGCAAGGCGGGGAAGAAGACCTTCGTTTACGCTGACTCGTACGACACGACGAGCTACACGCTCGCCAGCGGCGCGACGAACATCTGCATGATGCCCGGCGGAGACATCATGGTCCTCGGCGTCGGGATTGAAACCATGTTCTACAAAGGGATCATGGACAAGGCTGGCGTGAAGGCGGACTACGTGCAGATCGGCGAATACAAAGGCGCCGAAGAGCCGTACACCCGCAGCGAGCCGAGCCCCGAACTTCGCGGCGAGCTGAACCATGTCGTGGAAGCGCTCTACGACCAGATCGTCAGCGGAATCAGCCTCGCGCGCAACATGCCGTCCGACAAAGTGAAGGATTTGATCGACGACACGCTGGTCCCCGCCCGCGTGGCGAAGGATCGCGGCTTTGTCGATCACCTCGTCGATGAAGATGGGCTGCGTAGCCTACTGAAGGATGAGTTGGGGAAGGACATCAACCTGGTTCAGGATTACGGCGAGCCGGCGAAGGAAGCGATCGATTTCTCCAATCCGTTCTCATTCCTCACCGCGATGGCGAAAAAGCCGGCGCCGTCGAACAAGCCCGCGATCGCGGTGGTGTATGCCGATGGCGTGATCCAGGACGGCGACGGTGCAGGCAGCTTGTTCAGTCAGGGCGGGGTGGGATCCGAAACGATGCGTCAGGCGCTGCGGAAGGCGGCGCGCGATGAGAATGTGAAAGCAGTCGTGCTGCGCATCGATTCGCCCGGCGGAAGTGCGCTCGCGAGCGAAGTGATGTGGCAGGCGACGCGCCGCCTCGCTGAGAAGAAGCCGGTCATCGTCAGCGTCGGCAACATGGCCGCGAGCGGAGGTTACTACCTCGCGTCCGCGGGCGATTACATCTTCGCGGATCCGTCGGCGATTGTCGGATCGATCGGCGTCGTCGGCGGAAAGTTCGTCATCAAGGACCTGTTCGACAAGCTCGGCCTTTCGACCGAGACATTCCAGAAGGGCCGCAACGCAGATTTGTTCAGCCAGAACACGCCCTTCAACGAACGCCAGCGCCGCCTGATCACCAACTGGATGCGCGGAACCTACGATCAGTTCACCGATCGCGTGATGAGCACGCGCAAGGACAAGATCAAGGACATCGACAAAGTCGCGCGCGGCCGAATCTTCCTCGCGCAGCAGGCGAAGGACCTTGGCATGATCGACGAGCTCGGCGGAACCGAGTCCGCGATCGCGTACGCTGCTGGCAAGGCGAAGCTTTCGCCCGGCAGTTACGACATTCGCGTGCTCCCCTCGCCGCGCACGATCGCGGATTACTTCACCGGCGGAGCGGGCGCGGATACCGCGATGCCGTTCACGCCGAAGATCACGATCTCGCCGGATTCGATTCTCCGAGCGCTGCCCGCCTCAACCAAACAGCTCATCACGCAACAGCTGCAGATGGTTCAATTGATGCAGGAGCGACCGGTGGTGCTGATGAGCCCATACGTCGTCAAGATGCAGTAACAACGACAATCCGACCGGAAATGTCGAAAAGCCCACGGCTGAGCCGTGGGCTTTTTCATGGCACGCACATTGCTCTATCTCTTTTCATCCCGGATGTCCGGGCAATTGAAAGGAGAACGCTCATGATGATGCTTGCAACAATCGCTCCCCTCGCGGCCGCCGGTTGGTCGCTTATCTACCTCCTCTGTGGCGGTGGACTCGGCGGCGCGATTCTGATCTTCATTGTGCTCAAAGCACTCGGTCGGTGATCGGAAATCCGAATTCCGAAACCCGAATTCCGAATCAATGTCTAAATGCCCGAATGCCCAAATGATTCATTTGGCTCATTCGGGCATTTGGTCATTCGAGCATTGATTCGCCATTCGGGTTTCGGAATTCGGGCTTCACTCGTTATTCTTCGCCCCGGGACATTGCACAGGAGCCCGGGGCGTTTTCATGTTCGGCTTTGGCAAGAAGGATTCGACCGGAGAAGGTCCTCGCGTCAGCACGCGCCTTTGCACGGACAAATTCAACGGCAAATATCCGCACGTCGGACTGTATGACTGCCGCCAGCGAAAAGTGTGGGTCGCGAAGGCGCTCTCCGGCCAGGCCATTCGCACGTCACACGCGCGCCTGATCACGGGCGCCGAAAACGCCGTCAGCACCGTCTGGAAAGATCGCTTCCTCTGCTTCTGGTTCTACACCCCAAACACCGGCGAAGGGTACGTGCAGGGCTACCCGATTGATTGGGAAGAAGCGCACCTGCTCGTCCGGATCGACCCCAACTGGGACTACGACCGCCAGCAATACATCGCCCCCGATTTCACCGATCACGTCAACGCCAACCTCGATCGCCAGTTCAAACACGGCGAGCGCATCTTCGACTTCTACAAAACCGCCAAACTGAAATACCCCATAAGCCTTCACCTCACGGGCCAGCGCGCCACCGATTCGCAATTCTATGTGAAGCGCATCGAAGCCGCCGGAAAATGATCGCAGCAATTCAACGGCTGTAACCCATCGCGGTACCACAGCATCTACAACATTCGAATGAGAAGGAGAATTTGCTTATGCCGGCGTTTCGTTGCGTGGCGTTAGTTGTCGCAGTCTGTGCCGCTTTTAGTGCAAAAGGCATTCAAGCGAACGGTCTGCTTTACTATGAACCGTTTAATTACACGCCGGGGTCGTCGCTCAACGGGCAGAATGGCGGTCAAGGCTTCACCCGCGCGTGGTCCGGGGACAACTACAACACCATCGCCTCACCGGGAATGACATACACGGACGCGGACAGCAAGCCGCTCACGACCTCCGGAAATCGAATGGTCGAGAACCAGTATTACGCGTTCACCGATCGGAGCCTGACAGGCCTTGGCGACAGTGGAACTTCGACCTGGTTTAGCTTCATCATCCAGAGCTATGTCGGGTTTGACATGGGCACGGTTCAGTTCCGAGACTCGCTCGGGGCCGCCGAAAACATCTACTACATGGGACGCGTCAACGGCAGCACAAAATACCGGCTCGTGATGCGCGACGTGAACGCAGCGCAGTACGTGGCGGATAATTCGAACAGCGTTAGCGTGACGCAACAAGTTTTATTCACAGGTCGAATCGACTCCGGCACAACCGACAACGTGCACATCTGGATCGATCCCGCGCTGTACGACGGCACCCCAAGTGACGCGAGCGCCAATCTGGTTCTGACCAACGTCCCACATGTCCCCCTGAATTGGCTTGTCCTTCAGAATGGCAACGACACGTCGGGTACAACCTCGATCGACGAAATCCGCATCGGCATCAACTACAACTCGGTGGTCCCCGAACCCGCGATGCTCGGCCTGCTGCCCGCATGCGCCATTCTGCTCCGTCGCAGGCGTCGGCTGGCACCGCCCACCGTATCGTGCCGTTGAGTCCACGATGATCGGCAAAACTCAATCTACTTTGACCCGTAGAGAATTGTCTTGGTCATCAATTCCGTCGCGGTCGTGGGGTCATATCCGCTGATGCCATCAACTTCCTCGCCGACCAATCCCGCGCTGAGGTCTTCGGCGCTGTAGATCACCGCGAGCCGTCCATTCAGCTCAATTCCGCGGAGGCGTGAGGTGCTGAGCGATCCGAACACGCGGCGAGCGAACTCGCGATACTTGATCGAGGAAAGTGTCTGCCCGCCGGCGCTGAACAGGCCGTGTTCGGTAGCAATTGCTTGGAGCTTTCCGGGCCAAAGCTCCGCGAGCAGCTTATCGACCGTCGCGGCGAAGGTACTGGTTCCACCCGCGGCGTCGATGATCAGCGTTCCGCCAGATGCGACAAACTTTTTTAGCTCGTCGCACGCAGCGGCGTCGAGTTTCAGCTCGCTCGTACCGGTCAGATGAGCGAGCTTGTACGACGCGAGCTTCCCTTCACCGAGCTTCACCGGCTCGACCTTCAGATCGATCTTGTGTCGATTGTGAAGTAGCGCGGCGAGCCGTCGCCAGCCTCCCGGCTCCGGATCCCAATTGCCGGCGTACTGAAGACGAGCAATTGAAGTGCTTCGCTCGGCTTTGATTGAAGGGTCGAGCTTCACGATGTACGTCTGATCGTGATTCAAACCTTTCTTGTCCGTCGCGTAGAGATAGAGATTCGCGGCCATCTGCAGGAACTCGGTCTTGGCGGCGCCGACCTGCGTCCAGGTTTTCGACGGATCCGTGTCGGGCGCGAGGATCATCAGCTCGCGCACGCCGTTGCTCAGGCCCATCAAGCCCGGCTGAGTTTTCCACTTACTCGGATCGAACTGCTGTCCGCGATAGACGAGGTGATCGGCGGGCAAAACTCGGAATTCGTATGTCGGGAACAGCGCGTTCCCGAGCGCGCGAAATCCGTCCGCGAAGTCCTTTTTCCCGCAATCGGCATTGCCGTAAATCAGGCCGCCTTGCTCGACGAACTTCCGCAGCCGATCGCGCTCCTCGCTCGTAAAGCTCAGCGCTTCATCGCCCGAAATATACAGGATCGGCGCGTCGTTGAGATCGCCCTCACCGCCGGCATTGAGGTTCACGATTTGCCAGTTGAGATTTCGCTCCGTTTGCCGTCCGATCCAACGCACCATGTTCGCCACATCGCGCGGCCGCTGGTTCCAATGACCCTCGTGCGCGTCGCCACCCGTCGGCGTGATTTGGTATTGCAGCTTGTTCATCACGAGCGGCGAGCGCCCGCGCGATAGAAACAACACCGCGAAGCTCGCATCGACGACGCCCGGCGTCCACTGCTCCGCCGGCGCATTTTCAACCGGTGGATCAGCCCACGAACCGTCCGCTTGCTGCGTTTTGATCAGCCAATCCGCGCCTTTCTGAAACCAGTCGACATCGCCGATGTATTTGTATCCGCCCGCGACGCCGACGCGCTCATACGTATACAGCGTCGAGAACGGAAAATCGCGCACGTATCGCTTCGAGGTGCCGATCTTGTCCGCATTTTTTGCGAGCCAATCCAGTCCTTTGATGATGGCGGGGTTGTCGACATTGCCTTTGCAATCGAGCCCGCGCGTCCCCGCGAGTGCATCTTGGATTTCATACAGCGTCGCGACCGCCGCAGCCGTCATCCCCGGCGTCGTCGGGTAGTAGCTTGGCGTCGTGTAACCCCATCCACCGTCAGCCAATTGATTCTTCACCCATGCTTCTTCGACCGTGTGCCAGTAATTCGTCGGGATCTCCACACCCGTCTGCTGCGCCGCCCACAAGCCAAGCACGGCATACTGGCTTCGACTGTGGCTGTACTCCTGATTCTTCGTGTTGATGTAATCGTACATGCCCTTCGCTTTGCCCTCGGTCTTCATCATCGAGATCAGAAGCTTCGCGTCCGCCTTCATGAGGTTGCGCACGTCCGGCGTTTGCGGAAGCAGCAGCCACACCTGGCATCGCACGCCGAGCGCATAAACCCCCATCGTTTTTGACTTCTTCAAAAATGCGACCGCTTTCGCGAGATGCTCATTCGTCGGATTCTCGCCGGCGGTCAGAAGCGCGTAGATCGCCAGCGCCGTTCGACCACTCCACTGCCCGGCGCGCGGGCTTTGCTTGACCGTCAAAATCGCTGTGGCCGGAGGAGAAGGCTCCGCCGCGGGAACAAGCTCCCATGAACCGTCCGGCTGTTGCTGTTGATAGATGTAGTTTTTCGCCTTCGAAATCGCCTGATCGATCTGATCGGGCGTCGCGGCGTGGGAGACAGAAGCGATGGCCAACAACGCCATCAGCACAAACGGCGGGGTGAGGCGAGGCGACATGAGGTGAACGTAGCGGGGTCGAGTTACCGTCGCAACATAAATTCAACCCGCGGCGCTTCGCTCCGCCGCTAACTATGGAGATCCGACGTCATCTCTCTATTTAGCGGCGGAGCGCAGCTCCGCGGGTTTCGTCTTTGGCGCATGATTTGTTATTCTCGCCGCCACTATGTCCGAGACGTCTGAAATCCTCGATCGAGCGAACAAGGTTCTTATCAGCAACTACGCGCGCCTTCCCATCGTCATGGTGCGTGGTGAGGGGAGCAGGCTCTGGGACTCAGACGGCAAGGAATACCTCGATCTCTTCGCCGGCTTCGGTGGGGCGGTGCTGGGGCATTGTCATCCCGATCTCGTGAAGGCGGCCACCGATCAGGCGCGCAACCTCTGGCATGTGGGGAATACCTTCTACACCACGCCGCAGATTGAGCTGGCGGAGCGGCTCAATCGCTTCGCATTCGAAGGTCAGGCCTTCTTCTGCCACAGTGGCGCGGAGAGCAACGAGGCCGCGGTAAAGCTCGCGCGCCTGCGCGGGCAGGAGCAGAAGAAGTGGAAGATCATATCTCTGAACAAGAGCTTCCACGGCCGAACGCTCGCGATGATCGCGGCGACAGGCAACCCTGCCGTGCGCACCGGTTTCTCGCCGGATGTGCCCGGCTTCACCCAGGTCGCGCCCGGCGATTTTGATGCCCTCGCCGCCGCGGTCGATGCCGAGACCGCCGGCATCCTCATGGAGCCGATCCAGGGCGAAGGCGGGATTAACCTCTATCCGCCGAACTACGCCGCGAAAGTTCGAAAGCTCTGCGACGAAAAGGGCATCACGCTCATCTTCGACGAAGTCTGGACCGGTTGCGGGCGCACGGGAAAATGGTTCGGACACCAGTTCTTTGCCGATGAAAATGGCAAGCCGATCACGCCGGACATCATGACGCTCGGCAAGGCTGTGGGAGGTGGATTACCCGTCGGCGTGATGTTCGCCAAGCGGCACGTCGCCAAGCTGCTCGTTCCGGGCAAACATGGAAGCACGTTGGGCGGAAATCCCATCTGCATGGCCGTTTCTCGGACCATCTTTGATGTGATCGCCCGCGAGAATCTTCTTGAACATGCCGCTCGATTAGGCGAGCATGCGATCTCGCGGTTACGCAACGAACCGCGAATCGCCGGGAAGGTGGCCGACATCCGTGGCAGGGGACTGATGCTTGGGATTGAGCTGAAGTCGCCGCCGGAAAAGGTCGTCGAGAAGGGCCTCGCGCGCGGGATCGTCATTAACCTGACGGCGCAGAAAGTTATTCGCCTCGCCCCGCCGATCAATATCACACGGGCCGATTGGGATCGTGGCCTCGATCTGCTCGTGGAAGTCATCGAACAGGCATAGCACCAATAGAAGCATGCACCGACATTCGATCGCGACAACGCAAGGACCGTTTAGCCGCCTCGCGTGCGAGGCGCGCGCCGTGCTTGCGCTGATCGTCGCGTTGAGCCTGGTCGGATGCGCCGCAAAGAATCAACCGAAACCCAAACCCGCCCCCACAAGCGCGTCCGCCTTCGACGCCGCCGCCCCGAGAACGCTCTCGCTCGTCCAAAGCTCCGAGCTCCCAGGCGAACCTCCACCGAAAGACGCCCAGCCCGCAATCCCGATCCTGTTCCAGCTCGAGGTGTATTCGCTCCCGCTGCCTTATGGCACGATCAGCCACAACGAAGACTTCTGGAAGCGCATCAACGAACAATGCATCAGCGTCGGCCTTTATGACGCGCTCTATAAAAATGGCATCCGCGTCGGCGAAGCGCCGTACAGCGAGTTCGCACAGTTCAAAAAAGTGATCGAAGAAAACCCCGGCGTCGGCAAACGCTACGCGGTCGCGGCGCAGACGAGCAAAGACATCGAGATGCCGATGAAGAAGTGCGATTCGCAAACGATCTGGTATTCGGATGCGAGCGGAATCGGCACCGGCCGCACGTATGACTACGGCGCCACGAACCTCTTCATGCTCTCTTTTCAATCCACGCCGCGAAAGACGGGCGAGGTACGAATCAAGCTATGCCCGGTCATCCGCGAGAACCGAAAACGCCTGCAGCTCAATTCGATCGGCGAAGAGACGGAACTCGCTTATGTGACACACCAGAGCTTCTTCGATTTAGCGATCAACGTGGACATTCCGCTCGAGCATTTCCTGGTGATCGCACCCTCGCCGGAATCGAAATGGTCCAGTTCCCTCGGCGAAGCATTTTTACAGACCGACGGCGGGGCGCAAAAGCTCGAGCAGGTCCTGATCGTAATCGCCAAGCCCTATCGGCTCGATGATCAGAATCGCACCACGGTAGACGACGAGCCGACCGCGAAGAAGTGATCACGGTGCGTGCGCATCGTCCGCTAAGCGAACCTCGCGCGCGAACTTTGCCATCTTCTCACGCGATTTCTTCCCGAACTCCGCCTCCACACCACTGCAAAGATCAACCCCCCAGGGTCGAACGTCGCGCACCACCTGTTGCACTGTCTCCGGCGTCAACCCACCGGCAAGGATGATGGGCGCAAGGCCTTCAAAAAGCTTCTCACTGGCGAATTGACGAATGGCCTGCCAATCATTCGGCACGCCACTTCCGCCGTGCGCGATGCCAGGCGTTTCGAGAATGAACCCCTTCAGGTTCGCCAGTTGCTTTGACCGGATCGCCTCGCGCCAGGACGCAAGCGTTTGCCGAAACGAATCCCGTTCGACGCGCAGCGCTTTGAGCACATTGAATTCGCGCAGATTCGCGACAACCTCCGGCGATTCGTTCCCATGGAGCTGCACATGACGCAATCGAAGGCGGGATGCGGTTTCGCGCACTTCATCGGCGCGCGCGTCGAAAAACAATCCGACAGGCGTCACAAAGGCGGGTAGCACGTCGAGAATCTTCTGCGCCTGATCAATCGAAAGACAGCGTTTGGCGGCCTTGTAGAACACGAGCCCGATCGCATCCGCGCCGCAGTCCGCCGCCGCGACGACATCTTCCGGGCGCATCATTCCACAGAATTTGATCCGAGTTCGACTCACGCGAGGAATGTTACGCGGCTCGCGTGCGGATTTGTAGAGTCCGCTTCAGCGGACCGGTTATTCGCTTTTCGACGGAGGGGTAATCGGTCCGCTGAAGCAGACCCTACGAAGGCGAAGGAGACGTCGTCGGTGCGTTTTGCGCCATCGCCGGGGGTGGCCACTGGAACGGGCCGGGATTGAAGCGTTGCATGCGGAAGTAATAGGTCGCCTCGCCTTTGTCAGGGACGACCATATCGCGCCACGTCTGGCGCACGCCGCGGACCATCGGAAACTCGACCGTGATATCGTGCGTGCCGGGTTCGACTTTGAGCGGCAATAGAAAGATCGTTCGCGGAAGCATTTCCCATTGACGGACGTCGGCCTGGCTCGTCGCTTTGAGGAGCAATCCCGCTCCGGCGAGCGCAGCGGCGGCGGTGAGATCGCGGCGTTGGGAGCTGCCATACTCGTTGACCCCGCGAACACCTTCGATTGCGCCGGCGGCGAGCAGGCCTGTGCCCACCACGGATTTCACCGTGCGGATCGTATCGATGCTCTGCCACTTCCGATCCTGCGCCATCGCGAGCAGGTCGATCGTCGGCCGATCGAAACTGTCGAGATCCATCGCGTGTCCGTCGATCACCACCCGCGGATTCGGGATGCGCCCGGCTTCGTATGGCTTCGGTCCGAAACCGACGATCGCGCCATCAAAATCCGTCACCTTCTGCGGGCCGTAACCGTATTCGACGACGAGCAGCAGATTCGCCTCCGCGTTGCGATCGTAATCCGCCAGCTGCGCAAGGGAGGGATCGCGCTGCTTCACCAAATCGAAATTCGCGTGCGCCAGATCCTCGCGGCCAAGCTTCTGCCACGTTCGCGCCAGCATCAGCGTGGCGACGTTGAAGTTGCTCTCGACGTCTTGGTTTTTCTTCTTGTCTGTGGAGTCGTCGTAGTCGTGCAGCTTGAAGAGCGCATTTTCAAACGCCGCCCGTGCGTTGTTGTAATCGTGCTGGATGTAGTAGACGAGCCCAAGATCGAAATTGGCCATCGCGCGCTCGAACGGCTCGCCTTTCCAGATCTTGATTTTCTCATCGACAAGAACCGCCCCAAGCGACCGCCCGCCATCGTTCACGCCCACGCTGTTGATCACCTCGTAGGCACGAAGAAACGCATCCTCCGCCTCGGTGAGGTCATAGTCCGCCAGGGCGGCCGAGCCGAGACGAACATTGTTGAGCACGAAATTCTCATTCGTCTCTTTCGCGAGCGGACGAAGCTTATTCTGTGCCTCCGGATAATCGCCCGAGAAGTAGTAACTGACGGCTTCGCCCGCAGTGCGCTGTTGCTTGGTGGGGCCACACCCGACGAGAATCGTGGTTGCGAGCAGGCAGATGAATGGCGCGCGGCGGAGCCCGCCCCTGCGGGGCGCCGCTAAACGAGTGGATTGGCCTTCATCTGCTGTCAATCGAGAAAACCTTTAACCGCCTGCTTCTTCACTTCGTACCGATCACTCCACAGCAAACTGCGGTCCTTCAGGCTCGTGAGTTCATACACGCACAGGTAATAACTGCTGCGGCGCTTTGCATCTTCATTCGTGAGCGAGCTGAAAGTCGCGGTGAGCGCGTACTCCGGATTCACCGCGTCCGGCGACGGGCCGAGATCGACGCCTTCCAGCTCGCGGCTTCTTAAACGATAGAACGCATCGCGGTTCATGATCCAGGTGAATTTGTCTGGGGCGTGCTGAGCGAGCAGGCCGCGCAAACGGGCAGTAAACGCCTCCGCCGGCCCGCGCGGCAAGACCTCCGCCGTCATCCGATTTTCCACCGGCTGCACGACGACTTTCAGCTTGCCCTTCCGCGCGATCGCTTCCTGCACATTCGGCGACGCCAGCAGCTTCATCGCCATGTCGTCCGTCATCTTCACGAGATCGGTCGAATCCAGCGCGCTGTTGTGGCCGGCCTGCGTCGCGGATTTGCAGCTCATCGGAAGGAGCCAGAAGCCAGAAGCCAGAAGCCAGTAGAAAAGCGGCCGGCTTCCGACGACATTCTTCTTCTGGCTCCTGGCTCCTGGCTTCTGACTTCTCTCCACCCTCACCGCAACACCTTCACTTCGTAATCATTCACCCAAACCTGCTCGCGAGTCTTGAGGTTGTCGAGCTCGAACTGAATCAGGAAATAGCTTGTCGCGCGGTTCGGCATCTCCATGACTTTGCCGTAGAGCGCGTAATCCGGCTGCACGCCGACCGGTTGGCCTTTCACGCCGCCTTGGCCGAAGTTGTCGTTTCCGCCGCCTTCCACTTCGCGCGATTGCAGCTCGTGAAACTTCGCCATGTTCTCGATCAGTTGCACGCGTCCGCGGCCGTATTTCGAGAGATTCGAGCGGACGCGCTCGATGAAGATGTCGTAATTCGTCTGTCGATCGGCCGAGAGGTTATCGACATGATCGACGACGACCGTCCAGCGATGCGGGCTTTCGTTGAGCTCGGGAATGCTGCTGAGAATATCGTTCGCCATCTTGTCCGACGCGGCGATGACATCCTTGCTCTGCAACCCACTGTCGCGCGGATCGAGCTGATCGACCGGCGGACGCTGCTCGCCATAATCGTGCGGGCGATCTTCGTGACATCCCACCGCACCCAGCATCAATCCTGCGATCGCAATCCCAGCAATTCGTTTCAACATGAACGGTCTCCTTCGATGATCTCTGACGATAGCCCGTACCGATAGCGCGTTCAATTCGACGTTGACACGCATCCGCCTTGTCCTAAGTTAGACACCGCAAACGCAGTTGCGTCAGTTTGTTACCCCGCCGGGCAATCCTTTTATCGTCCGGCGTGTCTAACCGGTTGGAACAATTGCGTTGGATTTGAAGGAGGCCTCGTGCGAACGATCGCTGTGGCTTTGAGTGCAGGTATTTTGCTCGTGTCTTTCGGTTGTCGGGACAACACGCCTCCGCCGCCGCGCGTGCCGGTTCCGCAAGCGGGTCTATATTCCCCGACCTACCATTACGAGCACATGAAGCCGCTTCCGCCGCAGGAAAGCGAGCTTCCCGAACCGCCGTTCGAGGATCGCCCGCTGGTCACTCAGCGACCCCCCGAGCAACCCGCTTTCGTGAACGCGTACAATGCCGTCGGCCGACCGCGCTTCGCGGTCCTCGTCACCCACACGCTGAAAGGCCTCGACGCGCAGGCAATTGAAAACACGCTTTCCGATTGGATCAGCAGTAACGGTCAGGTGACGATCATCTCGCCGACCGTCACGCGATCGAAATTGAGCGAAGATCAGATCAAGGGCCTGCAGAATTCCAGTTCAAAGACGCTCGGTGAAGTGGCCGACCAACTGGGCGTGGATGTCGTGATCCGCGTGGAGGCCGAGCCAACCGATGTTTATCCGAAAGTCGATCGCATTCGCCTCGTCTCGGAAGCGCTGAACACAAAAGACGCGATCTCGCTCGGCCACGCATTCGTCGATATGCCCATCCCGCTCGAGAAGCCGCAGATCAATGAGTACACACGCTACCTCGCGCGGAAGTTGATGGATGACATGACGAACACGTGGACGTCACCCGGACCAGCGCCGGTCGGGGCGAACACCGGTGCCGCGACGACATCGGGATCGGTTTCTCCGAACCTGAATGACCGGAACACGGCACCGATTCCGGCTCGTATTCCCCAACCGAAACAGCCCGGTGGGGCGGTGGTAGCGCCTTCGACGAAACCGTAGAGGCTATTTTATTTAGCCGCGCGGGCTTGCCCCGCGCGAAAGGCCAATCCCTCCGCGGCATCCCCGCGGGGCGAGCCCCGCGGCTAAATGAATGCACGTTCGATCTGAGGAAATTCATGAAATACGCGCTCGCACTGATTTGCCTGACGTTCGTCGCCGGTTGTGGTGTGCATCCGCCGATCCAGGGGCGTGAAGATCCGTACGCGGCGGGACAAATTCATTTTAACAAGGACGATTTGCGAACGCAGACTGCGGTGGGCAGGCCCGTCGCCACACGCGACGACGCCGGCATTCTTCACGTGACCGTCCCCATCCGCAGCGCGATCGACAAACGCCTCTACGTCGATTACCGCGTGACGTTCTTCGACAAGAACGGTCAACCGCTCAACGATCAAATGGGCTGGATGACTAAGACGCTGGAAATGAACACACCGGACCAGATCACCGTGAGCAGCATGACTCCGCGCGCCGCGGATTTTCAAGTCGATTTCCGCTGGGCTCGATAGCCGCGAAGCAACAATCAGGGCCTACAATTCTCCGCGTTGAAAACGGAAGCGTTTTCCCCCATACTATGCGACTCGCGTCTACGGACGCGATGAGTTCGGGCGTGTACCGAAGTGGTCAAACGGGTCAGACTGTAAATCTGATGGCTCTGCCTTCGAAGGTTCGAATCCTTCCGCGCCCACTACCCCACAAATCCCGCAATCGCTGCGGGATTTCTTCATTTCTGGCTTCGTCTGACGCGAGTGAAATTTGGTCACAGTGGTCACTGAAACCGCGCATGGTGCGCCCTACACAGCGCCCTACAGCCATCAGGACCTTTTTGCTCTTTGAGATGCGTTCCGCCGAGGTAGCATGTCGGCGTGAAGCGCCGTCTCTTCCACCTGTTGGGCGCAACTTCGCTCATACTTTGTCTGGCGACACTCGCGCTGCGCGAGCGAAGCTTTGCATCGTGCGACAATGCTTACTGGGCGGACGAAGAGCATTCCGTTGGGGCGTCCACATCGAATGGGCAACTGCGTATTGCAATCGAGCAACCGTTGCATCCCGGAGGACTGCATCCTTTTGTCGGCAGACATCTCCAAACAGATCGCCCACTCGATTTTGCGTCGTCGCGGACGTGGCAAGGATGGGGCATGCATGACCTCGGCATTCACGTCGGAACGCAAATCGGGTACATCACGAAATGGTTCGCTGTCATCATTCCCCTTTGGATAATCGCTGTTGTGTTCGCTGTGATTCCCGGTTTTTGGGCGTGGATCGGGTATCGGACGATTGCATTGAAGGTTCGACTGGCGGAACGAATCATTGAGCAGCGATGCCCAGCTTGCGGATACGATATCCGTGCAACGCCTGATCGCTGTCCCGAATGCGGGACCGTTACGGACTACAAACCCGCGAAGAAGAAATAGGAGACAAACATGCGTCGATTGATTGCGATCGCCAGTCTTTTGCTCATGGTGGGCTGTGCTACAGGCCGCTGGCAAGTTGTTGGCGAACGTTGGCGAACAACCGACTGAGACATTGGTCGATACCCAAACTGGCGACACCTATGCTTACGGCAGCGTTGATGGGAACGTCTCATACCACTGGATAAAGATGGGATCGCGACTGGCAACGACACAACCATAGCTAACGTTTCGAGAACATACCACTACCCTAAAGCCTTTGCCGGAGCATCCAACCCCAGCACTCTGGATCGGTCTGGCGCGCCTTCTCCTCACCGGCGTCGTCACGCGTCCACTCGCTCGAGTTCTACAGCCGCAACAGAATTTCCACATTCCGGGCAGCGATCGGGCGTGGCGCGGAGGTCGTACCCGCATGTGGGGCAGCGGCCGTGCTGATCGTGTCGTCGCCTACGCCAGTAGCCGATGAACCACATCGCGGGGAGCACGGCGAAAGCGGGCATCAGAAGCCAATGCGGCGCAACAACGGTCAGCAGATAATAGGGGGGCCAATCCCCTTCATGCACGATCCCTGCATCAATGACCACGCCACAGCGATGAATAAGGTCCGCATTGTCTGAGTGTGATTCCTCTCGCCACGGCTTATCGCCAGCACGAAGGTAACTCCATCGAAAGTGAGGTACGGTCGGATCATTCCGGTAAGCATCAATATTGAGTTGATCCGTCGCGGTTTCTCGCATGCACGCAAAGATGATCTCGCCCCTCGAAGAGTCGAGATCGTAGAATGATCGCGTCCATTTGTCTTCCGCCGTCGAGTCGAGAACAGATGAAAGGTGGTCGTACCTCCAATAACTTCTCGTCCAGAGAGAGACCACGCCGACAAGTAGCAGAGCGGAGATTGCCGTGAGCACGTTGAACGCACGACGTTTCATGTAGGGAGGCTCTTCGTGGATAAGGGTATTGCGCCACATTCCGGGCAGCGATCGGGCGTGGCACGTAGGTCGTATCCGCAGCGAATACAAACGCCGCATTTCGCCTTCATCTGTGACCGGCGAAGTAAGGCCCATCGAAGAGGAAGAGCCATCGCGCACAGCGCGGGGAACCAGTATGGAAACCTTATGAGCCACGGGCTTGTCGCGTTTTCACGTGGCATGCTGAACACGAAGCCAGCAAATGCAAAACGGAATGGCATCTTCCAAATGCTCCAACCATTAATCAGCACCGCGCCTCTGCGGGAAATGACGTTCATGGGCGTGCCATCAATCGAGTGGCACATCCAATCAGAAAAGCTGAAATAACTGCGTACCCACAGCAAGATTACTCCCACGCACAGTACCAGCGAGAGCGCGGCCAACATGTTGAACAGGAAGCGTTTCACGGTCGGAAAGTTTAATCGGGGAGCGCCAGCAATTCCGTGATTTCCAAAACATAAAACTCATTCCACTTTTGGGACAGCCCCGCATTCAGGGCAGCGATCGGGCGTGGCGCGTAGGTCGTATCCGCACCGGTCGCAAAAATTCCCTCGTCGGCGTGCCGACCTCGTGCGCCTGTATCCGTGCGATGTGCCATACCATCTGATCGGAGGAAGCCATCGGGTTGCCGTGCTGTCCGTGCTGAAAGATGAACTGCGGCTGGCATCCGTACATCGGATATGGATTGCCAAGTCGCAGGGGTAACACAATGCGTTCAAGCGCCCCGCAGAGCGCCCTACACATTTGCAGAACCCCGCAAAACCTCGTTGAAATCTCGTTCTTGCGCCGGGACTGTAAATCTGATGGCTCTGCCTTCGAAGGTTCGAATCCTTCCGCGCCCATTTCGAAATTCATTTCAGCTACTCCCGCCGTTCGTCTGTTTAATGACACGCTATTGTATCTGGCGCTCTGCCCAACTCTTAAGATCCCTCGCGCGCTTGGCGTCGCGATCTTTTAGTAGCGCAACGACGTTTTCACGTTTCATGCGCAGGGCGACGTCGAGGCTCGTTTCCCCGCCGGTCAATGAATTGGGATTCGCGCCGGCATCGAGCAGGATCTTCACTACCTCAAAGTGATTATTCGCGATTGCCACGTAGAGCGCGTCGATTCCAGCGTCCGCCTTGAGAAATGCATCCGCGCCGCGCGAGAGCAGCGCTCGCACTGCCGCGACGTTGCCGGCGCCTGACGCGATAATGAGCGGTGTGCAGCCGGACGGAGACCGCGCATTAATCTCGGCTCCCTGCTCCAGCGCCTTATCGACGTCTCCACCGCTGCCACTACCGGATGCGCAGAAGAGAAGCTCATTTCCTCGCGGGGTCCCGCTGAGAGAATCCCAGAGCCGTTCGCCGTCCCACATCGCCAGCGCCAAGGCAGCCAGTAAGAACAGCGCCGCCAGTTTTTGCGCCTGTTGGTAAAACGAGGGGCGCGCACCGCAATTATTCCATTGCATGTTGCTTCTTCCTTCCGGTCAGCAAATCTGACCCCGTTATCAATGCGAGAGCGAGGCGGGAATGGGGCCAGGCGAAATCGGATTCGCTATAAAATCAGTGCGGTTGTGAGGTTGCGATGGGACTCGTCGTGGCGGGGGCGGTCGACTGGTGGTATGGGGAACCGGATCGATAGAGTTTCAAGCGTGCGGCCAATTCATCTTTGGAATCTTTGACCATGGCGAGGGCTTCTTGTTCAACGCTTATGGCCTTTTCAAACTGTCCGGTCTCCGCGTAGGCGGCGGCAAGCGTGTCAACATACAAGGGCAGTTTCCGATTCGTCGCGGCGACGGCTTGTTCGGCGAATCTGACGGCACTGGCTCCGTCGCGCGCGGGAGGCAGCTCGCAAGTGGCCAGGAACCATGCGGCCGCATTCAATCGTTTGGCATCGGTACTTGCGGGCGTCTTGCGGTAAATCGAAGAGGCTTCTCGATAATAGGCGTCTGCATCGCTTGACTTTCCCGCGAGGCACAAGGCCCCGGCAAGCTGCTTGGCGGTGTAAGCAACTTCCAGCGTTTCACCATCTCTTTCGCGGCGATTGGCCAGCGCCTGGCGATAGAGCTCTGCCGCCTCTACAGGCCGCTTTTGCAATACCAGGAACTCGGCCAACAAGGAGCGGGACAGGTCGGTGTCCACGTCATTGCTTCCGGCTTTGATGCCGATTTCCAAAGCGGTGCGATAGAGCTGCTCCGCCTGCGCCGGGTCGCCTTTAAACTTCAAAAGCAGCGCGACATCGCGATAGCCCCTCGACACTTCGCGGCCTTCCTCGCCAAATAACTTCAGCCGGAGCGCCAGCGATTGCCTGACCAGAGGTTCTGCTTCTGTGAGACGATGGTAGACGAGCAGCATGTGCCCCCATTCGCTCATCGTTCTGACCATTGATGGGTGTTCCGCTCCGTAGAGTCGATGCTCCATCGCCAGCGCATCGCGCAGCATCGAAAAGCCTTCGTCCGCTTTGGCAGGCATCTCCGTCAGAACATCTCCCAACGAAGTCAAACTTTCGGCGATCGCCGCGCTGTCAGGGCCGGAGACTTGCTGGCTCAAGGCCAGCGATTTTCGGAGGTTGGCTTCCGCGGTGGCGTCATCGTTTCCCCAGAGCGCGTCGCCGATCGTGCGCCGAACTTCCGCCTCGATCTCCGGGTGCTCCTTGAGCGATCCGGCGTCCATTTGACGGCTGGCCCCGATGAGCAGTTCGCGCACAGTTACGGCCTTCCCCTGGCTCAAGATCCCCCTGAGCACCGCATCGCTGGCCTTCTGTGTTTGCGCCTCGCGAAGCGTGACTTCTTCGGCGCGCGTGGCGCGAACCGCCTCCCAGGTGCTAACGGCCGTCGCGAGCACGAGGATTCCGACGATGGTTCCGGCCGTCGCGATGACAGCGCTGTGCCGCCGGGCGAATTTGCCAAAGCGGTAACGGACCGACGGCGGACACGCCAACACCGGCTGATCGCTCAGATAGCGAGAGAGATCCATCGCCAGCGCATTCGCCGTTTCATAGCGCCGGCTTCGGTCTTTCTCCAGGCACTTCATCACGATCCAATCCAGCTCCCCGCGCACCAGCGCCGCCAGCTTGCGCGGCTCAATGGCGCGGTGCGCTGCGATGGACGGCAACGTGTCTTTGGTGGCACCCAATCGCGTGCTGGGCGCGGGCGGCTGAACCTCGCGGATGATCCGTTGCATTTCCGCAAACGCCTTGCTCCTCAGCTCCCTGGGATCAAACGGTGGGGAACCCGCCAGCAGCTCGTACAAGAGCACCCCCAGCGAATAGACATCCGAGCGGGTATCGATGTCCAAGCCGCCCTCGGCTTGCTCCGGACTCATGTATTCCGGCGTGCCGATGAGTTGCCGGAATTCCGTAAACAGCGTCTTCTCCGTCAGCCGCGCCTGTGTTGCCTTGGCGATTCCGAAGTCGATCACCTTCGCCACTGGCTTATCGTCCTGCGTGCTGACGAGCACGTTGGAGGGCTTGAGGTCGCGATGAATCAATCCCTTCTGGTGCGCGTGTTGCACGGCCTGGCAGACCTGGTCGAACAATTCCAGCCGCTGGCGGATGTTCAGGTTGTTCTGGTCGCAGTAGTCCGTGATCGGCGTGCCCTTGACCAATTCCATCACGAAGTAGGGCCGACCGGTGTCGGTCGCGCCGCCGTCGAATACCTTCGCGACGTTGGGATGATCCATCATCGCCAATGCCTGCCGCTCGGCCTCGAAGCGGGCAACGACCTGTCGCGTGTCCATTCCCAGCTTGATGATCTTCAGCGCCACCCTGCGCACCACGGGAGTTTGCTGCTCGGCCATGAAAACGACACCGAAGCCCCCTTCGCCGATTTGTTCAAGCAGTTTATATCGCCCGACGTGACCGCCGGGGTGCTCGGCCAGCGTGACGCGCTCGTCAACCATTTCAGCTGTTTGCAGAATGCCCTTGGTGTGTTCAGCCGCCGTCAGGAATGCTTCGACCTCGGCGCGCAACTCAGCATCGTCGCGGCATGCGTCGTCGAGATACGCGACACGATCCGCGCCGAAACGCTCGGAGGCTTCGAAGAATACCTCCTTCACGCGATGGAGGTTAAACTTTGGCAATTCGACTCCAATCGGCCGAATCAACCTTCGTCGAGCTCACGAAACAAAAACGCCCGCGCGAATGACCAATCGCGCTTCACCATTCGCGGGGACACGCCGATGCTTTTGGCGACTTCCTCGACGCTCAGGCCGGCGTAAAAACGAAGGCGCACGACGCGGGCGGCGTCGGGATCTTTCTCTTCAAGGCGAGAGATCGCTTCATCCAAGGCCAGGATTTGTGCCGGGTCCGCCTCGGTCGCGAGATCGACGATGTCCAGCGGCAGCTGGCGCCGACCGCCCCCGCGCTTGGGGCCCGCCCGGGCCCGGGCATACTCGATCAGAATCCGTCGCATCGCTTCGGCGGCGGCGTGAAAAAAGTGTGCCCGATTCGCCCATTCAAGTTCGTTGTTGCCCACTAGCCGCACGTATGCCTCGTGCACGAGCCCGGTTGCTTGCAAGGTGTGGTCCGCTCGCTCCGACTCCATGCGATGATGTGCCAACTTCCGCAGTTCGTCGTAAACCAATGGAAGCAATGCCGCCGCAGCGCGCGGATCGCCATTGCCCGCCGCATTTAGCAATTGTGTCGCTTCTGGCACCCTTCAAATGATACCCGATCCCGCGCTGGCAACATCCATTGCTGGTTTGGTTACGCGATCACCGCTTTCACCACATTCCCACTGACGTCGGTGAGGCGGTAGAAGCGGCCCTGAAACTGATAAGTAAGCCGGGTGTGATCGATCCCCATCTGATGCAGAATCGTGGCGTGGAGGTCGTGGACGTCGATGGGATCGGTCGTCACGTTGTAGCCAAAGTCATCCGTGGCGCCGTAGGTGAAGCCCGGTTTGACACCTCCGCCGGCCATCCATGTCGTGAAGCAACGCGGATGGTGGTCGCGGCCGTAGTCGGTGGCGGTGAGCTTGCCTTGCGAGTAATTCGTGCGGCCGAACTCGCCGCCCCAGACGACGAGCGTGTCGTCGAGTAGCCCGCGGCGCTTGAGGTCCGTCACAAGCGCGTAGCATGCGCGATCGACGTCGGCGCATTGTCGGCGAATGAGTGCCGGCAGGTTGCCGTGATGATCCCAACCCGGGTGATACAGCTGGATGAACCGCACATCGCGCTCCGCGAGCCGTCGCGCGAGCAAACAATTCGCCGCGAACGTGCCGGGGTCCTTTGCTTCGGGACCATAGAGGTCGAAAACGTCGGCCGGCTCCTTTGAGATGTCCATCGCCTCGGGCACGCTCGTCTGCATGCGATACGCCATCTCGTACTGCGCGACGCGCGCGTTGATCTCGGGATCGCCGACGTCCTGGAACTGAAGCGCGTTCAGCTCCGCCAATCGATCCAGCATCTTTCGGCGACTCGCATCTGAAATGCCGTCCGGATTCTTCAGAAACAGAACCGGATCTTTTCCGCTGCTGAAGCGTACGCCCTGGTGCGCGCTCGGAAGAAATCCATTGCCCCAAAGCCGCGCGTAGAGCGGTTGATCAATGCGATCTTTGCTGATCAGCACGACGAACGCGGGCAGATTCTGATTCGAACTACCGAGGCCGTAGCTCAGCCATGAACCCATACTCGGTCGCCCGGCGAGTTGGTGGCCGGTCTGGAAAAACGTGATCGCGGGATCGTGGTTGATCGCCTCGGTGTGCAGCGATTTGATGAAGCACAGTTCGTCGACCATCTTCGCGGTATGCGGCATCAGCTCGCTGATTTCTGCGCCGCATTTGCCGTGCTTGGCAAACTTGAAGATCGAACCCGCCATCGGCAGCGTTGCCTGATTGCCGGACATGCCAGTGAGGCGCTGTCCCATGCGCACGCTCGCCGGAAGGTCCTCGCCATTGTGCTGATTGAGCAGCGGCTTGTGATCGAACAGATCCAGCTGCGACGGTCCCCCGGCCATGAAGAGATAGATGATGCGTTTCGCTTTCGGCGGAAAGTGCGGATGATCGAGAACGCCTTTAAACGGATTCGGCGCGCTCTGCTTCGTCGTGGGCGACACGCTCGACGCGCGCGCATCAGCATGCAGCAGTCCCATCAGCGCGGCCCCGCCGAGGCCAAGCCCGAAACGGGCGAGGAAATCACGGCGATTCATCGAATAGTTGATGTTTCCGCAGTTCATAACTCACCTTCGCATGATGGCAGCATCGTGATTCAAGAGCGCCGTCGCGAGCACAGTCCCGGCGGCGAGATCGGTGCGGTCGAGCTTCGGGTCATTCGGCTTCGCACCGACGGCCAGCAGCTTCTTCGCGGCGGCGGCGTCTTTCGTAAAGATCTCGCGCTGTTCCGTGTACATCTGGTTCAACACCATCATCTCTCGTTGCGTCGCGGGACGACCTGTGATTAAACGAAACGCCCAGGCAATGCGCTCGTCGGCACACGATCCACCTTCCGTAAGCATCCGCTGCGCGATGAATCGCGCAGCTTCCGTGATCTGCGTGTCGTTGAGCAGCGCCAGCGCCTGCAGCGGGGTGTTGGTGGTTTGCCGCCGCACGGTGCATGTGTTTTTGTCCGCGGCGTCGAAGATCGTCATCGCCGGCGGGGGGACTGAGCGCTTCCAGAAGGTGTACAGGCTACGGCGATAGAGGCCCTCGCCTTTGTCCTGGTCATATGTCGGATGACCCATCGCGACGTCCCACACGCCTGCGGGCTGATACGGTTTGACACTTGGCCCGCCGAGCTTTTCGACGAGCAGGCCGGCATCGAACAGCGCCTGATCGCGCAGCATCTCCGCCGTGAGTCGCCGCGCCGGCCCGCGCGCGAGCAGCGCGTTGCCCGGATCGTGCTCGAACTGCTCAGGCGTCGCCTTCGACGATTGCCGGTAGGTCGACGACATCGCGATCGTCTTGAGTAGCCGCTTCATGTCCCAGTGCATCGAGTGCGAGAATTCGTAAGCAAGCCAGTCGAGCAATTCCTGATTTGACGGCTGCGCGCCCTGCGTGCCAAAGTTTTCGGTCGTCTCCACAATCCCGCGGCCGAACATCTGCTGCCACGCGCGATTCACGATCACGCGCGCCGTGAGCGGATTGCCGGGATCAACGACCCACTTCGCCAGTCCCAGCCGATTTCGCGGCTGATCCTTCGGAAACGGCGGCAGAAACCCCGGCGTGTTCGCGGAGACAGCTTCGAGATGCGCATCGTACGCGCCGCGCTTCAGCACAAACGCGGGCTTCGTCGTCGGCATCTCCTTCATCACCATCGCTTCGGGAATGGACATCACCAGCGCGTTCTCTTCGCGACGGAGCGACGCGAGTTCATCGCGGGTCTTGAGCGACGGCGCGTAAACATTCGCGATAAAGTTTTCGAAAAGCGCATCGCGCTGCGTTCTCGAAAGGGCAGACGGCGCCGTCTTGAACGCGATCGCAAGCTGCTCATTTCCGGCGAGGCTACTGATCTCCAGCGGAACGAGCGCGCGCTTATAGACGCGAAACTCATCGACTTTCCCGCCCTTGAAACCGTTGTCACGGAAGCGGAAGCCAATTGCGAGATCCGGCTCGGCAGCGCCATAGGTGATGTCGCGCGTGAGACCGTCGCGAATCACGTCGAACTCCGCGGGCGCGCCGTTGATGTAAATGTGAACACCGGCGGCGCGGCTCGATCCGTCGTACGTGACCGCGACGTGCGTCCACTCGTTGATCGGCACGACCTGCTTCGTCACAACCTTCAGGGAATTGCCTGGCCAGAAGTGATGCAGCCCAAACGCGACGTGGCCATTTTCCAGCAGCAGCTCATACCCACGACTGGCCGCATCCGCGGGCGCTTTGCTCTTGTGCACGACCGTCATCCGCGGGGCGCGCGTTGGTGTCTGCAGCCACAGCGCGAGCGAAAACGAATCCGTCCGCGAGAAGAGTCCCACTCCGCCGGGAAACACGAATCCGTTCTCGCCACTCAACTCCGCGGCGTTGCCAAACTTTCCAACGATTGGACCCGGATGTTCAACCGCTTTGCCGTAATTGTTCGGATCCGCCTCGTTCGCGACCTCATCGTTCTCCAGCGAATCAAACGAGCAATGCCCGACCAATCCCGTTTCATCGGGTGAAACGTAACGCTTTGCATTGAGCCAAGTGTCAAACGCTTTTCGCGCCTGCAGCCGCTGCACCTGAATCTCCTGCTGTTTCGCGGCAATATCTTTTCGCAGCGAGGCCAGTTTTACATCCTGCGCATCCGTCGAAAGCAGCATCGCTGGCGTCGGCATCGCGTCGGTGAAGTAGGACGTCTGCCCCGATTCATCGATGTTCTGGAAAAACGCGAACATCGAATAAAAGTCTTTTTGCGTAATCGGGTCATACTTGTGATCGTGACATCGCGCGCACTCATAGGTGAGACCGAGGAACGCGGTGGACATCGTTGTCACGCGATCGACAACGTACGCGACGCGAAATTCCTCCGCGACAACCCCGCCTTCCTCGTTCTGCATGTGCAAACGATTGAACGCCGTCGCCAGACGCTGGTCTTTCGTTGCATTCGGCAGCAGATCGCCCGCGAGTTGGTCGGTAATGAATTGGTCGAACGGCAGGTTCTGGTTGAACGACTTGATCACCCAATCGCGATAGGGCCACATCGGCCGGTAGCGATCCATCTGGTAACCATGCGTGTCGGCGTAGCGCGCAACTTCAAGCCAGTCGGTCGCCATGCGCTCGCCGTAGCGCGGCGAGGCGAGCAGTCGATCGACGAGCGCTTCGTATGCGTTCGGCGACGAATCATTCGTGAACGCATCGATCTCGACCGGCGTGGGTGGGAGACCGGTGAGATCGAGGGTCACCCGGCGAATGAGTGTTGCTTTGTCAGCTTCGGGAGCAGGTCGAAGCTTCTCTTCTTTCAATCGCGCTCGAACAAGAGCGTCGATCGGCGATGGGTTCGATTGAGGAATCGCCGGCAACTGCGGCGGGACGAACGCCCAGTGCGTTCCCCACTTCGCGCCTTGCTGCACCCATTTCGTCAACGTGTCAATCTGCGCCGGCGTGAGCTTGCGGATGTTGTCCGCGGGCGGCATGACGTCATCCGGATCCTTGGTGTTGATCCGGCGAACCAACTCGCTCTTCTCGGGATGCCCAGCAACGACGATCGTTACCCCATCATCGTCGGTGCTGAACACACCTTCCTTGCGATCGAGCCGCAGATCCTTCTGCCGCGCTTCGGCATCCGGCCCATGGCAGGCGTAGCACTTGGCCGACAAAATCGGCAGCACGTCGCGCGCGTAATCGACGGTCGCGTCCGCCAGCAAACGACTCGACATCAGAGCGAAGAAGAGAATTACGACACAACGCCCGCGCATGTGGCGACAGTATAAGCGAATTCGCCTTTACGAACGTACTGTGCGATGATCGGCTTTGATGGCGCCGATTCCACAGCAATCCCGACGCCGCTGCCTGCGCGCCGTTGCTTGCGTAATTTTGTTCACAATCGCATGGGCCCGCTTTCTCAGCCCCGCCCATGGCCATCCCATCGGCTTCAGCGGATTGCGCGTCGAAATCCAACCGCAGACGATTCACGCCGCGATGACGTTGCACACGCGCGATCTCGGCACGTGGTTTCCCCCCGCGAAGTATCCGGATTACGTGAAGAACGTTTGCGATGCCATCGCAAAACAGGCCAGCGACTGCGTCGAGGTGCAGGTCGATGCGAAACCGATCGAAGTGAGATCGGTAAAGGCGTCCTCGCCCGAAGTCGGAATGATCGAACTCGACGTCGATTACGCGCTTCCGTCCAATGGCAAGACGATGCTCATTTGGACGAAGTGTCTTCGGCTGCTCCCTATCGGGCATCAGCAGTTGCTCGTTGTTGATGACGCGCGCGGATCGAAACCTGAAACGCTGCTCGAGGACACGCTCGCGCCGGATCACGATTCGGTGGAGGTCGACATCCCGAGCGTAGCCAGCACTTCATCCACACAACCGGCGACGACGCCGGCTCACGTCGCGTCGAACTCGCGATCCCGCGGGATCTCGTTCTTTTTGCTCGGCATCAATCACATCATCACCGGCTACGATCACCTGCTGTTTCTCGCGGCGCTGCTTCTTGTATGCAACACCTTTGGTGAAGCCGCCAGCGTCATTACCTTCTTCACGATCGCACATTCGATCACGCTAACGGCCGCGACGCTCGGTTTGGTGCGCATGCCAGCGCGCGTCGTCGAGCCCGCGATCGCGGCGTCGATCGTATACGTGGGATTGGAAAACATTTTCGGAACGCACAAATTCGCCTGGCGCGCCGCGATTACATTTGGTTTTGGATTGGTTCACGGACTCGGTTTCGCTTCGGCCCTTCGCGAAGTAGGATTAGGATCCACCAGCGTCGGCATCGCGGTGCCGCTGGTGAAATTCAGCGTCGGCCTCGAGACCGGCCAGCTCTGCATCGCGGCGGTGATTCTGAAGATCATGCTGACGTTGCGAAAGAAGCAGCCGGATTTCAAGAGACAGTGGGTGCCGGCGGGTTCGATGCTGGTTTCGGTGATCGGCGCTTACTGGCTGATCACTCGTGTGATGGCGGGTTAGGGTTCTCGCCATATCTCGTCTTTGGGGAAAAGAGGATCGAATGACGCGTTTAAGCCTCTGGGCTGTCGTCGTCGTCGTTGTCATTTCTACTTTTGTTCTACAATCATCCAATGCCGCGCCGAGTTCACAGCCATCGCCCGATGCGATCGGGCTGCGCGTGCGCTTCGGCATGAAGGACAAGGCCGCCACGAAGTGGGACGGAAAGCTCGTCGTCAGTGAAGGCAAAGTCACATCGATCCGCGGATGGCGGTGGGGACCGGGCGACAGCGCGGAAGGAAACGAGTTCACGATCTCGACGCGCCGGCCAGGCGCTCAAGGCGCCGGCGAAAAGAAGATCGTCGCCGCGGGCGGCAAGCTTCCGATCGCTGACAACGGTTTCATCGCCGAGCTTTCCGGCACCAAGCCTGATACGTCGATCACGCTCGACACCGCGCCGGGGAAGTATGAGTTCAAGCTCTCGGACCTTCCGTACGGGAAGTTGATCACCGCGCTTGACGGCAACCTTCAGATCCAGCGCGTGCCTGTCGCGCGGGAAATCGCCGTGACGACCGAAGACGAGGATTACCCCGCCGTCGCGACCGCGAAAGACGGCACGACGTACCTCGCGTACGTTTCGTTCAAGCACGGGAAAGATTTCCAGGGCGCGCGCGAGCGGCCTGCGACGCCGGAATCAGGGCCGGTCAGCGGCGCGAACATGACCACGCCGATCAAGCACCTCGATAAGCCGGAAGATTTCGATTACCTCGCCGAGCCCACTGGCGGCGAGCAGCTCTTTCTGCGCGTCGGTCATAATGACGGCTCGTGGAGCGATCCGATCGCCGTCACCAATCGCAAGCAGGAGGTTTATCGCCCCGCGATCGCGGTTGATGGCAAGGGCCGCGTGTGGGTGTTCTATTCTGAGCAGCTCAACCCCGACGCGCATCTCGATCACGGCAACTGGGAGATGATGGCCCGCACTTTCGATGCGCAGGGCAAAAAGCCCAGCGAGCCGATCAACATCAGCAACGCCAAAGGCCCGGACTTCATGCCCGCAGCCGCAACCGATTCGAGCGGAAATATCTGGCTTGCATGGGTCGGTGGCCGCGAGACGTCGTTCAACATTTTCTCCGTGCACCAGGACGGCGAGACATTCACCAAGCCGCAGCGCATGACTGACGCCACCGCGAACGAATGGGAGCCCGCGGTTGCGTGCGACGCGAAAGGCGGCGTCGCGATCGCGTGGGACACCTACGGCAAGGGCGACTACGACGTGTACCTTTCTCGTCGCGGATCGTCCGGCGATTTTGAGAAGCCGCAGGCGGTCGCGGCGTCACTTCTTTTCGAAGTGCGCCCGACGATGGCGTACGACAAAGCCGGCAAGCTGTGGATTGCCTGGGAAGTGAGCGGCGACGAGTGGGGCAAAGATTTCGGCGGGCTCAAGAAGAAGGGCATCCCCATCTACCAAGCCGGCCGATGGCTTGCGATGCGCGTGCTCGACGAGAACGGGCAGTGGTTCACTCCGCCGGAC
The DNA here is from genome assembly GCA_025924315.1 of Phycisphaerae bacterium. Lineage (GTDB taxonomy): Bacteria > Planctomycetota > Phycisphaerae > Tepidisphaerales > Tepidisphaeraceae > JAICIO01. The sequence goes on from JAICIO010000001.1 coordinate 75,514, forward strand.
GTGATGGAGGCGATGCCGTCCTGGGCGAAGCGTCCGCGCGCGACGGTTTCACACAACGAAGGCCAGAAGCCCAGCGGCTTTGAGGGCTCGATCACGCCGTGCTATCCGAAGCTCGCTGCGGATCCGGACGGCAACGTCTGGCTCGCGTTTCGTGGCAAGCACAACGGCCCGTGGCGCGTCGGCGTGGGAACGGTGTGGTTCGAATATGTGACGCGACTCGAGGCGGATCACTGGGCCGAAGCAGTGTGGCTCCCGCGATCGAACGGCGGGCTCGACGTTCGCCCCGCGCTTCAGGTTCGCGACGACGGACTGAGCATTTTCTATCAAGGCGACGGCCGCGCCGAAATAAATCCCAAAGCCGGTGTCGACGGCGGGGCAACAGCCCCCTCCGATAGCGACGCGCAGATCCCGGGCATGTCGGACGACGAAGCAGTTCCCTCCGCGGACGTGCAAGCGCCCGCGAGTCAGCCCTCGACCGATGAGCTGATACAAACCGATCGGCCACGTAAGCGCAGGGGTGGAGGACGACGTGGCGGCGGGGGCGGAACGACCACCGACGCGGATCTCTACGAAGCCAGAATGGACGCGACTGTGTATGACAATGCAAAGCCCGCCGAACCTGCGCTTGCGACGACGCAGCCCGCGACCGCGGCCGAGCCGATCGCGGACACGGCTGTGGAACGCAAGGCTGTCCAGATAGCACGCGACTATCGCGTGAATTTGAACGGCGAGACCCTCCGCATCTGGCGCGGCGAATTCCACCGACACACCGAATACTCTCCCGACGGCCAGGGCGATGGCGGACTCCTCGACATGTGGCGCTATGCGATCGACGCCGCCAGCCTCGACTGGATCGGCGACGGCGATCACGACTATGGCGTCGGCCGCGAATACTCATGGTGGACGACGCAAAAGACCGTCACGCTCATGACGCTCGATAACCGCTTCGTGCCGGAATTCTGCTACGAACGGTCGGTCACGTACCCCGAAGGCCATCGCAATTGCATGTTCGCCGAGCGCGGCGTGCGATCTCTTCCGCGCTTGCCGCTTTCGGATCCGGAGAAGTTCGCGCCTGCGCCTGACACGGACATGCTCTACATGTACCTCAAGCGCTTTAATGGCCTGTGTGCCCCGCACACGTCCGCCACCGACATGGGCACGGATTGGCGCAATCACGACCCCCAGGTCGAGCCGTGGGTCGAAATCTACCAGGGCGATCGCAATAATTACGAGCGCCCGGACGCGCCGCGATCGGCCGTCACCGAAGCGAAGCTCAAGCAGTCCACGCCCGACAAGGAAAGCATGGGCGGCTGGCGGCCCAAGGGTTTCGTGAACCTCGCGCTGCTCAAAGGCGAAAAGCTCGCCTTCGAGTGCAGCAGCGATCACATCTCGACCCACCTCGCGTACGCGAACGTCTACGTCACGAATCCGACCCGCGAAGCGATCATGGATGCGATCCGCAAAAAGCGCGTCTACGCATCGACAGACAACATCGTCGCGGATGTGCGTTGCAAGGTCGGCGACACGGAGCATTTCATGGGCGAAAGCTTCGCAACCAACGAGGCGCCGGCGCTGAATATCCACATGATCGGCCCGCAGAAGTTCACGAAGATCACCATCATCAAGGACGACAAGGTTGTGAACGTTGTCGAGCCCGGCAAGGAAGACGTGACGCTCACCTGGACCGACCCCAACCCGACGCCCGGCAAAGAATGCTACTACTACGTCCGCGGCGAGCAGGCGCCCGATATGGACGGCATCTCGTCCGGCGAACTCGTGTGGGCCTCGCCGATGTGGATTTCGTACAAGGGAAACCAACAGGCATCGGCCAAGTAGTCCTGTAGGGTGCGCTTCAGCGCACCGGTTATTCCCTTGTGCGCCGAATGAATAACCGGTGCGCTAAAGCGCACCCTACATGCGCCGATAGATGATAATCGCCGAACCCGGTCGTGAAGTGATGGAGATGGGCAAACCCTTCTCCATCAATTCGCGGCCGGATTGTTTTGTCATTTGCTTCGTGTCGAGATTCGTCAGTTCGTAGCTCGCATCCGTCCGCAAGCCGTTCAGCCTGAACGTCATCGTCTCGTCCGCGTTCTTCGCGCGCCGAAACGCCTGCACCGCGCCTTTCCCTGTCTCGTCGTCGTCATACTGCCACGCCATCCACATGTCATCTTTCTGCGAGTAAGGCGTCAGCGGATAGAAATCGCCGAGCATCACGTCGCGAAACTGACGATGATCCGCGACCGCTTTGCGGATCACGTCGAAGTTCATCTTGTCCGTACCGTCTCCGCCCGGACCAAAGGTCAGTTCTGACACCATCGAGCTACGGATCCAATATTCATCGCGCACGCCGATGAATCCTGTCCCTTGATATGGCACCCACATCGCCAGCCCATACGTCTGACACTGCTGACCTTCCGGCGAGTTGTACCAGTCGCTTCGCAGCAGCGGCACCGCGCGCTTCAGCGTTTCGATGTCGTTGCGACGTCCGCCGGACGAACACGAATCGATGAACATCTTCGGATGCCGCTTCAGCAGCTCGTCCCAATAGGCGAGATAACCCTCGACGTGACGAATCTCGGCGATGCCTTGCCGATCTGCACCGTCCGCGCCGCGCCAATACGTCAGCGGATCGATGTTGAAATCCTGGCGATAGATGTCGATGCCTTCGTCCGTCAGCAGCTTGTCGATGTGATCCGTCAGCCACGCGCGCACCTTCGGTTCGCCGAGCTCAAGCAACCCTTGATCTTTCAGATCGTGCACCCAGTCCGGATGCTGCGTCGCGATCCATGTGTCCTTGTAAACGCGCTCGGGCTCAAACCAGACGATCGATTTCATCCCGTGCGCGTGCACGAAATCGCTCACTTCGCGCAGACCTTTCGGAAACCGCGTGCGATCGACTTCCCACGTCCCCGTCTTCGGCCAACCCACGCCATCGCACGGATACCACCCCGCGTCCTGCCACCACGCGTCGAGCTTGACACCGTGATTGAGATACTGCTGGATGAACTTCAGCTCCTGCTGCGCGTTGCTCATCAGCCCGGGATAAAAGTTCCCGGTGCAAAGCGTCGCCATCGGTGCCGGCGGCTTTCCTTCTGGCCGCGGCGTGTTGTGAAGAACCATCCAGCGCCGCCAGAGATTCTGCCCGCGGATCCAGTCGCCCCGGTAAAACTGCGCAACCACTCGCGGACCGCGCACGGTTTCGCCCGGATGCAATTTGAAATGCGTCAGCTCCTGCCCGCCGCTCAAATGCACTATGGTGCCTTGTCGAGAGAAAGAAGCGGACCATTGCCCGGGCCATCCAATCGCAACAATCGCTCCGCGATCTTTCGACCCGAAGTTGAAATACGGAAACACATTCTGCGTCGGCCGCCCACCACTCGCGGTAATCGTCTTCGTCTCACCGTTGCTGAGCGGCTCGGCAATCGGTTCGTAACTCGCCGCCGTCGCGTTGTCACCGGCGTTGTGATGCAGGACGATGTTCGCATCGCCAAGGTCGAACGACGCGTCGATCGCGCAAACATTCTCGATGATTGGCGTGTCCTGTTTTCCCTCATTGCGAAAGTAGACCGTCCATTCAACAGTCGGCGAATCATCGTAGTGTTCAAGCTCGTAACGAACGACCAAACCTGTTTTCGGATCTGTGAACCGGGTCCCGTCGTGCTTCCAACCCTTGAGCAGCGCCGATGACGGCTGGCCACCATAGAGGAACGAGATCGGCGGCGTCGTGGTCTTCACCCATCGCGTCGCATCCGCGAGCTCTTCGCGCGTGGGCGTGACGGCGCGCACAACGATCGGGCTGAGCAGGAGTATCGAAAGAGCGAGTCGCTTCAACATACCGCGCAGTGTAACGTTGAAAGCCCGCGAAATCTGAGTAGGTTGCTCGCGGGAGATATGTTTCGATGGCTCGAACAATCAACATCGGCCTGATCGGCTGCGGCGGACTCGGCCGCGTGCACGCGGATTGCGTGAAACGCATCGATGGCGCGCAGATGATCGCCTTCTGCGACACCAACGAATCCGCGGCGCAGAAGCTGTCCGACGATTTCGGCGGCAAATACGCGACAACGTCCGCGGACAAGGTGCTGAGCGATCGGGAAATTGACGCGATTTACATCTGCACGCGTCACGACTCGCACGCATCTCTCGCGATCGCCGCCGCCCGCGCCGGCAAGCAAATCCTCATCGAAAAGCCGCTCGCCCTGAATCTGAATGACTGCGAAGGGATCGCGCGCGAAGTGGAAGCATCCGGCGTGCATCTCATGCCCGCGTTCAAGATGCGGTACTACCCGCTCGTGCAGAAGGCGCACGAATTTATCCCCGCGCCGCTGATCGTCGTCGGCCAGATGATGGACAATCGCTGGGGCGACGATCACTGGGCGCAGGATCCGGTCCAAGGCGGGGCGAATGTGCACAGCCAGGGTTGTCATACCACGGACATCATGCGCTACTTCGCGGGCAGTGAACCGAAAACGATCTGGGCAACCGGCGGAACCTTTACGCATCCGGGCCACAAGTGCATCGACCAATGCGTCGCGTCGATTCAATTCGCAAGCGGCCGTGTCGGGAGCTGGATTCAGGGCGACGCGGCGCAGGGACAATTCACGAGCAAATTCTTCTTCGAACTCTTCGGCCCCGATGGCCGCAGCGTGCAGTTGTACGACCGATTGAAGAAGGCGACATTCTTCGACGGACAGAACACATGGACGGAAGAGCGAACTGATGAAGAGGGCTTTTATCTCGAAAACGTGGAATTCATCTCCGCGCTGAAAGAAGATCGCGCGCCCGCGCTGAACGCACAAGACGGAATTCAAGCGACAAGAATTGTGCTCGCCGCGGACCGTGCGATCCGCACCGGCGAAATTCAACATTTGTAGGGTGCGCTTCAGCACACCAGTTACTTGTTTTGCAGAGACATCATATGAAAATCGGCATCGTTGATCTCGACACATCCCATCCCCAGAACTGGATCCCCATCGAGCGCGAGCTCGGCCACGAAATCGTCGGCCTGTTCGACGCCGGCGCCGTTCATCCGGCCGGCTACGCTGAGAAATTCGCCGCCGAGCACAAGATCCCTCGCGTCTTCAAATCGATCGACGAGATGGTGCCGCAAGTCGACTGCGCGATCATCCATGGCTGCGACTGGGACACCCACATCGCCAAAGCGCGACCGTTCATCGAAGGGAAGAAGGGCGTACTCATCGACAAGCCGCTCGCGGGCAACGTGCGCGATCTGAATCAAATCCGTAAATGGGCCGAAAGCGGCGCGCGGATCACCGGCGGATCGTCATTGCGCTTCTGCATCGAAACCCAACAGTGGCTCGCGAAGGACCCCGCCGAGCGCGGCTCGCCGCATACCGTCATCTGCGGCTGCGGGGTGGATGAATTCAACTACGGCATCCACGCGTACTCGATGCTCTCAGGGATCATGGGCGTCGCCGCAAAAAGCGTTCGCCATCTGTCGAGCGGAGTGCAACGTCGGCTTCAAATCAGCTCCAACGATGGTCGCACCGGGATTCTCGTCATCGGCGCCACGGCTGCCTGGTTGCCGTTTCACGCGACGATCGTCACCGAGCGATCCGTCTCGCAATACATCGCCGACGCGACAAAGCTTTATCGCGCGCTGCTCGAAAAGGCGCTCCCATATCTCGCGGGCCGGGCCGATGCGCCGCTCGATCCTTCGGCGCTCATTGAACCCGAACTCTGCGCCCTCGCCGCCCAGCGCTCGTGGCTCAACGGCGACCGTGACGTGCAATTGAACGAGTTGACGAACGACGATCGATACGATGGAGCAGCATTCGCCCAGTCCTATCGTCACATGCGCTACCCAGAATCGAAATGAAGACTGAAGTTCTCGAAGCATCGGTCGAATTTATCAATCGGCCGTTCATCAAGCCGCTGAAGCTCAGCTCCGGACCGATCACCGAGATCACCGAAGCGCGCGTTTCCGTCCGCGCGCGCACCGACGGCAAAGAAGCGACCGGCCGCGGATCGATCTTTCTCAGCGACCTCTGGGCCTGGCCCGATCCGAACCTCACACACGTCGTGCGCGACGCGGCGATGCGCGAGCTCTCTCAAACCATCGCGAAAAACCTTCGTGCGCTGTGCGGCGATCAAGCGGCTCATCCGCTCGAGTTGGGATTGCGATTGCACGAAGCGGTCGCGCATCAATCCGATTCGAACGTCGCAACAATCCTCGCTCGCGCCGTCTGCGCGAGTCCGTTCGACGCCGCCATCCACGACGCCGCCGGAATTGCGCTCGGTCACTCTGCGTTCGACTTCTACGAGCGAACCGAGCAGATGCCCATCGCGGACCAATACTTCAAAAGCGGTCGCGCGATGGAAGCGATTCGAAAGACACTCCAGCCGCCGAAGAAAGCGCTTGATGCGTGGCTGATCGTCGGCGGGGACGATTCACTCGATCATTTCGGCGAATTCCGTTGCTTCAAACTGAAGATCGCGGGACGTGATAACCCCGCCGACGTGGCGCGCACCATCGCCGTCTACCGCGCCGCGCGAGCCGCAAAGATCGACCGCCCGCGAATTTCGGTCGACAGCAACGAAGGCAATCCGACCGCCGACTCGGTCGTCGATTATCTTCATCGCCTGCGCGAAGCGGATCGCGAAGCGTTCGTCGCGGTCGAATATCTCGAGCAACCAACCTCACGCGATATCATCAAGCATCGCAACGACTGGCACGAGGCGAGCGCGCTCAAGCCGATCATGCTCGACGAGGGGCTGACGTCGCTCGAGCTTCTCTCGACGGTGAAACGCGATGGCTGGGGCGGGCTGTGTCTCAAGACGTGCAAAGGACACAGCTTCACGCTCGTCGCCGCCGCATGGGCGCGGGAGAACGGCCTGATCATTTCGATGCAGGACCTCACAAACCCCGGCTTCTCCGCGATTCATTCGTTCCTCGTCGCATCGCGGCTCAATGTGATCAATGGCGTCGAGCTGAACTCGCCGCAGTTCACCCCCGAAGCCAATCGCGAATGGCTCCCGCGGCTCTCGTCGCTGTTCGACGTAAGGAACGGTGTGCATCGGTTGGAGAATGTGAACGTTCCAGGCCTCGGCTCAACGCTGTGACAATGCGACGGCATTTCGCGATCTTTCTTTGCATCTGCGCAACGACCGTGCTCGCGGCTGATGGGCCATTGCCCGCGCAAATCACGATCGACTCATCCGTCGTCAAATCCGGCCTCGATCCACTCGATTACTGTTCCGCCAATTGGGTCTGGACAACCGGCACGCACGCGCTGCGGAAGATTCTCGCTACACCGGACTATCGTCGTGATTTCATGAAGTTCCTGCACGACGACGTGCACATCCGCACGCTTCGCTATCCCGCCGGCGGAAATGTGCAGTATGTGCACTTCGGAATTCCTGGCGCGCATTTCATTGACGACATGCGCAAGACAGATTCTTCCGCCAATCCCGATGACTGGATCGAGCTCGACGAGTTCTTCAAGTTTCTGGCGGATGGTGATCTTCGCACGATCTTTCAGGTCAACACGCTCTCGTGGTACGACGATGCAAAGGACAAGCTCGTGTCTTTCATTCCCCCGGGCACGAAGCTGCCGATGACCAAGGACAAGATTGACCGCGCCGGCCTGCAGAAAGCCGCCGATCGTGTCGAGAAGATGGCCCAGTGGATCAAGGCGAATCATTACGATCGACTGATTCGCATCTGGGAATTCGGTAACGAAGAGTACGGCGGATACACCGGCGAAACGTACGGCGTCATCGCCGGCGAGCTGATCCGCCGCGTAAAGAAAGTGCTGCCGGAGGCGCGCATTGTCGTGACGAACCAGCTGGGCGTCACGCACGATGAGTGGAAGCAGATCCACAATGAGTTTTCGGTCGGCGTGTTGAAGGAGTTGCGCGAAGAGAAACTCGCGGATGTGATCGATGGCGTGACGAATCACGTTTACGGCTTCGCGATCGTGCGGCCGGATGGAAACATCGGCACCTCGACCGCGTATCAGGAATTCGCGGCGTATACGAGCTTTCTGCCGGACGATCCGTATCGCCAGCCATGGGAACCGCTGGTGAACGAGAAGGGGCAGCGCGTGTCGATCGTTCGCAAGCAGGCGGACATGCTCGACGCAAATGGCTATCCGCACACGAACATTTTCATGACGGAATTTCGCCTCGGCGGGATGCAGGAGCAATACAACCAGTCGCTCGCGAATGGGCTTGGGAATCTCCAACTGGCGGCGGCGTATGCGGCGGCGCCGCGCGTGGGCGGATGCACAATTCATTCGCTGCTGCACGCGTCGGCGGTCACGCACCAGCGGCCGTTTCAGATCTGGGGATACGATGTCATCAATTTCCAGATGGACGAAGATCTTCATCCTCGGTTCGTGAGTACACCTGTGTCTGAAGCGTACAACCTTCTGTGGCAGATCGCGCAGGGCGACGTGTTGCGATCGACCAGTTCCAACCCGCTGCTGTTCACCGTCGCGACGCGCGATGCGAAGTCACTAAGATTGCTCGTGATCAATCGCGCGGCAAGACCGGAATCGGAAAAAGACGTTCGACCGAACACCTGGACCTGGGGCGATTCTGCCGACTCGCTCGCGAAGGAGAGTGAGCAGGGCGATGCGTTTGATGTCACGATTACACTGCCCGGGGAATTTCAAGCCAGCAATCAGGTGCAAGTGATGTCGTTGGGCGAAAAGGAAAAGCTGTCGGATCGGAGTGTCGATCCAGGCACGCTCAATGTGCACGAAGTCAAAGTTCACACGCGGACAGTGTCGGGGATGGTGAAGGGAAATCGCGCGACGTATCAGTTCCCGCCGCACTGCGCGACGCTGCTCGAATTCAAGCGGCGATGAGCGATTCAATTGTTCTGGCGGCTTCGAACAGATCGTTCACCCGCGCGTTCGCAACCTGTGAGAAATCTTCGATCGCGGTCAAATGCGATGGAACCGCGATGACATAAGCGCCCGCGCTTTTGCTCGACATCGCGCCCGCCTTCGAATCTTCAAGGACGATCGATTCGCTTCCATCAACGCCTAATCGCGACATGCAACGCCGGTAAATCTCCGGATGCGGCTTGCCGTGCGTGACTTCGTCGCCGGTTTGGACGACTTCAAATTCGTTCGCCACATCCAACGCTGGCAGCAGCACGTCAGTGAACTTTCGCGGCGAGCTGGTCGCGACCGCGAATCTCAGGCGTCCGCGAAATTGGTTCAGGATTTCGTGCAGGCCTTTCATCGGCTCAACTCCGCGGCCGTAGCGTTGGAGCATAAGTTCCTCGCGCTCGACGAGCAGATCTTCCGGCGCGCGCGAATCGATTCCACACGCTTCGGCAAAGATTCGCATCGATTCGATGCGGCTGCGGCCCATCATTTTCCGCAGCGTTTCGTCGCTCACTTCCTTGCCGCATTGTTGCGCCAGGTCGCGTGCGACGTCCCAATAGAGTGGTTCGGTGTCGACCATCAGTCCGTCCATGTCGAAGATCAGTGCGCGAATCATCGGCGGCGAGCATATCATCCGTTGGTCAAATTTCGGAGGTTCGATGGAAGCACGTTTTAACGGCATGAAGCTGTCCGGTGGAGGATTCAAGGCGATGCTCGGGCTCGAGCAGTACATCCATTCCTGCGGGCTCGAAGAGAAGCTGATTCATCTCGTCAAATTGCGCGCGTCGCAAATCAACGGCTGCGCATATTGCATCGACATGCACTGGAAAGATGCGCGGGCGCTGGGTGAGACTGAACAGCGACTCTATGGGCTCGATGCGTGGGAGGAATCGAACTACTACACCGACCGCGAACGGGCGGCGCTGGCGTGGACCGAAGCGGTCACGAACATCAAGGACGGCCATGCGCCGGATGCGGTGTATGAGCGGGTGAAACAGCACTTCAACGAGAAGGAGCTGTCGGATCTGACGGTGGTGATCGCGACGATCAATGCATGGAATCGGCTCGCGATTCCGTCGCGCACGGTGGCGGGGGCGTATCAATCCCCGAAGCGGTAAGCGGTCGAACTTTCGAACGATGTCATCCTGAGCGAAGCGAAGGATCTCGATCTCGAGCGCGTGTTGTGATCCCGAGATCCTTCGCTTCGCTCAGGATGACAAGTCGCGAGGTATCATTGTCTCGTCAACGTCTCACGATGAGCGATCATGGTGTGATTGCCGAGGATCCATCCGACGAGCGATGCCGGTGCGCCTTCGTAAACGACGATCCCGTGCGGTTTTTCCGGCTCAAAGCTGAAGGTCGTGTACATCGCGTCGGGATATTGCAGGCCCAACGAGTTGTATTCCCCGTCATGCAGCTTCCATTCGAGCTTCACGGGACACGGGTCTTCATCGTCGTCCGGCTTCTGGATGATTCCGAGCGAGCCGGAGTACGCTTTGCCGTCGATCGCGACGGCGTAATTGATGAGCCAGATTCCCGTGCCGGTGGAAACGCTGTGCTCGTGACCGCAGCCGGTGAGGTCGTCGGTTGCAGCGCCAGGCGGAATCCAGAGTCCGCGGAGCTGGTTCGCTTCGTGCGTGTACGCGCCGATTTCGACTTTGTCTTTTGGGCCGTACGCCATCACCAATCGGCCCGCGAACGGCATCGCCAAACCATAGCGCGTTCCGAGGGCTCCGAGCTGGGCTTCGGCGTGGAGGAATCGGCCTTTGCGCACGATTTGGAGTGTTCCGTTGTACGTGGAGCCGTCGCGCCGGTGGCCGGCCACGGTGTAATTCCCCACGAATGATTCGGCGAGTGCGATCGGGTCGGGCATGGTGTTTACCGTACCGCTTGATCGCGCGTCTGCCAACCTCGTAACGCGCAGAGAGATTGATTCCGCCGCGACTTTATCATTGACGATCGCGCATCGCGCATGCGCACAATGCGCCGTTCCGTTTTGACAACAAACCAGGAGGCCACATGGCGCACTACGTCCTTCTTTTGAATTGGACCGAGCAGGGCATCCGCGGGGTAAAGGATACGGTGAAGCGCGCAGCGAGTGCGCGGCAGATGGTCGAAAAGATGGGCGGACGAGTGAACGACTGTCAGTGGACGCTCGGCGCGTTCGATCTGGTCCTGACGCTCGAAGCGCCCGATGACGAAACGATTACCGCGATGTCGATCAAGCTCGCGGGATTGGGCAACGTGCGAACGACGACGTTGCGCGCGTTCAGCGAGGCGGAGATGGAGAGGATTCTGCAGAAGGTGTGATTGCAGCGACACCGCTCGGTGGCACCGACATTCCTGTCGGTGATCGGACGCCGTACTCGGCGTCCGAGTATGCGTCGATGATTACATCGCCGCATCACAGACAAGAATGTCTGTGCCACCGAGATCACCAGTTGCGAGCTGTTCTACTCCTCGGCCTTTTGCGCCTTTCCGCCGGGCGGGGGGTCTTTGCGGTTGTAGCCTTTGGCGAGCTCGTGGCGGGCGCGCTGTTCGGTTTCGTCTGGATCGGCGCCGACTTCTTTGACGATGCGCGCGTGCATTGTTTTGATGAGATCCGCGTGCTCCGGCTTTGCGGCGAGGTTGGTGAATTCGCCCGGGTCGGTGGAAAGATCGTACAGCTCGCGCTCGGCGGGGTGATCCTTGTCCATCACCGTGTGATAGGTGTATTTCCACTGTTCACTGCGCGCCATGACGTAGCCGGAGGCGATGTTGTGGGCGTAATACTCGCTCACGGCGAAGTCTTTCCATTTCGATTTGCCGTCGTCCATGTACGCGAGCATCGAATCGCCGTTCCATTCATCGGGCGTATGTCCGCCGCCGATGTCGCACAGGGTCTTAACGAGATCGAGATGCGAGCAGGTTGACGTGCGGCGTTGTCCGCCAGTCCAGCGCTTCGGCCAGCTCACCACCAGCGGCACGTGCGCCGCGTGCTCGAACATGTCGTTCTTCCACCACAGGCCGTGCTCGCCCATGTTTTCGCCGTGGTCGGAGGCGTAAATAACGATTGTATTCTCTGCAATTGCTTTATTCGCGCGAAGCGTCGTGAGCAGCTTGCCGACTTCGTTGTCGAACCATTCGGTCAGGCCGTAATAGAGTTCTCGTCCGCGGCGGACGGTGTCGTCGGATACGCCCACTACGCCAAACCCCACGCGCAGGTGCTTGTAATTCAGCGGCAGCCGATCGAGATGGCCCGGCGGAATGTTCGGCATGTCGATCTTGCCCTTGTAATGATCCCAGTCCGGTTCGGGCACGATGAGCGGAAAGTGCGGCGTGAGATAACCGGCGTAAAGGAAAAACGGCTTGTCATCCGCAGATCGCTTGCTGAGAAAGGGGATCGCGCCGGCGGTCACGCGGCGATCGTGTTCGACCGTCGAACCATGATCGCCGGGATGAAAGTCGTCGAATCGCTTCGACACTTTTTTCGGCTTGAGATTGTCCGGATCGCGCCGCCCGCCGTTTCCCGTCTTGTAATTGTTGTTGAAGTTCCCGCCGATTTCCGTGAAGCCATACCGCCGCGAGTAGTCGTAGTGCTGTTTGCCGCAGAGGAACGATTCGTAGCCCGCGTCGTTCAGCACGCGCGGCAGTGATGGGATATCGGCGGTCGGCAGCTCGCAGTTGTTGTTCCACACACTCACGCGCGAGCAATACTTCCCGCTGGTGAGCGACGCACGCGACGGCACACACAGCGGTGAATTGCAGTACGTGTTCTCGAACGTGATGCCGTTCTCCGCGAGCGAATCGATATTCGGCGTGCGCACAATCTTATTGCCGTAACAACCGGTGACGATCGGATTATGCTCGTCCGACATGATCCAAAGGATGTTCGGCCGCTGCTCGGCTTTGCCGATCCCAAAGACGCGACTCGTCGCGAGTGCCAATGCGCTGGCAGCGCTGGCCTGAAGGAAACGACGACGTGAAGTGCGGGTTGCAATAAGGTCGCTCATTCTTCCTCGCTCCCGAAGTGAGTAGACTTTTATTTAGCCGCGGGGCTTGCCGCGCGCGAGGCGTCAGTCTGCGAATCGCCTTCCGCGCGGGGCAAGCCCCGCGGCTAAATGGGTCATACCGTAACCGTGCTTTTCGTTCCGCCTGTCTTCTTCACGAGCCGAATCCCGTCGATTTGCATCGTCTTGTCGATCGCCTTGCACATGTCGTAAATCGTCAGCGCCGCGACTGACACCGCCGTCAGCGCTTCCATCTCCACTCCTGTCTTACCCGAAATCGATGCCGTCGCCTTGATGTGCACGCGAACCGGCGCGTCGTGATCGGGCTCAAGCTCAGGGATATCAAAATCGACCGAAACCTGCTCGATCGGCAGCGGATGACAAAGCGGAATGAGCTCGCCGCAGCGCTTCGCCGCCATGATCCCCGCGATCCGCGCCGTGCCGAGCACTTCACCCTTCGGCACCCGCTCATCCGCGATCGCGCGAATCGTTTCCGCCTGAAGTGTGATAAATCCCTCCGCCATCGCCTGGCGCGCGGTGACCGGTTTCGCGCCGACGTCGACCATCTGCGCTTTGCCCGATTCGTCGAGATGGGAAAGTTTCTTCGACATTGAGATCGCACGTTTGTGACACGGCCTTTTAGGCCGTGCGAGCGGTATCAGCACGGGCTAGAAGCCCGTGTCACGTTCAAAGTTCTTTTCCTCGCTACCAATTCTTTCTCAACTCCGCGATTTGTTTGCACGCGGAGAGCAGCGGTTTTACGTCGTTCAGGTTCAACATCGTCGCGGCGTCGCTCTTTGCCTGCTTTGGGTCGGGATGACATTCGAGGAAGAGGCCATCGACGCCTGCGGCGACCGCCGCTCGGGCGAGCATTGGCGAATACTGCGGATTTCCGCCGGACTGATTCCCCAGGCCCGCGGGCTGTTGGGTTGAATGCGTCACGTCGAAAACGACCGGACAACCGAACGACTTCATCACCGGAATGCCGGTGAAGTCGTTCACCAATCGGTTGTAGCCGAAGAACGTTCCGCGTTCGGTCAGCATGATTTTCTGATTCCCCGTCGAGCGGATCTTTTCGACCGCGTTGCCCATTTCGTTGGGCGACATGAACTGGCCCTTTTTCACATTGACGGCGGCGCCGCTTTGGCCGCAGGCGATGAGCAGATCCGTTTGTCGAGCGAGGAAGGCGGGGACTTGCACGATATCGACCACGCGCGCGGCGATGGCGGGGTGATCGCTCTCGTGAACATCGGTAAGCACGGGCACGCCGAGTTCGCGCTTGATGCGCTCGAGGACGACCAGACCATCCTGCAAACCCGGCCCGCGGAAGCTTGCGTTGCTTGATCGATTCGCCTTGTCGAAGCTCGCCTTGAAAATGTAGGCGAGCCCGAGTTCGTCGCAGACATTCTTTACATGCGTCGCGATCTGCATGCAGAGATCGGACGATTCGATCACGCACGGACCCGCGATGACAAACAGCGGCGAGCGGTCAAGTTTCAACAGGTCTTTCAGGTCCATTCGGCCTCAAACTTCGTGGCGAGGGCGTCTCGCCCTCGGGCACGCGGCGATACCCGCAAATGCGAGGGCAAGATGCCCTCGCCACGTTTGGAGGTCGCACACGTTTGCACAGTGTCACGCCTTCGGCGGAACGATAAACGGCAGGTGGAAGGGAAGCAAATCGATCACCAGCGGTGTGTGTCCACCGGGGTCACCGTCGATCTGCACGGGAACTTGTTCGAGCGCATCGATGCGCACGTGTTTGCCTTTGACGTACACGACGCCCTCCGCCTCCGTGTGTTCACCGGCGAGCGCGAGCAGCCCCATCTTCAGGATCTCCTGATAGGAGCGAATCGGCAGAACACAGATGTCGAGCAGGCCGTCATCGGACCGCGCTTGAGTCAGAACAGGAAACCCGGTTCCGTATTCCGGAACATTTCCAACAAAGGCCATCCCCGGACCCATCGGGAAGACGGTTCGATCGTCCACGGTCACCTCGATCGAGGGATACTGATACGCCTGAAGGGCAAGAGCGGCGGGGAGAATGTAGCTTGTAAGATCGATCGGGCCGCTTCGCACGCGGTCGAGTTCGTGAACGATCTGCGCGTCAATGCCGACGCCGACCATCAGCAGGAAAAGCTTCTCGTTCGCCTTCGCGACATCGAGCTGCACCGTTCGATTCGCAAGGATTGCCGCGACGACGCGCTCTTCGACATTTTTGTCGCGCCAATCAACATCGAGATGGCGGCCCATGAGATTCGCGGTCCCCATCGGCACGACCACGATCGGCGGAACGCGCTCGGGGCCGAGAATCGTGACGAGCGCATCACAAACGGTGCGAAGTGTGCCGTCGCCCCCAATCACGACGGCGGCGCGGGCGTCGTGCTTGAATCGAGCGGCGTCAAGCGTGTCGGCGCGATCGAAGATCACGATGGGGTTGAGGTTCGCTTCGGATGCGCGCGCCGCGATGCGCTTGGCGAGGCGTTCGCCCTTTCCACGGCCGGCAATGGGATTGGCAAAGATCCAGACTTCGTTCACCGCCGTATGTTAACGAAATCGATGAAAAGCGTCTTCGTAGGGTGCGCTTCAGCGCACCGGTTATTTGTTTTCGAATGAAAGAATAACCGGTGCGCTAAAGCGCACCCTACAATGCGGCGATCACATCGGCCGCGCGATGACGAAGTGGGCCATTGTTTCGAGGACGCGGCGCGGTTCGGAATCAGGGAGGCACTGCAGCTCTTCCTGGGCTTGCTCGATCAGCTCCTTGGCGCGCTGCTGCGCATAAGCGATCGAGTCGCTGGGGACGATGAGGTTGCGGATTTTCTCGGCTTTGTCGGCGTCGCGTCCGCTGAGCAGCGCGCGGAGCAGGGCGCGATGTTCTTGTGGCGCGTGGCGGAGGAAATGGATCGCAGGCAGAGTGAGCTTGCCTTTGTCGATGTCGATGCCAAGTGTTTTGCCCACGATGCTCGTGTCGCCCACGATATCGAGGATATCGTCCTGGATCTGAAACGCGGTGCCGAGGCACATGCCATAGCTTTCGAGCTTACGGCAGACTTCTTCGGATGCGCCGGATTGATGTGCGCCGAGGAAGCAGCAGGTCGCGCAAAGGACGGCGGTCTTGCGAGCGATGATCTTGATATACGTTTCTTCGTCGAGGTTGAGGTTGTTGCGATTGTCGATCTGCAGTAACTCGCCTTCGCAGACCTGGTTCGTCGTTCGCGCGATGGTGCGGCTGGCGAGTTGCGAATCGAGACTCGAGCACAGGTGATAGCTGTGGCTGATGAGATAGTCGCCGAGCAAGACCGCGGCCTCGTTGCCGCGAAGGTGGTTGATCGTCGCGCCCTTGCGGCGAAGCTCGGCCTCGTCGAGCACGTCGTCGTGCACGAGCGTCGCCATGTGCACCATCTCGACGACCGTCGCGAGCGTGACGTGCGCGTCGGTCAGCTCGCCGCATGCTTTGCCGGCGAGGAGCAGCAGCGTCGGACGCAGCATTTTTCCGCGGAAGCGACTAACGTGCTTTACGAGCGTATCGACGCTGGAAAGATCGCTCTTCAGTTCATCGTGGAAGACGCGCTCAACGGCCGCGAGTTGTGGGGCGATGCATTCGGTCAAACTCAGCAAGGCAGAACTCATCAACGCTCCATGTAGTTGGCGGGATTATAGAAATGGGCGGCAAGTGTGCGAATGCTTGCCGGAAGTTTCGAAAATATTGAAAACTGGGAGGACGAAAGAAGCCAGGAGCCAGAAGCCAGTAGCCAGAAGAGGTTCGCTCGACAACAATGAAGTAATGGACGTGGTTTATCTGGACAACAACGCGACGACGAAACCGGCGGCGGAAGTCGTGGCAGCGATGATGCCGTATCTGACCGAGTTCTATGGGAATCCATCGAGCGTTCATCGGTTTGGTCAGCGCGCTCGACAGGCTTTGGACGAGGCACGGGGGCAGATTGCGACTTTGGTTGGTTGCAACGAAAGCGAGCTGATGTTTGGCGGCGGCGGGACGGAAGTGATCAACACCGCGATTCGGGGAGTGCTGACCGCTCGCGCCCCCAGGAAGAAAGTCGTCATCAGCTCGGTCGAACACTCGGCGACGCGCGAGCTGTGCCAGCAACTCGGCCGCGAGGGATTTGAGATTGTTGTAATCGATGTTGATCGGGAGGGCGTGCTCGACCTGGATCGGTTGCGGTCCGTCGTCGATGACAGCGTCGCGCTCGTCTCGATCATGTGGGCGAACAACGAGACGGGCGTGATCTTCCCGGTCCGCGAGATCGTCGAACTCTGCAAGGCCGCGCGTGTGCCGTTTCACTGCGATGCGGTGCAGGCGGTGGCCAAGATTCCGCTGAATTTCAACGAAGCGGGCGTCGATCTTGCGAGCATCGCGGCGCACAAGTTTCACGGGCCGAAGGGCGTGGCGGCGCTCTACATCCGCCGCGGAGTGCGGATCCGTCCCTTGCTGATTGGTGGCCCGCAGGAGCGCGGGCGACGGGGTGGGACAGAAAATGTGCCGGGCATCGTCGGCATGGGAAAGGCGGCGGAGCTCGCCCTCACCGGTCTTCAGCAGATGCCGCGCGTCGCGGCCCTGCGCGATCGGCTGGAGCGCGAGATCCTCGCAAGAATTTCCGACACCGCCGTGAATGGTCGCACGGATCTGCGCGTTCCGAACACGACCAATATTGGCTTCTCGCGACTGGAGGCCGAAGCAATCTTGCTTCTCCTGAGTGAGCAGGGCGTCTGCGCCAGCGCCGGCGCCGCCTGCAGCAGCGGAAGCCTCGAACCCTCGCCCGTTCTTCGCGCGATGAAGATCGACGACAAAATCGCCCACGGCGCGATTCGCTTCAGCCTGTCACGTTACACAACCGACGCGGAACTCGATCGGACGCTGGAAGTACTGCCTGGAGTGATCCAACGACTTCGTGCGGTGCTCCCCGTCGGATAGTGATTATTGATTCTTGATTAACCATGCGCGCGCGAGTTAATCAATAATCACTAATCAATAGCGTCTGGACTTCTCTGCCGATCCACTGCACACTCCCGCGACAATGAATCCGTTGACGGCGATCGCGCAGGCGAACGCGGGATTTCTGCTGCTGATCGCGACGACCATCACCTGGTACATCGCGGCGCGCGCGGCGCTGGATGCGCTTCCGCCGGCTCGTGCGATGAACCCGTTGATGCGCGCCGTGGCGCATTGGGTTCCGATCGCGGCGCTGGCGCTCTATGGCATCTGGAGCAATCGCCCGGAAGTCGCGGTCACAGTCGTATTCGCGACGAGCGTTGCGGCCCTGTCGCTGGTTCTCGGGATCTTGATTCTCTCGGGCGCGGTGGGGGAAGCATCGGCCGAAGCGCGGCGGCCATGGGGATTGATCGCGCCCGTCGCGATGATGACGTTTCTCGCGGGTTTCAAGGGCCATTTTACCGCGACGCATGCATTGATCTTTCTAATCGAAGGGGCGGTTGTGGCGTATCTCATGTCGCCACAGGTGGCGCGCAATGGACCCGCGGCGGTTTCTGGGCCCCCGCGCGAAGCATCGCTGCGCAGTTTGCAGTTTCTGCTCGCGATCGCGGTGGCGCTGCTGGGGGCGTGGCTTGGCGCGATGACGACCGACCGGATGGCGACGTCGGCGCATTTTCTTACCCGCGAATTCGTTACCGCGGCGATGCTCAGCCCGGCGCTCATGCTGCCAATGATTGGAACGGGCAGCGAGCTCGTGCATGAGGGACGGTTCGATACGGCGGTGTCGTCGCTTGTTTCTGTCGTATTACTCAACCTGTGTTTGCTCTTGCCCGTGATGATTCTGTTTTCGCTCGTGGTGACGGCGCGCGGAAACATGACGCTGAATGTGTCGTTCCAGAGCGCGCTGCTCGATGCCTCGCCGCTGTTCGTTCCGATGACAGCGTGGCGGATCGACAATGTGTTTCTCATCGTGCTCGGAATGGCGCTGATTCCGATCTCGATCGGCCGCTGGGCACTCGGCCGCACCGAAGGCGTTCTCGTCCTACTGGTCTACACGTTCTATCTCGCCCTCGTCGCCCGCGCCGCGGTGATGTAGGAATTCATTCAATGTTTCCCGAAGGCTTTGTAGGGTCCGCTTCAGCGGACCGGTTACTTGCTTTCGAACGTCTGAATAACCCGTCCGCTGAAGCGGACCCTACAAACGCGACGACGTGGGTGAGATTCGTTTACTGATCTTCTTCAGTATCTCCCGAATCGAGCATTAGCTTCGAGATCTCTGGTGGGATGCGGCCCTCCGGGAAGAGGATGGCGAGATCGTTTTCTTCGTACGCGATGATGATCCGGCCGGCGGGGTCTAGCCAGATTCGGCGAACGTATTCGCTGTTCGGAACGTTGCGCGTGAACGTGGCTTCCAGCTCGAACGGTTGCGTGCTCGCGGGTGTGCGATGGATGCGCAGCACCCGGCCGGGAGCGTTGAAGAGGAACAGGCGATGCTCGCCGGCCTCGATCAGTGTGGGCTTGCCCTCGCCGGTGGCCGCATCCGGCAGTTTCCAGGTGAATTCCTTGCCGTCGTTTTGAACGAGGTGCAGCGCGTTCACGCCATCGAAGTATCGATTGCCGTCCTTATCGACGAAGAGCGGCGGAGACGACTGCGTCGTTGCTGGCGCGCTCGTCGATGTTGGCTTTGCCTTCGGCCCCGGCGACGGCGGAAGCTCGGTGATCAACGACTCGCCTTTCGCTGGGTCCATCGCCTCCCAACCGGCTTCTTTCAACTTCCATGCGCCGCCGCGATCGATCGCGGGCCAGTTGTCCTTGCTCCAGCCCGTTTTTCCCTTCGTGACTTCATACACCCACACCGGCAATTTCGGTCGCGGATCAGGAATCGTGGGATCGACAATCAGCGTGTCGCTCTTCGATCCCGGCTTGCGGAAAAGCCATCGGCCACGGCGATCGATCGCGACGAAGGATTGATAATCCTGTTCGCTCTTGCGCAAGAGCGGATCGAACGAGTTGCCAAGAAATCGCCGCACGCCCTGCACCGGGTCGGTCACGATCCACTCGTCGCCCCATGAAATGATCTGGCATGAGCCGGGTTGCAGATCAGTCGTCATCGTGTCGGGAAGAAGTTGAATCGATCGCCCGGGGCGAATGCTGATCCACGCGGGAACGATGGTCTCCGGTTCGTTCTCGCCGCGCGAAATGCTGACGCCGGCCTCGGCATAAAGAACCACACCGCCGTCGCGATGGCGGGTGACAGTCTGCAGCGGGCCGGGATTGAGCCGCAATGCGCCGAGCGTCGGCTGAAGTTTGCCTTTGAGCAACTCGCGCAGCCGCGCCTGCGTTTCCGGTGGTTGATTGTCGAGAAGCTTTTCGAGCACGGGCCACAGCGCGCTGCCGTAACGTGTCAGCTCTTCGTAGGCGCGCTTGCGCTGATCCGCATCGGGATCGGAAAGCTTATCGACGAGCATTGAGATGCGTTTTTCATCGACACTGGCGGATTCGGTTACCGCGAGCGTGACTTGCGCGTTGGCATCGTCGCCGCGGGCGATGCGGATGATGCTGCCGTCCAGCAGTGGAATCAGCTGGATGAGTTTCTCCGGCCAGCCGGTCGATGCATCGAGGCGCGTCCATTTGCCGTCGACATAACGCGCCGCGCCGTCGCCGCCGGTCTTGCCGTTGTCCCACGGAATCCAAGCGATCAGTCCGCGCGTATCGAACATGATCTGCGCGACCGGCGCATCGGATGAGCGAGTCGTCGCGGGCGAAGTGCTCGCTGCCTTCATCAGCTCGACCGCGTCCGATTTTCCATCGCGGTTGAGGATGGTGATTCCAGTCGCAGTAGGAACGATGATCTGGTCATTCCAGCTGAGCGCGTGGTCCCAAAGATAAGCCGCGTTCGGCAGCGGCGTGCGCCGCGCGGCGGTCACCCACTGCGTTTCGCCTTCGGGCGATTTCACGATGAGGTTCGGCGCCCATTGCCCGGATTCCGTCGCCGACCAATGAACAAAGAGAATATTCTCGCCGACGACGTGCGTTTGCTCGTCGCTGGCCTTGCGCAGGACGGTACCGACCGGCGGGGCGTCGGGATGCGTGAACCAAAGATCGTTTCTTGAGCAGACGTAGATCGGATCGTGCAGGACGAGATGCGCGGCCTCGTTCAGCTCGAGCGGCACGCCCAGCGGCTCGGTCGTCGGCAGCTTCGGATACGTCCGCAGAACAACGTCCATGTACTCTTTGGGTGGGGCAAGCGGCGCGCTGGTTGGCACGGCGGCGACCTGTGTGGTCGGCGCGGTCGCCGGGTGGGTGGACGGAGAAGTGTGAGCTGATTCGCGCAGCGAAGTGATGCGCCATCGGAAAAAGGTCGCCCCCGCGATTCCGCACAGGACAACGACCAATACGAACGGTCCGACTCGGCTCTTCATTGCATTCCTGCTGGCCATTTCAGAAAGAATCCCTCTTTTCCCCGCCATCCTAACAAAGAGTGAGCGCGTTCCATATTTCCTGTCCGCAATCGCATGCGCAACGAAGACCGGGGGCGCATAAATGTTTGGATCGCGTCCTGCCTTCATGTGATAATGGACGACCGAGCAAGGGCGTGACGCGGGGCGAAGGGAATAGTGCTGTGCAGTCGACTTCCACATCCCCAAAGGACGCGTCCAATCAGCCCCAGGCCGGTCCCGTCCGACCCACGTTTTCGGATCGTTCGCGCTGGCGTGATCTGCTGTGGCCTACATTGTTTTGCATCGCTGTTCTCTTGGTTCTGACCGGGGCGACGCTTGCGCTCTGGCGGCATGAGCTCGCGGAAGTTCGTGCCGATATCCGGTCCAACTCCAATCTCGTGTGTGCGCAGCTTATCGAACGCCTGGAAACCGGGGTCGACGAGCGTCTGCGTCCGCTTCGAGCGCTCGAATATGAAATGCGCTCGTCCGGCGGCGACACGATCATTCTCTTTCAACGCGACGCAGGAAAGCTCGTGCAAAGCTCGGACTGGCTTCGGGCGGCCGCGCTTGTCAATCCAAAATTGTATTGTCGCGCGGCGGTCATTCAGCCCGGCGCGTCGCCTCTAAAGCGACAGAACCTGGGACGACAGCCAATCGCGTATCCGCGATATTACAACGGTTTGAAAAAGGCTCAGCAAAGCGAGCACGAGACGATCACCGGATACGCGGACGGTGACGGCGGGCCGGAAGCGATCTTTGTGATCCCGGTGCAGGTCGGCGCCGGAAGGCCCGAAGGCGGAGCGCTGCTCTACGACATCTCGCTGGAAAAGTTGCTCGGTCCAATCGTCGATAATGACGCGACCAAGTCCTTCGGCATCTCACTCGAGAATGGAGACGGCCAACCGCTTTATAAGGCGGAGCAAGAGCGCACGAGCGCTTCGCTTGGCGTTTCGGGCATGGCTCAGGTGGCGGACAGCCATTGGCGATTAACGCTTCGCCCGACGCTGAGCTCCGTGACGGATAGGGAGCGGCGATCGCCGATCGGTGTGTTGATCGCAGGAATGCTGGTTTCGTTGATCGTGTCGGCTGGCCTATGGCAAACCATCGCCCATCGTCAGCGCGATCGGCGAGCATCGGAGGCACATCTCGCGGCGCTGTCGGCGCTAAATGACATCTCACTGGCGATCACGGCCGATCCCAATGCGATGGAGCCTGTATTCGACGCCCTCACGCGCACCGCGTGTGAGCTCATGGGGATGTCGTCGGCTTCCATCACGTTGCTCAACCCCGCCGACCAGACCATGCATGTTCTGCATCGTCGCGATGTGCCCGTCGAGCCCGAGCGAACCGTTTACCGGCTCGACGAGCTGCCCATGTGTAAGCTGTGCATGGAAACCAAGCAGGTGATGTTCGCCCCCGATGTGTGGAGATATCCGGGGCCATTTAACGCCGACCGATATAAGTCGTTCGGCATCCGATCGATCGTGGTGGTGCCGTTGCTGGCGCAAGGCAAACCGCTGGGCGCAATGGTTTTGTCGGATGCGAAGACGAAGAGATTCACCAGCGCTCAGCGACACATGGCAGGCCTGTGGGGCGCGCAGGCCGCGGTGACGATCTCGAACCAACGGCTCTACAAAGGAATGAACGACGCGCTTGGCGCGCAGAAACGCCTCCTCGACAAGCTCAAAGAACTTTACGAGATGAACACGCGCATCCAGACCGCCGGAACATTCCGCGAAGCCGTGCAGCTGATCGCGGATCTGACCCCGCCTTCGCTCGGAGTGGATTGCACAATTGTTGCGCTGCGCGATCGGGACGTCGCGCCCGGCTTCGTTCGTGTCGTCGCTGCGACGAAGGGCACGTCCGCAGAGCAGTTCGTCGGCAATGACATGCCGTGCTGCATTCACTGTTCGGAAGTGCTCGAGAGCGGAAAATCGCAAAGTGTTGAATCCGCTTCCGATGATCCGGTGCTCCGCGCGACGGCGCTTGCATCGTGGGGAAGCGCTCTGTTTCTTCCGCTCGTCACCACCAGCAGCGAGCCGTTCGGATTGCTCATCCTGATGCGAAAAGCGCCGGTGCCGCTTTCACAAGAGGAACTGCGCATCGCGGAATTATTCGCAACTCGCGCGGCGGTTGTCATCGAAAACACGCGACTCTATGAACAGACGCGCCGCGACGCCGACGCCAAGGCGATGCTTCTCCGCGAGCTGAACCACCGCGTGAAAAACAACCTCGCGGCGATCGTTGGTTTGCTCTCAGCCAAGCCCACAGATCTTTCCGCCAGCGCGCAGCGCTGGATCGATCGCGCGACGCAGCGCATCGCGACGATGGCGCGCACGCACGATCTCTTCAGCGGCGGAATCAATGAGGTCAGCGTGCAGGAGCTGGCGCAAAAGGCGCTCGCGTCTGTGGAAGCGATCAAACCGCCCGGCGTGCGCATTCGTACGGAACTGCAGGATCTGAAAGCGCAGCTCGGCACCGACCGCGCGGTGACGCTGGCGATGGTGCTCTACGAATTGTGCTGCAACGCGCTCGTGCACGGCATGGGTGAATCCGGGCACCTCGTGCTTCGCGGGCGAAACGTCGATGGCGATCGCGTGGCGATCGACGTCATCGACAGCGGATCGCCAACCGGATCGCTCGCCACGGGAAAAGCAATCCTGCGCGACGAAAACGAAGCGAGCGCGACGAAGACAAACGGTGAATCACACGGAGTTGGACTGAGTCTCGTACGAGGCCTGGTCGGAAGAGAGCTGCACGGCCGATTCGATCTTCGGCCGAATCCTTCGGGGGGAAGCACTGCAACAGTGGAATTCCCCATTAACGGCAAAGCGCCGCCGAGGGTGTGAATCATGGGAAAGAAAACGGAACCAGCCGGCGAAATCAAATCGGCCCTGATTGTCGAGGACGACACGCTCGTCGGGATGGGCCTTCGCTCATACCTGGAAGAGCTGGGATTCAACGTCGTCGGGCAGGCATCGGATGCAGACCAGGCCCTTCAGCTCATGCGCGACAAGGGTCCGAACCTCGTGCTGATGGATATTCGCCTCGATGACACCGACGGCGTCGAGCTCGCGGCGCAGATGCTTGGCGAATGTCGCTGTGCAATCGTCATCGTCAGCGCCTACAGCGATCCAGAATTAGTCGCCCGCGCCGTCGCCGCGGGAGTATTCGGCTATCTCATCAAGCCGGTGAGCAAAGACGCGCTCGCCGCACAGGTTCACGTCGCGATGCAGCGCTGGCAGGAGCAGGAGCAGCTCATCAAGGACAAGCAGGAACTGACGCAAACCCTCGAAACGCGCAAGCTCGTCGATCGCGCCAAGGGCATCCTCATGAAGCGCCTGAACCTGGACGAACCCGCCGCCCACCGCTGGCTCCAGGTCGAAAGCCAAAAGCGCCGCATCAGCATGCCCAACATCGCCGCGAAACTAATAGAATCCGAAAAACTCCTCGGCGGCGGTGGCATTGACTAGGGTGCGTGTAGGGTGCGCTTCACCGCACCCGTTATTATTTCGTTAGGAAGGCGAATAACCGGTGCGCTGAAGCGCACCCTACCAACGCGATAACCCAGGGATCCTGCTCGTCTGGTTCACGCCCCAAACCTCGGCTACAATCGATCCTTTCCCAAGGAATGGAAGCGCGAGGTTTCAATGTCATTACAGCAAGTTGATCCGAAAATTGCCGAGCTCATCGCTCAGGAAAAGCACCGCCAGGAATCCACGCTCGAATTGATCGCCAGCGAAAACCATGTCTCGCAGGCGGTGATGGAAGCCGCGGGAAGCGTGCTGACGAATAAGTACGCCGAAGGTTATCCCGGCGCACGTTACTACGGCGGATGTCAGTTTTACGACCAGATTGAAAACATCGCGATCGATCGCGCGAAGCAGCTCTTCAATTGCCGCTTCGCGAACGTTCAACCCCACAGCGGCGCGAACGCCAACCTCGCGGCGTTCATGGCGATGATGCAGCCTGGCGATCCGTTCCTTGGCATCCAGCTTTCCTCCGGCGGACATCTCACCCACGGCATGAAGCTCAACGCCAGCGCGATTTTCTACAAACCCGATTTCTACGCCCTCGATCCCAAGACCGAAACGATCGACTTCAACTCGGTCAGAGTGAAAGCGAAAGAAATCCGCCCCAAGGTGATCATCTGCGGATACAGCGCCTATCCGCGTACGATCGACTTCGCCAAATTCCGCGAGATCGCCGACGAAGTCGGCGCGTTGGTGATGGCGGACATCGCTCACATCGCCGGCCTCGTCGCCGCCGGTGCGCATCCGTCACCCTTCCCGCACGCGCACGTCGTCACCACCACGACGCACAAAACACTCCGTGGTCCGCGCGGTGGCTTGATCCTGACCAACGACGAAGAGCTGAATAAAGCCATCAACCGCAGCGTGTTCCCGGGCCTGCAGGGCGGCCCGCTCATGCACATCATCGCCGCTAAAGCCGTCGCATTCGGCGAAGCGCTTCAACCGAGCTTCAAAGGCTACGCCCAGCAGATCGTCAAGAACGCAAAAGCCCTCGCCGAGGCGCTCACGAAAAAAGGTTACCGCCTCCAGTCCGGCGGAACGGACAACCACCTGATGCTCGTCGACCTTCGCGCGAGAAACGCCGACTTCACCGGCGCCGAAGGCGAGAAGGCGCTTGAAGCGGCGGGCATGATCACCAACAAAAACGCCATCTACAACGACCCGCGACCGCCGAAAGTGACGAGCGGCCTGCGCCTGGGCACGCCCGCGATCACCACGCGCGGCCTGAAAGAGAATGACATGACCACAGTGGCGGATTTCATCGACCGCGCGCTCCTTGCCAAAGACGACGCCGCGCAGTTAGCGAAGATCAAATCCGAAGTCGCCAAGTTCTGCGAAAAGTTCCCGATGCCGCATTGAGCTCCACCTGTGCTTTGCGTGGAGCCGGCGAGCTTGCTCGCGGTATCCAACGCTGTTGAAATGTCCACAATATGAGTTCACGCGCCGCATTCCTGATCGTGTTGCTGACATCTCTTTTGACGCCCATCTCAAACGCCGCCAATCGCCCCAACATTGTCATCCTCCTCGCGGATGACATGGGCTTTTCCGACATCGGTTGCTATGGCGGGGAGATCAGCACGCCGAACATCGATGCGCTCGCCGCCAACGGGTGTCCGCTTCACGCAGTTCTACAACGCGGGGCGATGCTGCCCGTCGCGGGCGAGCTTGCTCACCGGGCTCTATCCGCATCAGGCGGAGCTGGGGTGGATGACGTCGAAGTCCGCCGACTATCCCGGCTATCACGATGATCTTTCGCGCGACACGCTCACGATCGCGGAGGTGCTTCGCACCGCCCACTACTCGACCTACATGGTCGGCAAGTGGCATGTCTCGAAGGAAACCACCCCCACAGGGCCAAATCCGAATTGGCCCATCCATCGCGGGTTCGATCGCTACTACGGCACGCACACCGGCGGCGCGGGATACTTCGATCCGCATCCGCTCATTCGCGACGATCGCGTCATCACGAAAGATCAGGACACCGAGTATCAGCCAAAGAATTTCTACTACACCGATGCGATCGCGGACCAGGCCTCGCGTTTCATTCGCGAGCACGTGCAGCAAAAGGGGGATCGGCCATTCTTCATGTACGTCGCGTTCACCGCGCCGCACTGGCCGTTGCAGGCGCCCGCGGATGTGGTCGCGAAGTATCGCGGGAAATACGACCCGGGTTACGGCCCGATCCGCGAAAAGCGCTTCGCGCGCGAGAAGGAACTGGGCATCATCCCGCCGGACGCGGAGCTCAGTCCCACTGAAGGCAATTGGAACGACCAGCCGAACAAAGCGTGGGAAGCGCGCTGCATGGAGGTTTACGCGGCGCAGGTCGAGGAAATGGACACGGGCATCGGGCGCATTATCGCGACGCTGAAAGAGACGGGCAAGCTCGACAACACGCTCGTGCTGTTCCTTTCCGACAACGGCGGATGCGCTGAAAAGATGGGCCGCCAATCAACGACGAAGTCCGCGCATCCGACGCAGACGCGCGACGGCCGAGCAATCCACGACGGCCAGGGCACGATGCCCGGCCCCGACGATTCGTTCATGGCCTACGGCCGCAACTGGGCCAACGTCTCGAACACCCCATTCCGCCTCTACAAACACTGGGTCCACGAAGGCGGAATCTCCACGCCGCTGATCGCCCACTGGCCTGTGACCATCAAGCGCCACGGCGAGCTCGAGCGCCAGCCCGGCCACATCATCGACCTCATGCAAACGTGCATCGCCCTCAGCGGGGCCGAATATCCAAAAGAAGTGAACGGCCATCCGTCGAAACAATTACCCGGCGTCAGCCTCGTCCCCGCCTTCCAGGGCCAACCGCTCAATCGGCCCACGCCACTCTTCTGGGAACACGAAGGCAATCGCGCCATCCGCATCGCCAACTGGAAACTCGTCGCTAAGGGTGCCGAAGGCGCATGGGAACTCTATGACATCGACCACGACCGCTCCGAACTCCACAACCTCGCGGAGAAGCAACCCGACCGCGTGAAAGAGCTGAGTGCCCAATGGCAACACTGGGCGGAGACGAATGACGTCTTTCCGCTAAACCCGTTCAAGAACGCGCAGGGGGAGTAGCAATCTGCAAGGCGCCACGCACTTTGTTTTTGACGACGGTTGCATTCCATAGTGTCATGAACACGATGGCTTGGCCTGCAGTGGTGATGTTTCGTCAGCCTCACATCAAAGGAAAACTACTTACGTCCGGTTACGTCCCAGTTATGACCCCAGGGGATTTCGCTCGGCTTAGGCGACGAGCCCTCTGCGTCACGGCAGCTTCGGCTCGGAATCATGCGCGGTTGTTTCGGCGCGGACTTGCGATGAGCTGACCGCCTTTTGTCGTGTCTCCTCAAGCAGCGAAAGCAATTGGTCCGCCGACATTCCAAAACATTGCGGATCGATCATGTATTGAGGCTTGGGTGTCGAATGACGTGCAAGAGCGCGACGACGTTGGCGCGACAGATTGCGATAGTTCGGGTCGGTGCGACATGTCACTCCGATTTCGACGGTCGTCCACCGACCCGCGTAAGCGGCATGGTGAGAGACGCGGACGAGAGAAAACTGTACGATATCATTCCATCGGAACTGTTCGGTTTTGCCTTGCCTCACCGAGAATCCCGCATCGCCGATGCGAAGCCACACTCCGCCTGTCATGATCATTGTGGCCGGCAGCGCCAGCAGGAGCAATCCGAGGCACAGCGCAATGATCCCAATGACGTGAGCTCCCGTTAAAGCCATCCACGCGCCGGTGGCAACGAAGATTACGGGTGGACCACTCAGCCCTGCGTAGTACCAAAGTGACCCGCGGATTACTCGCTCGGTCACATAGTCGAGCGTAATGCCGTTGCCAGAATGAACCATAGGGTCATGTTGATGCATGTCCGATAACCGCGGATTTTCGATGACGCCACATGCCGATCAGTTCCGCCGCGGCGTCTCTTTGCATCCACAGAACGGATTTGCGGCGGGGGTTTTCTTCATCTTGAAGGTCCATCCAGAAAATCACCAGCGAGACCGGGGTTGGGTCCATTTTGACCACTGCGTCCCACGGGATCACGTAACTTGTTTTGCCCGAATGGCTGTTGAAACAGAGGCCATGCTCCGTTTCGGTCCAGCGGCCGCTTGGGCGGAAGCGGAGGACGATTATGAGATAGAGGAAGCCGAAGACGAGGATCGCCGCACCGACGATTTCCGGCCACGGAACGATGCGATGATGATGCTGGATCCCGCGGTCGTAAATCAGAAAGCCGATGAAGATCAGCGGGCCGAAGGAGATTGGGAACGCGATCAACCGCCGCATCGGCCCGGGATCCTCGCGGATGATTCGGTCCATCGCCGAAGCGTACCGCGGCCAGCGTTCGGGACAAATGGCTCAACCCTCGAAGCCGCCGAAATTCCGCGGATTTTGGCGGACAGATGGGTGGCGGGGTGCTATGGTCGTATCTGGCCCGAGGCGTCGCTTGCTCGCGCGAGAAGGGAGGGCTGACGATAATTAGCGGCGGAGCGAAGCTCCGCGGGTTGCGATGATGTCTAGCCTATTCACAACCCCACTGCGGTTGACCCACGCTGACGTGGTTTACCGCCGTTGACCAAAAGGAGGGAAATTCAAAACGAAGCCAACGGTGGAAAATCCCAATGACCAAATCCCCATGACCAATCAAATCCCAAATCCCAATAGATGCCGCCCGGCGCTAAAGCTCTGGGACGGCCTTGAAGGTGTTCCCTCGTGTTCCGCCGTGTTCCAGGATGTTCCGAGATATTCGCGTTCCACGAAAAATGCGAAACGAACCCACCGCGGCGCGATATGGATTGTCAACTTCGGATGATCAATGACGTTGCAATCATTCGATTCGCGCGATCGAGGTTGACGCTGGTTTACCGCCGTTGATCGTTCCGCGCGAAATACAAAACGAACCCACGGCCGCTCAAGATTGGTCGTTGGCCCTGGTCATTGGCCATTCCGTTTTACCCCCTGTACTATCCCTCGCTTCTTATGGCCAAGAACATCAAAACGCGGAAGGACGATTACGCACAGTGGTACCTCGACGTCATCAAGGCGGCGCAGCTGGCGGATAATTCGCCTGTGCGCGGCTGCATGGTCGTTCGGCCGGAGGGGTATGCAATCTGGGAAGCGATTCAGCGCGATCTCGATCGCCGGTTCAAAGAGACCGGGCACATCAATGCATACTTCCCGCTGCTGATTCCGCAGTCGTTTCTCGCGAAGGAAGCGCAACACGTCGAAGGGTTCGCGATGGAATGTGCGCTCGTCACGCACACGCGGCTCCAGAAGAATCCGAACGGCAGTGGGATCCAGGTCGACCCCTCGTCGAAACTCGAAGAGCCGTATGTCATTCGCCCAACCAGCGAGACGATCATCGGCCACATGTATTCGCAGTGGATCCAGAGCTATCGCGATCTGCCCGTGCTGATCAATCAATGGGCGAACGTGATGCGCTGGGAGATGCGCCCGCGTTTGTTTCTGCGCACGAGTGAATTCCTCTGGCAGGAAGGGCACACAGCGCATGAGACGGCCGACGAGGCGCAGGAAGAGACCATGCGCATGCTCGATGTCTATGCGAGCTTCGTCCAGGAGACTCTCGCGATTCCGGTGGTGAAGGGAAAAAAGAGCGAGGCGGAGAAATTCCCCGGCGCGGTCGATACGTACACCATCGAAGCAATGATGCAGGACGGCAAGGCGCTTCAGGCGGGGACGAGCCATTACCTCGGCCAGAATTTCGCGAAGGCGTTCGACATCAAGTTCCTTGGCCGCGATCAGAAGCAGAACCACGTGTACACGACGAGTTGGGGCGTGAGCACGCGATTGATCGGCGCGATGATCATGGCGCATTCGGATGACGAGGGCCTGGTGCTTCCGCCGAACGTCGCGCCGATCGTCGTTGCGATCGTGCCGATCTTTAAGAGTGACGAAGAGCGCGCGACCGTCACGGGTTTCATCAACCAGATGCTGACGCAGCTCGTCGGCGCAGACGAAGTCGCTGCCGGTGACAAGCGCAAGAGCGGTGACGACATCAAGAGCTACTTCTTCGATAAGCAAACCAATCAGCGGATCGTCGTCGATCTGCGCGACACGCGGCCCGGTGACAAGCAATACCACTGGGAGCAGCGCGGGGTGCCGTTCCGGATCGAAGTCGGCCCGCGGGACGTGGCGTCGAACGCGTTCGTGCTCAAGCGGCGTCTGGACCGGTCAAAGAACGTGGGCAATTTAAGTCAGGTCTCCGCCGACTGGCTCCGCGCGCAGCTGGCGGACGTGCACCGCGCGATGTTCGACAAAGCCCGTGCTTTCCGCGACGACAACATCCGGACGGCAAAGAGCTATGACGAAATGAAGCAGATCCTTCAGGAGAAAGGAGGGTTCGTTCGAGCGTACTTCGAGCCCAGCATGGACGTAGAAAAACGAGTGAAAGACGAGACCAAAGCGACGGTTCGGTGCATCCCGTTCGATCAGCCGAGTCAGGCTGGGACAGATATCGTGACTGGGCAGGCTACAAAAACGCAGGTTCTCTTCGCCCAGGCGTATTAGCGCTCGGTCGGAAATTCTCTGCTGGTTTTCGATCTGCAGACCGTACAATGCGCTCATGCTGGCGCGGGGCGAGCTGCAGCTGTTCTCCCATTATCCGGGTCTGCCTCCGCCGGTCGATCCGCGCCTGGTGACACTTCCGCCGCATCCGTGCCCGTATCTCCCAGGCCGTGAATCGCTTAGCCGTGCATTTTACATTCATCGAATGTCACCGGATTTGTACCAGGCGTTCATGGATGCCGGCTTCCGGCGCAGCGGCAAGCTGATCTATCAACCAATCTGCAACGGCTGCCGCGCGTGCCAGCCGATTCGTGTGTCAGTCGAGAAGTTCCAGGCGAGCAAATCACAACGCCGGTGCTGGAAGCGCAATCGCGATCTCGTTGCGACGTTCGGCCAGCCGGACCCGACCGAGGAAAAGTTCGCGCTCTACCAGCGTTACATCCGCGAGTGGCACGGCACCAACGACGCGACGCGCGAATCGTTCGAAAGCTTCCTTTACGAGTCGCCGGTGCACACGCTCGAGTCGACCTTCCGCGATCGGCATGGCCGGTTGCTCGCAGTCGGCATTTGCGATCTCTCGCCGCGGTCTCTGTCGAGCGTCTACTTTTATTTCGACCCGGCCGAGTCGCATCGCGGGCTGGGAACGTTCGGCGCGCTCTGGGAGATCTACTGGGCGAAGTTCCGGAAGATGCCGTACTACTATCTCGGCTACTATGTGCAGGCGTGCTCGGCGATGGAGTACAAGGCGAACTATCGGCCTTGTGAAATTCTCTGTGGTGATGGCGTGTGGCGCGAGCAGCGTCCGGTTCCGACGATCGTCTTCAATCGCGAAACGTCAGCAGCCGTAAAAATGAATCTTCCGCAAATTCGGTAGGTGGCTGTTGCGCTGGCGCTTCATCAAGGCTCGCGAATACGAGACCCATGAGCACGCCGAAGCATGCGCCGATGACGGTGGGCAGCACATCCGGCGCGAAAATCAAATACGCAACGAAACCCGCGAGAATGCCGGCGAGCGTGCAGATGGGCAGCAGCTCCCAATGTTCTGGCGATTTCATAATTCTTCCTCTACCGATCAGACACGCACGCAGGTCTAAAGTTTGCTCATCTGACATTTCGGAGGGCGGAACGTATGATGTAAATCCGATACGTCATGGATTTTGTTAGGATGTATTCCCAATGAGTGAACTGGTCCCAGGGACTGGCGTTTCCGCGGAGTCGGAAAAGCAGTCAAAGAAAAACCGAATCCTGATCGTGGAAGACCATGCGCCGACGCGTCTGGCGATGAGCCGCCTGCTCCGGCAGGTCGGGGCCGAAGTCGTCACCGCGCGCGACGGCGAAGAGGGGCTCGGTTATCTCCTCACACAACGCTTTGACATTCTCCTCACAGATCTGCGCATGCCGGTGATGGACGGCTTCGAGCTGCTGCATCATTGCCTCAAGCTCCCCGACTCTCACCGCCCGCGGCGCATCGTCGCGATCAGCGGCGAATATGAAGCCGGCGCGCTCCGCGGTCAGCCGGTGCAGTTCATGGCGAAGCCCTTCGATCTCGACGCGCTGCTCGACATGATCGGCGGGAAGATGAATTGATGTGGGTCTTGTAGTGTGCGCTTCAGCGCACCGGTTATTCTGTTTGATGCGCAGCGAATAACCGGTGCGCTGAAGCGCACCCTACAAAAGCAAAAAAAGCCCAAGCGCATCGCTTGGGCTTTAAAGTTTAGAGTGGGATTGCGCCTAAGCCGACTTCACATCGACGAACGCCTCAACGCTCTTCAGATCGCGGATGATCTGCGGAGTCGCCTTAATCGTCGCGCTCGCGCCGCGAGCCAGTTCGGGATGAAGCTTATTGGGGCGCTTCGTCCAGATGCACCCGCCGCGGCGCTTGGGCTGTTCCTTGAAGTTGCTTGCGCGCTCTTCGATCGGTTTGCTGACCGACTTATCCATGAGGAACAGTCGCTCGAGGGTCTTTCGCGCACCGGCGCGGGTGATGCTTTTGCTGACGGTCAGGGTCACCTGCGCGCCGCTTTTGATATCGATCGCCATGTTCAAATCTCCGGGAAATTCGAGCGGGGAAGTATAGCAAGCACCAGCGGGGAGGCAAGTCTACCGGGGAGTAGGGCTCGGAGCCGCCGTCGAGGGGAGCAATTCCCATTGCGTCACATCCCCGTTGGACGAAATCGCCTTCCCCATGCTGGGAGTGAGGACAAAGCCGTTCTCTGTGAGCTTCGCAACGATTTGGCCTTTTTTCCCATCGACCTCGAATGGAATGATGAACTTCGAGTCGTCCTTTGGGTCGACCATGCCTGCGAAAAGACGCAACCCGCCGCCGGCGCTCATTTGCTCCTGTTCGTCCGAAATCGGGTGAGTTCGCGTATCAGGCAGAGTGAACTCCATTGAGCTGGTGAAGGCGGTTGGGAT
Organism: Phycisphaerae bacterium; assembly: GCA_025924315.1. GTDB lineage: Bacteria > Planctomycetota > Phycisphaerae > Tepidisphaerales > Tepidisphaeraceae > JAICIO01. The sequence goes on from JAICIO010000001.1 coordinate 109,238, forward strand.
CTCGATGCCGTTGGGTGAAAGATTCCACGCGGAAACCCAGAGCCGCCGGCCTTTGTAGACGGAGCTCTGGGCCGCTGAAACGCCGAAGTTAAAGAGGCTCGTCAACTCCGCGGCGACGAGCATCGGGCGATGCGATGGCGACATGCGCTCGTGCAGAAACGCCATCGCCGCCGGGTAGCGCGTTCCGCCGTTCAGCCTGAACGTCAGATCCTTGTACACCTGCGGATTGATCTGCGCCGCCGGCACTTGATAGTTCGCCGGACGCATCGAGTCCGCCGGCAACGCGGGCTGATACCCACTTGCATTCTGCAACAGCTTCAGCGCCTTATCCCAGTTCTCCTCGTACACCACGGTGTTGTCGGGCAACGAGAAGTTGATCGCCGACTTCTGCGCCGCGATGTCCTTCTGAAGCTGAGCTTGAGCCGCGGCCTTCGCCGCGCGATGCGCCTTCCACTGCTGATAAACGGACCCCACATAGGTCCACGTCTTCGGCCCCAGCAACGAGCTGCCGAGCATGATCGTGTTGAGCAGCGTGAGAATCAGCAGCAAACGAACGGATTTGCGTGTGGCGTACGGAGACTCAGCACGCTGATACTCGACCGGCTCGACGTTGCGATCGTGCATAGCCTGCCTCTTGAATTGAACGGACGATCAAGCGAGCGCCATCTCCGGCTCGATCACGCGATCATTCGCGGGATCGCGCTTCACTTCGCGGTAGAGCGTGTCGCGCTCGATCGGCGTGCGTCCCGCCTCGCGAATGCGCCGCTGGATGTCGCTCACGTGCAGTTCCTGGTGCACGCCATGACCTTCGCGCTTGGTGATATCGTACCACACGACGGTGCCGTCGAGATCATCGCAGCCCCAATCGAGCGCCACCTGCGAGAGGCCAACACCCTGCATGATCCAGAACGCCTTGATGTGGGCGATGTTGTGAAGCATCAGCCGTGCGATGGCGAGTGTCTTGAGGTCTGTCAATCCCGTAGGTCCCGGCAGATTTCCGAGCTCGCTGCCATCCGGGATGAAGCTGAGCGGAATGATGCTGTTGAAGTGCGCCCGCGAAGACGCAAGCGACTCCGCCTGTAGCTCGCGAAGCGCGATCAGGTGCTTCACGCGCTCTTCGGGGGTTTCGACGTGGCCGTAGAGCATCGTCGCGTTGCTGTAGATGCCGAGCCGATGGGCGGTGCGATGAACCTCGAACCACTTGTTCGCGCCGACCTTGCCCTTGAACACTTCTGCGTGCACGCGCTCGTCGAAGATCTCCGCGCCACCGCCAGGCAATGAGCCGAGGCCGGCGTCGCGAAGGGCGCTCAGCACTTCTTCAATCCTCATCCGCGCCACGCGCGTGAAGTGAACAATCTCGATCGCCGTGAACGCTTTCACGTGAAGCTGTGGACAAGCCGACTTCACGCCACGCAGCATGTCGAGGTAGTAGTCGAACTTGAGCCATGGATGGAGCCCGCCGACGATGTGCACTTCGGTCGCGCCGGCGTCGGCGGCCTTCTTCGCGGTCGCGACGACCTGTTCGATCGGCATCTCATATGCGCCTTCTTCGCCGCGCTTGCGGTAGAAGGAGCAGAACTTGCAGCTGAGCGCGCAGACGTTGGTGTAGTTGATGTGCCGGTTGCGGTTGTAGTAGGTCTTATCGCCATGCAACCGCTCACGGACGATGTTCGCGAGCCGACCGATGCCGTGCAGATCGCGGCTGTGGTACAGCGCCACGCCATCGTCGTATGAGAGCACCTTGCCCGCCAGAACCTTCTCGCGGATGGAATTCAGCGTTGGATCCGATACAAAACCGTCGTTGGACATTACGCTGACAGTATAGGCGAGTCCGCCGACTGCGAAAGAGTCGTCACGACTTTTGAAAACAGGGCAAGGGAGGAACCGTGAACAGAGTAATCCGGATCGCATGCGTGCTGCTGACGCTTGCACTTGTGTTGCGCGCGAGCGCGGACGCCAAACGCCCGAATATCCTCGTGATCGTCGCGGACGATCTCGGGTACGCGGACATCGGCGCGCAGGGGCAGGAAAAGGACGTCCGCACGCCGAACGTGGACACCATCGCCAAGGCCGGCGTGCGGTTTACCAACGGCTACGTCACGTGTCCGGTGTGCAGCCCAACGCGGGCCGGCTTGATGACCGGTCGTTATCAGACGCGCTTCGGCCACGAAGTGAATCCAGGTCCGAACACGCCCGAGAATTTCGGGCTGCCCCTCGATCAAATCACAATGGGGCAGGCTTTCAAAAGCGCCGGTTACACGACGGGCGCGATCGGCAAATGGCACCTCGGTTTCAAGACCGAGATGATGCCGACGCATCGCGGGTTTGATGAGTTCTACGGCTTTCTCGGAGGCGCGCACTCGTACACCGAAGTGACCGCGGGCAAAATCGCGAAGAACTCGGTGTTGCGCGGCGAGAAGCCAGTCGAATCGGTCACGTACCTGACCGACGACTTCGGCCGCGAAGCAGGAGATTTTGTCGATCGACATGCAAGTGAAGACAAGCCGTTCTTTCTCTATCTCGCGTTCAACGCGGTTCACACGCCGATGCAGGCGGCGGAGAAATATCTCGACCGATTTAAGGAAGAGCCGGACAAGAAACGGCGAACGCTTCTCGCGAAGCTGTCCGCGCTCGACGACGCGGTCGGAGTAGTGCTCGGAAAGCTGCGCGATCACAAGATCGAAGACAGCACGCTGATCTTCTTCATCAGCGACAATGGCGGACCGACCGGCAGCAACGGTTCGCGCAACACGCCACTGCGCGGGTTCAAGGGGCAGGTCTTTGAAGGCGGAATTCGCGAGCCGTTTTGCATCCAATGGAACGGCCATATCCCGGCGGGGAAAGTCGACGATCGCACCGTCGTGTCGCTCGATATTTTTCCGACAGCGCTCGCCGCCGCCGGCGCGGAAAAGCCCGAGAATGTGAACCTCGATGGCGCAAACCTCTTGCCCTTCCTAAAGGAAGGAAACAAGGACGTCATTCACGAGTCGCTTTACTGGCGCTTCGGCCCGCAGTGGGCGATCCGCGATGGGAATATGAAACTCATGCACAATAATCCGGATGGGACGATGCTATTCGATCTCGGCAAAGACATGAGCGAAACGCACGATCTCGCGTCCGCGCAGCCCGACGAGGTGAAGCGGCTCAAGGCGAAATACGACGAGTGGAATTCGAAGAACATCGCGCCGCTCTGGCACGATTCGCGCGAAGGCAAGCGCGCTGCGAACGGGAAGGCCAGCGACGCGAAGGGTGAAGCCGACGAGTGATCCGAATCGCTCAACGTTTAGCCCCCGCGGCCACGCGGGGGTTTGGTTCGACGGGTTCATCCCCGCGTGGCCGCGGGGGCTAAACATGAATCAGCGATGCTCCGCCGGCTCGGCGGGCGACCCGTCTTCGCGGTACCACGCTTTTTGAGTCTGGTTCGCTTCGCGATAAGTGATCTCATACGCCGCGGGCCCGGTGGCGGTGTGAATGATCTGGGAGCTGAGGGCAGCGGCGCCGGGATGATCGCGATTGAACGACGCACGCACCGGCGTCGGCAGGCTCGTCATCTTCGCTTCGTTGTAAACGTCCTGCTCGGTGACTTCCGGCTTGGGATGGCTCTTGCAGCCGACGAACATCACGAGCGCGACCACGACAACGATCAATCGGTTCATAAAGTCTCCGTAGGGGGCGCTTCAGCGCACCGGTTATTCCTTGTGCGCGCGAAGTAATAACCGGTGCGCTGAAGCGCACCCTACAGGATTCAAAAGAGGACGTCGAGAATGCCCAACGTGCCGAGCAGCAGGCTGATGATGCCGTTGATCGTAAAAAAAGCGAGGCCGACTTTCGACAGATCAGTTGGTCGGACAAGAGAGTGTTCGACGATCAGCAGCGCGACCGCGATTCCGACGCCGATGAAATACAGCGTCGAAAGGGCGGGCGAATAGAGCCCGAGCAGGACAAGCATCGCGACGCAAATCAGGTGCGTGAAGCGACTGATCCACAGCGCAGCCGAAATGCCGAACTTCGAGGGAACCGAAAAGACTCCGCAGGCGAGGTCGCTCTCGTAATCCTGGCACGCGTAGATGATGTCAAACGCCGCGGTCCAGGTCAGCACCGCGGCGGCCATGAGGACCGGTTCCCAACTCAACCGACCGGCGATCGCGATCCAGGCACAAACCGGTGCAAGCGCCAGCGATGCGCCGAGGTAGTAATGGCAGAGGCGCGTGAACCGCTTAAGCAGCGGGTACGAACTGACGAAGATCAGCACGGGAATCGACAGCGCAAGTGGCCAGACATTGCCGTACTTCCAGTAAAAGCCATAGGTCGCCGCGATAAAACCAACGGCGCAGACGAAAAGGGTGGTTGCGACGAACGCGACCGGGAGTTGCCCACTCGGAATGGCGCGACGGGCTGTACGAGGATTCTGCGCGTCAAGCTTCGCGTCCAGCAGTCGATTCGCGGCCATCGCGACGGTGCGGGCGCAGATCATGCAGATCACGATCAGAACGAGCTGAAATGCATGGGGCCAACCGCCTGCCGCGAGGAAGGTCGCGAGCAGCGCCCACGGCATTGCGAAGACGGTGTGACTGATTTTGATGTCACGGGCAAAGAGCGAGAATCTCGCCGCAAAAGACGTCGGTGCTTTTGGCGTGTGGGGAATCGGTGCAGAAGCGAAAGTCATTGGATTGAAACCACGGATTAACACAGATGAACACGGATCAGTGTTTATCGGTGTTCATCTGTGGTTCCATTTCACTCTTTGTCTTCCTTGATCGAGTTCGGCGATTCCTTTCGGTGAAGCGCCAAATGCGGCGGCGCGTTGATGCCGAGGCGCACCACGTCGCCCCGCACTTCGACCAGCGTCACCTGGATCATCGGGCCGATCGGAAAGGACTGGCCTTTGCTCAGCTCGTGAGCGGTCTGAAACGTTCCGCCGTCGTTCGGTCCGCCGAGCATGCGGCCCTTGGCGATCAGGCGAACGGACTTCTCATCGATATCGGTCGGCGCCACAAAAATGTCATCGCCGATCACCAGCCATTCATCGACCCCGCGCGTGAACACAAACATCAGCACACCCTCCGATGGCGAAAAGAGCATCCCGCATAGCCACGGTCCCCGGCGAACGACCCCTAAACGCTCTTCGCTGGTGGTCGAATATTCTTTGGATCCCACCGCGTGTCAAATGTATGGGGCACGCCGATGAGATCGAGAAGCTTCCCCGCGACAAAGTCAACCACTTCACCGACCGTGGCGGGGTTCAAATAAAACCCCGGATTTGCCGGGGCGAGAATCACGCCCGCGTCGGTCAGCACCTTGTAATTGTTCACGTCGATCGGCGAGAGCGGCATTTCGCGATGGCACAAAATTAATTTCCGGCGCTCCTTCAATGTGACCGCGGCGGCGCGGGCGATGAGGTTGTCGCCGAGGCCATGTGCGACGGCCCCGAGGGTGTTGCTCGAGCAGGGGACGATCACCATGCCGTCGTGAAGAAACGATCCGCTGGCGAGCTTCGCGCCGACGTCGTTGTAGCTGTAGAGCGAGATGTTGTGATCATCCGTCCCGGCCAGCACGCCCAGATCAACGCTCTCCATCCCGAGTTCATCATGCAGCAACCGTCGACCCAGCGGCGAGATCACGAGATGCGTCTGCACGCCCGCCGCGACAAGCCCGTGAATAAACCGTTGCGCATACAGCGCGCCGCTCGCGCCGGTGATGGCGGTGACGATGTTCATCCGGTAAATCATACGGCATTCGTGCCAAAAGGGATTGACCTTTCAGAGAGTTTGAAAGACCGCGATGAGCTACACGATCCGAGTATTCCAATCGTCCGATCTGCCACGTTTGCAGGAGATCACTGCCCAGACTTTCGGTCCCGTCTCGATTGATCGAAATATGGAGCAACTGCTCGGTCCCTTCGGCCAGGGTGATTGGCAAACGCGAAAGGTGAATGCGATCGCGGACGATTGCCGCGCCCAGCCCGACGGCGTGTTCGTTGCGCTCGATGAGAAGACCCAGATCGTTGGCTACGTCACGACGCGGCTGAATCACACAAGCGGCATCGGCTGGATCCCAAATCTCGCGGTCGATCCGAATCATCAGGGGAAAGGATTGGGCCGCGCACTCCTCGACCACGCCTTACATTTCTTCCGCGAACGAAAGATGAGCGTCGCGAAGATCGAGACGTTGGAGCAGAATCCGATTGGTCAGAAGTTGTATCCCTCGCTCGGTTTCCAAGAGGTTGCGCGGCAGATTCACTTCGCGATGCGACTCGACGAGAAATGAGGTTTCGCATGGAAGTGACACTGCATGAAGCGACGGCCGGAGACCTCGTCATTGCGCGAAATCTGTCAAGTTACTACGTCTATGACATGGCCGAGTATATGGGCTGGCCGTGCAAACCCGACGGACGTTTCGGCGGATGTGATGACCTCGAATCCTATTGGGCTGAGCCCGGCAAACACGCCTTCATGCTCCGCGCCAGCGATGAATTGGCCGGCTTCGTGCTGATCCTGGGGAGGAACGCGGAACCCGATGTCGATTTCTCCGTGACCGACTTTTTCGTCCTGCGAAAATTCCGCGGGCAGGGCGTCGGCCAGCGCATCGCACACGAACTCTTCAATCGCTTCCGGGGACGGTGGAAGGTCGAACAATTCTCGCAGAACAAGCCGGCGGTCGCGTTTTGGGAGAAAACGATCGATCGTTATACAGGCGGGAAGTTCGAGCGGTCGAACGCCGCCTCGCGATGGGAGGAGCCGCTCAATGTGCTGCGATTCTCTTCGTAGGGTGTGCATCAGCACCCCATGGGTAGGCGCACAAACGGTGTGCTGAAGCACACCCTACTTGGGGAGACCGGTTTGTGCCGCGGATCCCGCGCTCGGCACAGGCGCTGAGCGGATCGCATCATCGACCGTCGGATAAGCCTGAAACACGCGCAGCAGCCCCGCGTGCTTGAATGTGTCGAGGACCAGCGGCCGGAGCGCCGCGAGCACAACGCGGCCACCCGCGTGAGAAATCTCGTTGCGGAACTTCACCAGCGCGCCGATGCCCATGCTCGCGATGTAGCTCATGCCCGCCAAATCGAGCACCGCCAAAGCCGGTTTGGCCGCGGTAAGCAGTCGCAGGCTGCGATCGAGCTCGTCGGCTTCGTCGACGCCCGCCTCGCCGGTGAGGCGCGCGACAACCCCCTGCGGTTTTTGTTCAATATCGATCTTGAGATTCGCCACGTCCCGCCTCACTTTCCAAGAAGTGATCACATTCCGGCGCGCGCTGGCTCGCTGAGGGCTTCTTCGATCGTCGAATAAATTCCAAAGATCCGTTGCAGACTCGCGCGGCGAAGCGTTTCACGCACGAGCGACGGCGGGGCGGTGATCACCACGCGCCGACCTTGTCGGGTCATTTCGTTGCGGAAGCTAACCAGCGGACCGATGCCCAGACTTGCAATGTATGTGAGATTCGACAGGTCAAGCACGACAAGATTCGCGGGGCTGTCGAGAACAGTTTTGAGCTGCTTCTCGAGCGCGTCGGCCTCTTCCTGTCCGGCTTCGCCTGCCAGGGTAACGACCGCTGCCGTCGGTCGTTGCTCGACTTTGATCGTCAGCTTCCCCAAGTTCACCTCGAGACCGTCCCGCAACAAAGGATAACGGCCCGCGGCCGGGTGTGTCGAGGGGAAAGGGCCGGCATCGCCAGAAATCTGCGAGAACGCTTTCTGCGCTGCCAGCATTCGGCGGATTGGTTACAAGGAAATGACCGACTGGAGGAGACGTTTATTTGTGCTGACTGAGATCGAACCGACTGCACCAACCACGCTTGAACTGGCCAACCTGCAGCCCCGCGGGCGGGTCCATCCGAGTCCCGACAATTGGGATTCCCAGATTCTTTACTTCTTGCTCCCGGATCGTTTCAGCGACGGTCGTGAAGCCGGCCGGCCGATGTTCGACCGGCACAATCCCGAGCAATTCCGCGCGCAGGACAAAAAGGCGTGGATGGAAGCCGGGCGAAACTTTCAGGGTGGGACGCTTCAAGGCGCGCGAAGCAAGCTGCCGTATCTCAAATTGCTCGGCGTGACGGCGCTGTGGGTCGGGCCGATGTGGAAGCAGCGTATCGACCTGCCGAGCTATCACGGCTACGGCATCCAGAACTTTCTCGATGTCGACCCGCGCTTCGGGACGCGGCAGGATCTTCGTGATCTGGTCGACGCGGCCCACGACATGGGCATCTACGTTGTGCTTGACATCATCTTCAATCACACCGGGAACAACTGGTTCTACGACGACAATGGTCACCCGCGCGAGACGGTGCCGTATCACGAAGGCGAATACCCCATGCACGGCTGGCGCTCGCGCGAAGGCAAAAGCGTTCCGCAGATCCAAGGATTGGAAGACGGGGTGTGGCCGAAGGAGTTTCAGGATCCCGAGTGGTACAGCCGCGCGGGCGAGATCAGAAACTGGGACGATCCGCAGAAGATGGATTCACCCGAAGCCGAATTCCGGCGAGGCGATTTTGGATCGCTTAAGGACCTGAAGCTCGAGAAGTCTGAATGCCTCGACGCCTGCGTGCGCGTCTATCAATACTGGATCGCGCTGAGCGACTGCGACGGTTTCCGCATCGACACCGTCAAACACATGCCACGGGAGATCTCGGCGATCTTTTGCCACGACATTCGCACGTTCGCGCGGCGACTGGGCAAGACGAATTTTCTCCTGCTTGGTGAAGTCACCGGCAGTCCGGAGATCGTTCGAAAATATGTCGATCCCAATGGTCCCAACCTTGATGCGGTTCTCGACATCGAAAGCGCGCCCGGGCGCCTCGAGATGATGGTGAAGGGCCTCGCGCCCCCGGAGGAATTCTTTTGCCACTTCGGTGGTCGCGACGAGCTCGGCATCGTTCGGCAGATGGGCAAGCATCACGTCACGGTGATCGACGATCACGACATGGTATGGAAGCACACCAAGCACCGCTTCGCGTGGCAGAATTCGGCGGCCGACCCGCTCGCGCAAACGGCGCACGCGGTCGGCGTGCAGCTCACGACGCCCGGAATTCCGTGCATTTATTACGGGACCGAGCAGGCGCTGGTCGGGGCCGAAGCCGATCACGATGAATCGATCGAGCCGCGCTGGGCGGACGGTCGGGTTCCCGAGGCCGACCGTTACATCCGCGAATCCATGTTCGGCGGAACGTTCGGTTCGTACATCACCAGCGGCTGTCACTTTTTCAACGAACAGCATCCAACGTATGCGCGCATCGCCGCGATCGCGCGTTTGCGCAATAAGGCGGATCACGTCGGACTCTGCCTGCAGCACGGATCGCTTCACGTCCGCGAGACGCGCGTGCTCGGCGAGCAGTTCGGGCCCTCAGGCCAGGGCGAACTGCTTGCCTGGTCGCGGCTGCACGAAGGACGATCCGTCCTCGTCGCTCTGAACACGCACGGCATCGACGCCCGCGGCGCGGATGTCACCGTGGACGCGACGATTCATCCGCCCGGCTCGGCGTTGACCGTGCTCTATCGCGGCGATTGGAATCCCGAGCAATTGAAGAATCCGCCCGCGGATCAGACCGTCACCGTGCAGCAGGAACCGGACGGCCGCGCGTGGATCCACCTGGATCTTCCGGCTGACGGAATGATGATCCTCGCTTGAATATTACTTCCGGCAATTCAGCTCGCGCATGATCTTGTCCGTCTCGCGATATGCCTCTTCCACCCACTCGACGATCTTGTCCGGCTCCGGCGAATATTCGAGCTCGATGCTTACCGTGCGATTGAAACCAGTGTCACGAATCGCCCGGAGATAATCGACGATCGGAGTAATGCCTCGCCCCGGCGGAAGATCGCCGTGCGTGACGCCGTTGCAATCTGACAGATGCACGTGCGCGATGCGGCCCTTCAATCGCGCGATCTCTTTCGGATCCGCCTTCACCAGATGCAGATGCGAGATGTCGCAGTTCGCCTGAACGTTCGGCAGGCCAATGTCATCGAGAAACGCGAGCATCGTGTCGACGCTGTTGACGAGCGAGAGCTTGAATGGCTCGAGCTCGATCGCGATTTCCAGGCCCAGCTTTTGCGCATGCTCTCCGCACTTTCGCACGTTCTCGACCGCCGTCTGCCACTGCGCCGCCGGCGGAATCACTTCCTGCTGCCAGATGTATTCGCCGACCACAAGCAGTACATTCTCCGCCTCAAGCTCGTACGTCAGATCGAGAAACGCCTTCACGCGATCCACACTGAACCGCTGCACCGACGGATTAAAATCCACCAAGCCCACCGCCACGCAGCACAGGCTCTTGATCGGCAGCTCGCATTTCTTCGCAGTGTCTTTGATGAGCTTTCGCTCGACCACATCGATGTCCAGCGGATCGGTGAAGATGTCCACCGTGTCGAAGCCAATCCGCTTGGTCTGCTCGATACCGAAGGCGGTGCCCTTGCCCGCTTGAGCAAACGCGGAGTTGATCAAACCGAGTTTCATTTGTTTTCCGTTGTTTAAGTACCTGCGCCGTGATTCTCACCATCCGACTGCAGTTGAAAATACTCGATCTGCATCGGACTTCCGTCACCGCAGAAGGTTAGAAATACTCGCAGCTCACCTCTCAGGTATGTCTTAGGATCGATCCGGGCGGTTACCGATTTCCATTCCGGCGCAGCGGAACCCGATGCAAGCTCGATGATCGCAAATGGTTCACTGGTGTGGCTCTGCGAACGGAATTCGATTCGACCACCGTTATTGCTCGCAACCCGCGCGAGAACACTTCGCGCGCCGGTCGCGAAATCGACCTTTGGAAAGACAAGAACGGTTCCGTCAGTTCGGACCTCGACGAAACTTGGCGGATCCGATCCGGCCGCGACGCGAACTTTCTTCGCTCGGTTGCGGTACGTCCCGCTATAGTCGAGCGCATCGACCTTTGAAAAAGAACGTTTCGGGAGTCGAATGAGTAACTGAGTTGCCAGCCACTTAATTTCCGCGCGCGGCCGCGCCGGCAGGATGTTGAAATATCCTCTATCTACGAATTGAATCCGCAGAGAGTTGAGCCATTTGCCGTCCGGAAGAAATGGTAACGACGTATCCAGCGCAATTCCGCTGATCTGCTCTGCCGGATACGATGCGCAGCGTTGCGATGGCCAGGTCATGCTGAATCGCTCCGGCCCAATTTCAATGATTGTCGGATACTTCGCACATCTGGCGGCCATGCGTCCCAAGCCAGCGGCAGCTGATATGAATAGAAGCGATATTAAAGCGCCGAACGCTCGCTTGGGCCACCACGGACCTAACGCCGTCGCACCGAGGTGCCAGGGTTTAAGAGCAACGAACATCGCCGTCCCGACAACCAACAATAGAAATGCCCACACGAGCGATTGGAGAACGTTTCGAATGTTGGGCGGGTCAATAAAGCGCGTGCGATCCGCGAGTTCCTCAATCTGAATTGGCGTCTGAACCGGACACAAATCGCCGCGCTGCTCGTAATCCAGTGCGGGATGTTTGCCGGAGGGCGTCATGAGCTTAGGCACTACAAGTCGATGCAACGATGCTCGCGCGCCGATTGGTAACACGCATCGACGAGCGCCATCGTCTTGAGATTATCCTCACCGCTGATGCACGGTTTCCGTTTCTCTTCCAGCGCGATGAGCAACTCCGCCATTGGCCCGATGAACGCGTCGGGGAACCATGCCTCTTCCCACCGCGGCGAGTGCCATTTCTTCTCGGCAGTCGTCGTGTAATCGATCGTGCTCGGCGTGCGCGCGGGATAGCTCGGCCAGCCGATCGTCCCGCGCGCGATGCCTTCGGTACCTTCGACGCGCCATTTAATACCAATATCCGATTCAGCGCCTTCGAGCGCCGGCCCGGCCCAGACATCGTCGCAACCCATCGCTCGCGCGCCGTTGGCAAATTCGAGGATGTACAGGCAGATGCCGTCCTCGTGCGGAAACTTCTTCGCGGTCCTTGGATCCGGCCGCACGCTCGCGAAGACGCGCACTGGATCGCCCAGCCAGTAGCGGAAGGTGTCGAGATGATGGATGCTCATGATCCGTAGCGTGACCCAGCCGAGGCGCTGTTGCCACGGCATCCAGTGCGGGATCCCCCGCATATCGATCGTCGCCAGCACTGGCTCGCCGAGCAATCTGCGGTCGAGCAGGTCTTTGCACGCGCGGACTGAATGATCGAACCGCATGTTCTGGTTCACCGCGAGCTCAATGCCTGCTTCTCGACACAGACGGACACTTTCCTGGGCTTCCGCCAGATTCATTCCGAGCGGCTTTTGCGCGAGGATTCCGCGAATGTGATCATTGTGCTTCACGGCGTCGCGGATGATTGACAATTGAACGTCCGGAGGGACCGCGATGTCCAGCACCTCGACGCGGGAATTATTGAGCAGTTCGCCGTAGTTGTCGTACGCGCGGTCGATCTCGTGTCGCTTCGCGACGGCACGCGCTTTCTCAGGATTCTGCGAGGCGATGGCGATCGGATTCAAACCGTTTGCGCGATATGCCACCAACTGACAGTCCGCCATGATGAATCCGGCGCCAATGCAACCTATGCCGACGCGCTTGTCTCGCGGCAAGTCGGGGAGATATCGCAACGCGGTTGAGCGGGTTGTCTCCACTTCGCGGCATTGCACCACGCGAGATTTGGAGTTGTCAAATTCGTCAAATGCGCGCGAAGGTGAAACTCAACAGGAGATCTCATGCCTGAAAAGAAAACGATCGAACGAGCACGGCGTGATAAACGCGAAGGAAAAGCCGCATCAACGCAGGCCGGCGAGTTTGTTCGCGAGGAGATGGAGCACATTCGCGAAGGGAAACACGGCGCGCGGTCGGCCAAGCAAGCCATTGCGATCGGATTGTCCAAGGCTCGACGGGCCGGCGTTGAGTTGCCGCCTCCGGGGAAGGGCGAGGCCAAAGAAACCACGCGGAAAAGCGCCGAGCGCGATTACGCACGAGGTCACGGGGCGCGATCGCGAACGAAAACCTCGGCCAAGCGATCGCGTGCCACGCTCAAAGCGCTCAAGCGCGAAGGCCACAGCGCCGCCTCGCACAAGGCGCTCGCGCGCCAGGCACACAGCGCCGCGGAAAAGCGATCGCCCGAGGAACGCTCGATGGCCGCGAAAAAAGCGGCACGGACGAAAGGCCCCGCGGAGCGATCAACCGCCGCGAAGAAAGCGGCGCGCACGCGAAAGGCTCACGCGCGCTAAATCGCTGACGAAACCAGATCCTGTTCGCGCGTGACCGGCTCACTGTGTTCATGCCGATGCGGCCAGTGCTCCTTGCTGCGCAACACAATCGTGGCGAGCGGAATCGTGGTGATCGCGCCCACGCCGACCAGTGTCCAGCCAACGGCGCGGCGCTGCTCTTTGCTCAATCGATCCGCCACGAGCAATCCGATTCCTGCGCCGAGCAATCCGCGCGTCAGCGCAATCAGACCAATCTCCGGAATGGTGACGACTCTGCGATTCATGATGTCTCCTTTGTCTCTACGAGACGCGATAGCCAGGCGGGAAACCTTCACACGGCGGCATGAATCGAACCATCGTGACAATGCCGTCCGCGGATTCGACCTCCAGCGCGATCGCATGCCCATTTTCCTCCTCGGCGAGGCGCACTTTCGTCGCGGCTGCGATGCTGTGATTGGTGTGAATGTCGTCGCCGACAATGACTTCGATCGCTGGTTCGTGCGAAGGCGTTTCGCCCAGCACAACGCCAACGAGCGGGCGATCGTTCATCGCCGATCGCACGCCGACGCCAGCGCCCAGCGTCTCGACATTGACATGCTTGCCGTGATGGAGATGAGTGAAATCGCTGAAGAAAGGTTCCCAGCGTTGTGGATCAATTTCGCGTGTTCGCATAAGGCCCGCCTTGCGAAGGTTCGCAGTTGTGAGCCCCGGTTAATTTTATGCAGGCACGCGCTCGGATTTATACCTGCAAGTGATTTTATTTCTTTCCCGCGGCGATCGTTTGATCTTCCTCTTTCTTGAGGAATGAATTCTGATCATCGCTCGATCCCTTCGCTCCGACTTTCTTGATCATGTCGTCATCCACCTTCTTCAGCGGCGTGTAATTCGGGTGATGCGATTTCTTGTATGGATCGTTTGTCTTCGTGTTATAACAGCAGATGAGCGACCACCGCGGATTCTGGCTCGTGTTCGCCGCGGATGCGTGCAGCACGTTCGCGTGAAAGAACAGCACATCGCCGGGCTCGGCTTCGAAATAAACCATCGGATAACGCTGGATCGCGACCTTCACGCGCTCGGGGTCCGCGCCGGTTTGCTCGCCGAACTTTCCGTGCTCGACGCGGCCCATCTTATGCGTCCCCGCGAGGAGTTGCAGGCAACCATTCTCCTTCGTCGCGCGATCGACCGCGATCAGCCCGCTCGCCATATCCGGGAGCAGGCAACCGTTCTGATACCAATACCCGTAATCCTGATGCCACTCCCACGCTCCGCCGACCTTCGGCTCCTTCAGCATCATCTTCGAGTGGTAGTGATACACCTCGTCGCTAAGTAGTTGCTCCATCGCATCGACCATCCGCCGCCCGCGCGAGAACATGCCGTAGATGTCATCGCCCGGATGATTCCAAAGCGACAGCTGACTCTGCCGCCCGCTCGCGTCCTTCACCGGAATGTTGTGACTGAGCATATTGTGATCCGCCCGCGCGGTCTGCAGCAGCAGATCCATCTCCTCGCGGTCGTAATACCCGCGGCGGATGAGGTAGCCTTCATCGTTGAATTGCTTGACCTGCGCGGCGGTGAGCGGATGCGTATTCATTGGATCTCCGGTTCCAGGCAGAAGGTTTTCGACGCATGCATCTTACCGACAAAGATGCACCGCTTGAAAACCCGTGCTACGATGGCGGCCGATGACCACGATCGGCATGCATTACGAAGTGAAGCCCGGGAAGGAAGAAGAATTCGAGCAGGGCTTCCTCAACGTGCTGAAGCTGCTCAAGACCCTCCCCGGCCACGTCGAATCGCACATGTACGAAGACATCGAATCCAAGGGCAGCTACGTCATCCTCAGCCAGTGGGAATCCAAAGAAGCCTACGCGAAGTTCCTGAACAGCCCCGAGTTCGCCAAAGCCGTCGCTTGGGGCAAAGCCGAAATCCTCCGCTCCCGGCCGCGACACAAGGTCTTCAACGAGGACTGATTCGAACGGTTGAGAAGATTCAGCGTCGCGACTAAACTCTGTCGTCCCTGGCCGAGTACCCAAGTGGGGGAAGTGGAATCGTTGAATCACCCAGAAAAGTCTGGGTTTTTTTGCGAAGCGGACCACAGGGTAGACCAACTCAATTCTCTTTCTGAAGTTTGGTCTTATCTGTCGCCATCGACACGAGCCGTCATCGCCGCACTAAGTCAATTGCCGAGAAGAGTCAGATCGGTAACCGTAGAGAATCCACGTCAGTTTCTAACCGCTACATAAATCTTTTTCGGTAGCATCACCCCATGATTCCACCGGAACAGCTTCAGGTATTCGGCGAGTCTCTCAAGAATGCCCGTGAATATCTCGATTTGGTCCTGAAACCGTCACTCACCCAGATCGGCGGAATGCTGGAGGACACGGTTCAACACTGGCGACTGCGAAACAAGGTGAATCTTGTTCTGAAGACGAAGAAGATTCTCGAATCGAAGGGAGTAACACCGAAACAACTGGAGCCGAATATTGTGGTTCCGCTTTTGGACGAAGCAGCCAACACCGACGACCCAACCCTGTCCGACATGTTCGCCAACCTGATGGCATCGGAACTCGACGCCGATGGAGCCGCCACGCATCCTTCGTTCGCTAAAACACTCGGCCAGCTTAGCCCGCTCGACGCCAAAGTCTTAGAGATGATCGACGGAAAAGATGAAGCGAACTGGAAGGACCGCCAACAAAAGAAAGCCAACAAACAGGAACTAGGACCGCAGGGCCAAGAATACGCCTGGGGTGAATACTCGCTCACGATGACTGTGAGGAGCAATCTGAAGGTTACTGCCGACGTGGCCGCACTTAGTATTGATAATTTGAGGCGTCTCGGCTTAATCGAGGACTTTGCACTTCCCGAACGGGATTTCGCCGGAGCGATAGAATACGACTTGAAGGTGACCGGTTACGGAATTCGTTTCCTGCTGGCGGTCAAGCGTGAAACGTATTGGCGAAAACAATTCGAGGGAAGATTTGAAGAGTTCGCTAAGAAGGCCGAGGCGACGACAGAATCGGACCCCAAGCCAAGTAAAGCTTGGAAAGAGGGCAGACGAAAGTATCCTCAACCTCGACCGATCCAGCGTGACAAGAACAGAAACGCTCATGACTGATTCACGCCGGGTATTTTGTAGAGCCAGTCGATCTCTCACCTTCCCGGCCGACGATTGTACGAGTGAACGTACGTTCCGTCCTTCCGTGTGTACCCATTCACGTGTTGGGTCTTTCCGCTCCCGTAGTAACCGCCAGAAGGGGCGGGAGTGCTGTAGGCTTGCGGTTGACTTGGTTGACTGTTCGTTAAATCCGGGCGACTGGCGAGGGCCGCCGTCTGTTGAGCTTGTTGTGTCTGTAGTGCTTGCTGTTGCTGTAGGAGTTGCTGTTGCCTCGCTTGTGCAAGGGCCGTGTCTCTTTGGGTAATCGCCTGCTGAATCCGTGCCACTTCAGCAACGTCCGTAGAGACATCGCGTGACGCTTGTAACACGTCCGGATCATCTGCGATTAACCGATCGCGAATCTTGGTTGTGTCATTCTTGGCGGACATCCAAACTGAACTAGTGGCCGATACGCTGCTCCCGTTCGGATTGGCTCTAGCTTCTTTCACTGCCTTCTCTGCGGACGCTTCATAGACCATCGCGGAGACAAGCTCAGGATCGTCTTTCACGCGATCGGCGGAACTAGCCTGCAATGTTGCGAGTCTGCTCTTGTCCGCTGTGAGCTTCGCTTGTGTAGCGGCAAGCTGACTTTCCAGTGTCGGCTGAGTAGCGGCGGTCTGTGCTTGTGCTACCGGCTGTGAGGCGGCAGCTTGCGGCCTCGGTGTCGCCGATGATGCAGCCGCGGTCTGTGGCGGGGCGGATGAACTGGAGGACGTATCACAAGCGAAGTGCCCCACGGCGATGATGGAAGCGATGAGGCACAACAGAACCACACCACCCGCACTGCTCCGCCGTGTCCTAGTGAATCTCCGCTGTCGATGGTCGATGAGAAGAATCGACGATTGGACTTCCACGCATTGCGTCACACCTTCCAAACTCAGCTTGACCGCGTACACACGAGCCGAGCAGTCAAGAAGGGTCTTATGCGTCACGCAGCGTCGGACGTAACTGATGGCTATGCTCATGCGGAACTTCTGAGCATGTTCGCCGCGATCAGTCGTCTGGCTTCTCCGCTAAATCCACCAGAGAAGGTGGTGGAACTGAAGACCGGAACGGATGCTCTCCCGGTCGGTTCAGGTAGACCAACAGGTAGACCAAAGGTAGACCAACCACCGGCAGAAACTGTCAGTGATACGCAGTCTGACCTTAAAAAAAATCTCATCGCCTTGTCACCCCTGAGTGACGAGCAAATCGCAGAATCCCTCTGCAAAATGAGTGAAGAGCAAGCGTTGCGAATCTCGCAGTTGATCGCAGCGTCTTCACCGGATAATGTTCTTCACTCGCGGCCGAGTACCCAAGTGGACTAAGGGAACGGATTGCAAATCCGTGATTCGTCGGTTCGAATCCGACCTCGGCCTTTTTTTGTCTCGCCTCGGCACTGCTTACCTCAGCACCGCTTCTAAAAATCGTTCCGTTTTCTTTTTGAAACCTTTCCCATTCTTCTGCGACTATGTTTCATGTCCCGTTCTGCGCGCGAGCGGCCACTATGGAGTGGTCGCCCCGGCCGGCGGGGTTGACTTTGCGGGCCTGCGGAGATACCCCTTGCTCTTCGGTGACGGGCGTCCCCACAGGGCGGGTAGATAAACCCAGTTGAGGGTCATTCCTTGCGACCACTCGCCGTTGATGACTGCATGAGGCGGTGTCTACAGTCGTTGTGCGCACTGATCCTCGCGATCGGGGTGCTTGCGCCGCGCGCGTTCGGTCAGCAAATGATGGTTCAGCAGGGAGGGGACGACGAAACGCAGACCAACCAGCCCGGCGGATTCCAACTTAAAAAAGAAGATCGAAAGATCATCGACGCTTTGTCCGACTTCGAACGTTACCGCGACAAGAAAGCGTGGGACCTTGCGTTTCGATCGATCACCACGCTGACCGAAACGCCATCGCGCGGAATGATCCAGGCGAAGGATGGATTCTGGTTCCCGAGCAACGTGCGCATCTTCAAGAGCCTCGTGTCGCTTCCGCCGGAAGGCCGTGAGGCGTTTCGTGCTTTTAATGATGCCAAGGCGAAGCAGATGTTCGAGCAGGCGAAGGCACCGGAAGCATCAGATGAAATCCCTTCCCTTCGAAAAATCTACGAACAGTATTTCGTGACGAGCGTCGGCCCACAGGCGGCGGATCGGTTGGGCGACGCGTATTTCGAAACCGGCGATTTCCTCGCGGCCGAGTCGGTGTGGGCGTCGATCATGTCCAACGCGCCCGACGCCGATCTTTCGCTCGCCAAGCTCTGCGTGAAACGCGCCACAGCGCTTTCGCGCAGCGGGCAGATCACGCGCCTGCGCGATCTCGCTCAAACGGTTCACGAAAAGTACGGCAGCGAAAAGGTCACCGTCGGCGGAAATGACGTCATCGTCTCCGACTACATCGACGCGATGATCTCGTCGAGCACGACCAAACCGGTCGATGAAGAAGCACGTGTCGCCGACTTCCGCCTCCCCGACAAAGATGACCCCGCGTGGCAAATGGAATTCGCGGGCGACGACATCATGGATGCCCTGCGCAACAGCCTCAACAACATGGGCTGGGGCCAGTGGATGAGCAACCTGACGAACTTCATCCCGCCCGCCACAGTGGATGAGAAGCGCGTCTACGTGAATTTCCTCGGCATCTGCTTCGCCCTCGACGCGAAGACCGGCAAGTTGCTGTGGCGAACGGATAAGTTCACCGACGTCATCGGCAAAGCGCAGGAGTTCGCGAACTACGGGCTCGACACCGATCGTTATCAGCTCGTCACCGCCGGCGATTATCTGCTCGCGGTGCGTGTGCCGATCAAACGCGTGAATTATCAGGAGCCGTTCCGGCTTACCTGTTTCGTGAGCGAAACGGGCAAGCAGAAGTGGTCGTCGGAATCGGGATCGCTCAGCTCGTGGAGTTTCGCGGGCGCGCCGATCATTTCGAATGGCTCGGTGTTGGCGATGGCGCTTCCGCAGAATTCGCGCGATATGAGCCTGCTTTCGATCAAGCTCGACACGGGACGGCTCGAATGGTCAATGCCGCTGGGCTCGATGCAGGTCGGCAACTCATATCGCGGTGAGCCGCAGATTCCCACGCCGGCTTTGGCCCAGCGCGGCGAGATGGTTTACGTGCTCACGAATAACTACGCGCTGCTCGCGGTGAACATGCCCGCCAAGCGCGTTGAGTGGGCATTCACGTTCGGCGCTCCGCCGGTCGTGGGCAACCAGAATTACTACTGGGGCGAACAGGTAAACAAGCCGATCGAATCGCCCGCGGTCGCGACCCTGCGCGGCGGGGATCTTTACATTAAAGAAACGAACGGCGATGGCGTGTACGACATCGATCTCACCGGACCGACGCTTCGCTGGCGCCGCCCGGCTGACGGAACCGAGCAGATCGCCGCGATCACACCGCAGCGGATGCTTTTGCTCGGCGATGAAGCAAGCGCGATCGACATGGCCGGCGATCGCCCGATGCTGTGGAGCTTGCGATTGCCGGCGCTCACAGGCGAAATGCGACCGATCACGGCTGGTGACAGTTTCTACGCGTTCGTGAGTCGTGGCATTTATCAGATCGATGCAAAGACCGGGAACACCGTGAAAATCTTCCGCGGAGCCGATCGCGATGCGCTCGGCGGACAGCTGTATGTGCTGAAGGACAAGCTGATCGCGGTCTCGAACCTGAAAGTCACGGCGTATCCGTTGCAAACAACATCGAACGCAACCGCGGCGAAGTAACGAATTGCTTGTAGCACGGGCTACCAGCCCGTGCATCTTTCGGATCAACGGAATGCACGGGCTGGTAGCCCGTGCTACAGGGTGAAAAGGATCTGCTCCATGTCGAACAGTCAACGGATCCGCGGATTGCTGATCGCAATAGCCGCAATGTTGATCATCGCCGCGCCGCTTCGCGCCGCCGACACCGACGGCATCACCGTCATCGGCAACGGCGAAGCGAAATCGCGGCCGACGCAAGTCGAGATCAGCGGACTTGTCGCGGGCGATGCCGAGCTCGCCGCCGATGCGATCGTGAAATATCGCGACGCGAAAAAGCACGCCGTCGATGCGCTCAACAACCTCAAGCTGCCCTCGCTCTCGATCGAATCGGAGGGATTCACCGTCAACCAGGCGATCGATCAGAACATGCAGATGCAGATGATGCGCGGCATGAACCCCGGCGCGAACGCGAAAGCCAAGGTCCAGGTGGCTGAGAAGCTCAAGCTCGTGCTCAAAGGTCTCGACAAGATCGAGAACGAGAAACTAATGGACACGCTGCTGAAGGTGCTGGACACGGCGAAGGATAATGGGCTCGTGGTCGGGCCTGGCCTGCCGCAGAATTATTACCAGATGCAGATCGCGATGCAGCAGGGCCAGGGTCAGAGCATGATCACGTTCAAGCTGCCCGATCCGAAAGACCTGCGCGATGCGGCGTATAAAGATGCGATGGATAACGCCAAACTCCGCGCGCAGCGGCTCGCGGATCTTTCTGGCGTGAAACTCGGCAAAATTTTATCGATCCGCGAAGGCGTCGTCGGCGCGAGCCCGAACGTCAACATTTCCTACGATCCGTACGGCAACCAGATGCGTGCCCAGGCCGAAGGAAGCGACCTCACCAGCCAGATGTTCACCGAAATTCCGATGAAGGTCGCGCTCACCGTGCAGTTCGAAATCGCCAAGTAATCGTCATGCGAAAGCACGTTGTCATCATCGTTCTGATCATCTGCTTCATCGCGCGAAGCGGGACGCACGCGCGCGCCGCGGAAGAATTGCTGCCCAAGTACATCACCCCGCAGACCCAGAAGGCGATCAAGAACGGTCTCGATTACCTCGCGAAGAATCAGAGCGACGACGGAAACTGGACGAATGGCCAGGATTGCACCGCCTATCCGGTGACGGTCGCGTCGCTCGCGGGGATGGCGTTCCTCGCGAATGGCAACACACCGAATCGTGGCCCGTATGCGGACAACGTTCGTCGCGTGGTGAATTATCTCATCACGCAGGGCCGGCCGAACGGTTTGATCACCAGTGCATCAGAAGAATCCGGCATGCCGATGCACGGCCACGGGTTCGCGCTCATGTTCATGGCCCAGTGCTACGGCATGGAGACCGACGAGCGGAATCGCGCCGCGATGAAGAAGATCGTGAATGCGGCGATTGATCTCACCGCCCGCGCGCAGAGCAACTACGGCGGATGGACCTATTCGCCGGGTGGGGGCGATGAAGGCTCGGTCACGGTTACGCAGATCCAGGGACTTCGCGCCGCACAGAACGCGGGCTTCACCGTGCCGAAGGGAACGATCGAAGAGGCGGTGAAGTATCTCGAGCGGTGCAAGACACCCGAAGGTGGGATTCAATATTCCCTCGGTTCCGGCGGCGGGCCGCGCATCGCGATTTCGGCTGCCGCAATCGCCACGCTTTACAACGCGGGTGATTATGACTCCAAGCTCGCCGACGCGTGTCTCAATTACGTGAAGAAGCAGTTCGACCAGCAGAAGGGCAGCTGGAGCAAGGGCGGCGGGCACGACTTCTACACACACTTGTACGCGTCGCAGGCCTTCTATCAGGCGGGCGACAAATACTGGGATGATTATTTCCCCGGCGCGCGCGATCAACTGCTCAGGATGCAGGCGCACGACGGCAGCTGGCCAGGAGACGGCATCGGGCAGATTTACGGAACGAGCATCGGGCTGATCATCCTGCAGTTGCCATACAAGTTCTTACCGATTTATCAGCGGTGATGATCAAACCGCCAAGACGCCAAAACGCCAAGGAAGAAAAAGCGAGAAGTCAGCAACTGAAGCAACGGCCGTTCTTGGCGCCTCGGCGTCTTGGCGGTTCACGAACAGGGAGAGCAACGTGAGCGCACACAACAACGGACAAGGCGACCTCGAAGGTCTCGCGACGCTGCGCAGCGCACGCGACCGGATCAAAGAACAGATCGCTGGCACGATCATCGGGCAGGATGACGTCGTCGAACAACTGCTCGTCTCGCTCTTCTCCCGCGGGCACTGCATCCTTGAAGGCGTGCCGGGCCTGGCGAAAACGCTGCTCGTGCGGACGCTCGCCAAGTGCCTCTCGCTCGACTTCAACCGCATTCAGTTCACGCCCGATCTGATGCCCGCGGACATCACCGGCACGGAAGTGCTGTACGAGGATCGCGCCACGCACGAACGCTCATTCAAGTTCGTGCACGGTCCGCTTTTCGCGAACGTTCTGCTGGCGGACGAAATCAACCGCACGCCGCCGAAGACGCAGGCCGCGCTGCTCGAAGCCATGCAGGAGCGGCAGGTGTCGGCAGGTGGAAAGCGTCATGCGCTGCCCGATCCGTTCTTCGTCCTGGCGACGCAGAATCCGATCGAACAGGAAGGGACCTATCCGCTGCCCGAAGCGCAGCTCGACCGTTTCCTCCTGAAGATCTTCGTCGGATATCCGGATGAGGATGAGGAACAGAAGATCTACCGCATGACGACGACGCACACGCCGGTCGATCCCACGCCGGTGCTGAGCGGGCCGGAGATGTTACAGCTGCAGGAAACTGTCCGCCGGGTGCCGGTGAGCGATTTCTGCGTGAATTACATCTCGAACCTGGTGCGCTCAACGCGTCATGCCGATCCGAAAGCCCCGCAGTTCGTAAAGGACTGGGTGCTGTGGGGCGTCGGCCCCCGCGGCGGACAATCGCTCATCATGGCCGCGCGTGCGCGAGCCGCGCTTGACGGCCGGCCCGAAGTCGCGATCGAGGACATTCACGCCATGGCGACGAGCGTGCTGCGCCATCGCCTCGTGCTCAACTACAACGCCGAATCACAAGGCCAGACGACCGAAACTGTCATCAAGAAGCTGATCGATACCATCCCCGTGCACGCAACCGCCGAGGCAGGCCATGGCCGACTTGAACGCATTCTTAAAGCCTGAGATCCTCGCGCGGATCACCAAGCTCGGCTTGCGCGCCCAGCGCGTCGTCGAAGGCACGATCAGCGGACTGCATCGCAGCCCGTTGCACGGCGTCTCGGTCGAATTCGCCGACTATCGCGAGTATTCCCCTGGAGACGATCTCAAGCGCCTCGACTGGCGCGCCTACGCGAGAAGCAATCGCTTCTACGTGAAGCGCTTCGAAGAGGAAACGAACCTCCGCGCGACGATCATGCTCGATGCCAGCGCCAGCATGCGTTACGGCCGCGGACCGATGAACAAGTTCAACTACGCGGCGACGTTGGCGGCATCGCTCGCGGCGCTCTGCGTGAAACAGCGCGACGCCATCGGCATGGCCGTCTTCGACGACGCCGAGCGCATATGGCTTCGTCCGATCGCGACGAACATGCAGCTCTCGAAGATCATCGATGTGCTCGAGCGCGCTCGCCCCGAGCGCACGACCGAGCTCGGCAGCGTGATGATGAAAGTTGCGGATCAGATCCACACGCGCGGCGTGGTGATCATCATCTCCGACCTGCTGTGCGACCTCGACGCGTTTTACGCCTCACTCGGCCGGCTGCAGTTTCAGGGCCACGAGATCATCGTGTTTCACGTCCTCGACAAGGACGAGATCGAGTTGCCGTTCAATGACTCGGTGCTGTTTAAAGATATCGAAGGCAACGAAGAACTCTTCGCCGAGCCGTGGGCATTCAGAAAGGCCTACAAAGCCGCAATGGAAACGTTCATCGGCGAAGTCGCCGAGCGGTGCAGGTTTGCAGGGATCGATCACGTGCTGATGCGGACGAGCGATGAATTGGGTGGCGCACTCTCGCACTACCTCCATCACCGCAACCAAGGCGACCGCGGAAGGCGCGCGGGGAAATTGAGTGAACGGAAATGAAAGAAGCAAATGCGACCGCGAAGGCGCGAAGAGCGCGAAGAAAACACGCGAAGAAGACACTTTAATTCTTCTTCGCGTCTGCCTTCGCGCTCTTCGCGCCTTCGCGGTTGCATTTCGTTTTGATTTGAATTGACGACTGATGACTTTTCTCGCCGCGCCCATCCTCTTCGGCCTCGTGCTCGCCAGCGTGCCGATCATCATTCATCTGCTCAATCGCAGACGATTTCAGATCGTCGATTGGGCACCGATGAAGTATCTCAAGCTGACGATCAAGACGAATCGTCGGCGGCTGCGGATCGAGCAATTGCTGCTGCTGATCCTGCGCACGCTGATGATCATCGTGCTGATCCTCGCCGTCGCGCGACCTGTCTTATCGCACGCGGGCGTCGGTGGATGGCTCGCGGCGCGAAGTCGCACCGCCCGCGTGATCGTCATCGACGATTCCCTCTCGATGGCGTACCAGCAGGAGACGCGCACCACCTTCGACCTCGCGAAGGACGCGACCAGCCAGCTCGTCCGCAACATTGGCACGCAAGACAGCCTCACCGTCTTTACGACTTCCGCTCCGCTCGCGCCGCTTGTTCGGGACGTCCATCTCGAAGACGCCAACAAACTTGCGAGCGTGATCAATGGATTGAAAGTAACCGATGCCCACTGCGATTGGTCGCAGGCGCTGAAGCACGCGGATGACGCCGTGAACGCGGCGCCGTTTCCTTCGAAGGAGGTCGTGATCGTCACCGACTTGCGGCGCTCCGGCTGGAGCGACGAGGTCGCGAAGATCGCCAACAAATGGGCGGGCGCGAACGTCGCGATGCGCGTGATCGATGTAGGCGTTCGACAGACCACAAACGCGAGTCTGCTCAGCTTCGAACAGGAAGACGCGATCGCGCTACCGGGCGACACGATTAGCCTGAAGGCGACGGTTAGCAACGACACGCCGTCGTCAATCAGCGGCGCACAGGCGGTACTCACGATCGCGGGTGAAGCTCGGCCGGTGATTCTCCCGGACCTTCCGCCGGGAAAGACGACCGAAGTACCGATCAGCATCAACCTGCAGAAGCCCGGCCAGTATCCGCTGCAGCTCAAGATGCCGAATGACGTGCTGACGCCGGACGATTCGCGCTGGTACTGTCTGAACGTCCGTCCAACGCTCGACGTCGCGATGATCGACGGCGAAATCGGCAATGGACCGTTCGAGAGCGAGACCGATTTCCTCGGTCTCTCGTTCTCGGTCGGCAAGGAGCCGTGGCACATTCAACGCGTCGCAGATAGCGACTGGCCGAGCACGCGCATCGCGCCATCGGACGTGATGGTCGTCGCGAACGTCTCGCAGATCCCCGCGAGCCAGCTCGCGAATCTCGAACGGCTTGTGCAGCAGGGGATGGGGCTGATGATCTTCGTCGGCGATCAGGTGGACATCGACAACTGGAACCAGCGCGTTTTCAAGGACGGGAACGGCCTGCTGCCGGGCAAGCTCGATCGGATCGTCGATGAGCCGGTGACGGGGCTCGTGATCGATGAAGTGGCGGCGTCACCGCTCGCTCCGATGGTAAAGCTCGCGCCCGCGGCGCTGGCGCGCATCAAGGCGAAGAAGTACATGACCGTGAATGTCACCGCCAAGGCGGAGGGCGTGCGGGTGCTGGCGCACTGGAATGATTCGGACAATCACGCCGCCGTCATCGAAAAGTCAGTGGGCAAGGGCAAGGTCATTCTCTGGACCGTCACCGCGGACAAGGCCTGGAGCGATTGGCCGATCGATCCGACGTACGTTCTCGCGACGCGTTCGGCCGCGATGGCGATCGCGCGCGGCGACCGCTCGCAGGACAACGTCACCGCCGGCCAGGCGATCCAGATCCAGCTTCAACCCGGCGACAACGCGCTCGAACCCAAGATCAGCTCGCCGGATCATGAAGGCATGGAAGCGGTCGAAGTGACCAAGCCACAGGACGCCGGGCCAATCCTCCGTTACACCCGGACGAACTCCGCGGGCCCATACACGCTGCGGTGGAAAGACAACGTCGGCGCCGAGCAAACGCGGCTCGTCTGCGTCAGCCCCGACAAAGCCGAGAGCGATCTCGAACCGCTGAGCGACGATCAGGTCGAGAATTTTCTCGGGAACCTGCGCCCGCAGATCATTCATTACTCAGGCAACGAAGGCGCCCTGACCGCTCGCGGACAGGAAATCTGGAAAACGCTCACGATCCTGGTTCTCTGCATGACCGCGATCGAAACCGTCTTCGCGGTTTGGGTTGGAAGAGAGAGATGACGGAAATTCGAAATTCGAAACAAAGTCGAATGACGAACGACCGAAACGTTTCGAATTTTGAGCATTGGAATTTGTTTCGAATTTCGAGTTTCGAATTTCGAGTTTGAAATGCATCGATTGCTACAAATCCTCTTCGGTGTGAAGCCGGCGCCCTGGACACAGGGCGGTGATTGGCGGCTGGAGTGGCTCGCGCTGCCGAAGCATGAGTGGATGCTTCTGTTGCTGCTGGCCATTCTCGCGAGCACGTGGGGCGTGCTGTGGCTGTACAAGCGCGAGGGGCGGAACCTGTCGCTGCCGGTGCGCGTGGGGCTGACGTCGCTTCGCATGATCATCCTCCTCGGCATCGTCGCGATGCTGGTCGAGCCGGTGCTGGTGTTCTCGAAGAAGGAAATGGTGCCGTCGAACCTGCTCGTGCTGACAGATAATTCCGAGAGCATGGAGCTGAAGGACGCGTATGTCGATGATGCGCAGGCGAAGAAGTTTGTCTCGGCTTTGAACCTGCCGGGTGGATTGAACGAACTTCGCGATCGGACGCGCCGATCACTCGCGGAGCATCTGCTGGATACAGGACTGAAGGAGAAGCTCGAAGCAGGTGGTGATCGGGTCGTGAAGGTGCGTGGGTTCACATCCCTACTTGTGGATGACACGAATTCCTCTGCGAAACCGCAAGCGACTTCGCAGCCCAGTGCAGCAACCCAACCGCTCGCGGTTTCGCAGACCTCTAAGCTTGATCGGAGCGCGACCGCGATTGGCGCGTCGATTCGACAAGCGATTAGTGAATACCGCGGGCAACCACTTGCAGGAATTCTGCTGATCAGCGATGGGCAATCGAACACCGGTGAATTGCCTGTGAAGGCAGCGGAGCTTGCCGCTGGTGAAGGCATTCCGATCGTCGCGCTCGCGTCGGGAACGCCGGAAGGTCCTCGCAACGCGAAGCTGACGAAGATCGAGGTGTCGCCGGTCGTGTTCGTGCGCGATCCGAATCCGTTGCGGGTAATCATCGAATCGAAGGGTCTTGCGAACAGCCAGGCTACGCTCGTCGTCGAGAAGCGTCGCGATGGCGGGCCGTGGGAGGAGATTTCGCACCAACCGATCACGCTTCAGGAGGCGGGGCAGGTGCAGACGGTTGGGCTGGAGTTCAAGGAAGATCGGCCGGCGAAGCTCGAGTTTCGCGCGCGAATCACAGACGTCGGGCCGGAGCTGACGCAGGACGACAATGTCGGCACGGCTGAAGTGCGTGTAATTCGCCAGAAGATCCGCGTGCTGTTCATCGCGGGTTCGACCTTCCCCGAGGTGGAGTTCATCCGGAACACGCTGTTGCGCGACACAGGTCTCTCCGCTTCCACCTGGCTTCAGACCGCGGACAACGATTACGTCCAACCCGGCAATCCAAGCATCCGTCGTCTGCCCGCCACACAGGAAGAGCTGAACGATTACGACTGCATCGTGATGTACGATCCGGACCCCAGCCTCTGGCCGCAGGAATACAACCAGATGCTGACGGACTTCGTCGCGAAAGCCGGCGGCGGGCTGATCTACATCGCGGGCGAGCGCATGACCAAGCAGCTCTTCGATCGGCAGGAAGATCCCGCTCTCGGATGGCTCAGCATGCTGCCGGTCGTGAGCGAGCCGGGTCTTTATCGCACGGAAGTCAGCGTGAAGCTCAGCTCGCGCGAGCCGTGGAAGCTCGACATCACGCCGGAAGGCAAGGCGGACTCGATCTTCCAGTTTTCCGACAAACCGGATGAGAACGACCGCATCCTCGCCAGCATGCCCGGGATGTTCTGGCATTATCCGGTCACCCGCGCCAAGCCGGGCGCGACGGTGCTGGCGCGTCACGGCGATCCGAGAATGCGCAACGAGCACGGCCCGCACGTACTGCTCGCGACGCAGCTCGTTGGGCCGGGGCGAACGTTCTTCGTCGGCTTCGACAGCACGTACCGCTGGCGCTATCTCGACGAACAATACTTCGACGGTTTCTGGGCGCGCATGATCGACCGCGCGGGGCGATCGAAACAACTCGGCGGGCGATATCCGTACACACTCTCGACCGATCGCAGCACTTATAAGCCCGGCAGTCAGGTGACGCTCACCGCTCACTTCGACAATCCAAGCGATCGCGACACAGGACTCGATTCGCTGCATGGTGAAGTGGAAGTAGCGGACCAACCGACGATTCCGCTGACGCTTTCTCCGCGGCCGGGCGATCCGAGCACGTTTGATGTCACGTTCCCGGTGAATAATCCCGGATTGCATTTCGTCCGCGTGTGGACGGGCGATCAGGATCTGAAGCAGGTCGTTCGCGCCGCCACGCTGCAGATGCCCGTCGAGTTGCCGAATCTCGAATACGAGCACCCCGGCATCGATCTCGTCACGCTGCAAAGCGTCGCGAAGACGGCGCACGGTGGCGTGTTTGATCTGTCGCAGGCGGATCAGATTGCGGACGCGTTCAAGATCAAGCGCGTCGCGCGCGTGCTTGAAGATCGGCAGGAGATCTGGAACGCGCCGATTTTGTTTGGAACGGTACTGCTCGCGTTGTTCTGCGAGTGGGTGCTGAGGAAGCGGTTCAGGCTGGTGTGACGACAATTTGTGGCGAGGGCATCTTGCCCTCGCAGCGGCGGCTATAGCCGCATTCGCGAGGGCGAGACGCCCTCGCCACGGTGTAACGAATGAGCGTTGTTGATCCAACTTCTGTCGACCTTGTCGGCCTGCGGGAGCGGCTGGTCGCGCGGCTCGAGCGCTTTAAGCAGATCGTGCGCAAACACCTGCTCCTCGAAGGCGCCACGCGCGTGCTCGCGAGCGCGGTGGGTCTGGCGATACTCAGCTACATCGTCGATCGCACGCTGCGGTTGAGTTTGCCGGCACGCGTGGTGCTGCTGTTTGGCGGCATCATCTTCATCCTGTGGGAAGCCTGGCGTGAGATTCTCCAACCGCTGCTCACGCAAATCGATCCCGTAACGCTCGCGCACACGCTCGATCAAGCCTCGAAGCGCGAACCCGCGAAGCAGTCGATAATCCTGGCGCCCCGGGTGGCGACGGTCCTGGAATTGCCGCAGTTGCTCAACACACCCGCGCCGCCGTCGAACATGATGGTCGAGCGCGCGGTCGCGAGCGCTTATCAGTCGCTGGAAGGGATCAATTTCGACGCGCGCGTCGATGAACGCCGAAAGAAGCTCTGCCAGGCCTCGATCGCGGCGCTGATCGTTATCCCGCTGATCTTGAGCGCGTGCAGCCCGTGGTCCGTCGGGCTATGGGCGAAACGATGGTTCGGCGGATCGAACCAGCCCTGGCCGCAGAAAACGTATTTGCAGGTGATCGGACTTGGTGGCGATACCATGGTCGTTCCGCGCGGTGAGCCGTTTGTGCTGCGCGTTGCCGCGAAGGATGGCAGCCAGGCGCCCGATGTCGTCTCGATGAAGTATCGCGAAGAGGGCGGTAAGAAGATCACCGTCGCCCTCACCAAATTCGGCACAAACGATTTTCGTTACGACTTTCCGCCGTTGCAGAACGCAGTGCAGGTGAATCTCTCGGGCGGCGATGACGACATGGATCCGTTCAAGATCGATCCGATCGATCGCCCGAAGATCGCGACGATGGAGTTGGTCTCGCAGCATCCGACCGAACCGCAGCCGACGAAGCATTCCTTCAGCGGGGAAAATGCGGACCTGTCGTTCCTGCCGAAGACGAATCTCGAGCTCGTCTTCTCCTCGAACGTGCCTGTGCAGAAAGCAAAGGCAACAAGTTCAACCACGCAGCCTCTGCCCGCGGAGCTTCGGCAGATCGACCCAGAGCACTTCGCGATGAAGTGGACGCATGATTCGCCATTGCAGATGGAAATCGAGATGACCGGCACGGGCGCGGGTCTGACTTCGATTCCGACGCCGATCGCGGTCGGACTGAAGAAAGATCAACCACCGCGCGTGAGCCTGCAGTTCACCGGCGTGCGGCAACGCATTACGCCGACGGCCCATATTCCGCTGACGGTTCAGGCGCGCGATGACTACGCGGTCGGGACGATGCAACTCGCGAGTCAGGTCGAGTTGCCCGAAGCCGCAAAGGGCACGACTCAGCCGACAACGCAGCCGATCCAGCTCTTCGCGACGAGCCAGCCGGCGACGCAGACGGATATCCAGGTGCAGCGCACATTCAATGTCGCGGATCGCTCGCCGGTCGTCGGTTCGCTGCTGTCGATCACCGCCTCGGCTACCGACCTCTGTTATCTCGGGCCGCAAACGAGCGTCACCCGGCCGATCACCTTCCGCATTGTCGAACCGCAGGAACTTTTCCGCGAAATCCTCGTCCGACAACAAGGCGAGCGCGCCAAATTCAGAAAGGCGATCGACGATGCGCAGAAGATTAGGGATGCGCTGACGACGATGCCGCCGCCGGACGTCGCCAAGCAGCTGGCGCAACAGCACCGAGCGATTCAGCGCGAGACGAACCGCATCTCCGTCAGCCTCGGCCAGACGCTCACCGAAATGAAGCTGAACGAGCTCGGCGGGCCGGAAGCTCACGAGCTGATGGACACCAAGGTCATCAAGCCGATGAAAGGCCTGGATGACCTCATGAACCCGCAGCGGGACGCACTGGATAGCCTCGCGAACGACGATCAATCCAAGCTCGCCGATGCGACGACGCGGCAGGATCAGATGATCGAGAAGATGAAGGATATTCTGAAGAACATGTCCCAATGGGACAGCTTCGTGGACGTATTGAACCAGCTGAACGAGGTCATTCGCATCCAGACTCAGGTCCACGACACGACGGAAACCCTGAAAACGAAGCAGACTGAGTCAATTTTCGAGAAATAACGAATTGGATGGTCGAATATGACAAGCTATGATGGGCTTCCAATCTCGTACCCGGGGTCGCTCATGAAAACTCGTCTGATGGTCCTGGCGGCGCTGATGTCGTTGCTGGTGTGTGGCTCTGCGCATGCGGCGGAGTCAAAACCGGCCAACACGCCCACGACGAAACCCGTTGCGGTTGGAATCGCTTCGACGCAACCCGTCACGCCTGAAGCGCAGCTTGAGTTTCAGCAGAAGAACGCTCAGGCGCAGATGCAGGAGCTCGAAGAGCGCATGTTCCGCCTCGGCGAGATGCTGCGGCAGACCGAAGCGGGTGATGCGGCCAAGCTCATCATGGCGTTTCACAAGGCGCGCGAAGAGCTGATCCTCGAAGACATGAAGGACATCATCGATCTGCTCGGCGAGCGGAAAGATCTGTCGCGCGCGACGGATGAAGAAAAGAAGGTCATCGTCAAGCTCGAAGAGCTGAAGCGTTTGCTGCTGGCGACGGATCTCGATCTGCAGATGCAGCTGGAGATGTTGAAGAAGATCAACGCCGCTCTCGCGAAGATCGACCAGGCGACGAAGGAAGAGACGCGGCAAAAGGGCGAAGCGGGCAAGATGGCCGACCAGCAGAAGAAGAACATGGCGGTCGAGCCCGGCAAACTGCAGACGGCGAAGACGGATCAGACGGCAAATCAGAAGCTCACCGACAGCGTCAACTCCATCACCAAAGAACTCGGCGAGATGGGGACGAAGGCGAGCGATGCGCTGGGATCCGCGAGCAAATCGATGGGGGGCGCCGCCGGAAAACTGGGCAGTGGCAAGCCCGGCGATGCGACGATGGATCAAGCGGAGTCGCTGAAGAAGCTCGGCGATGCGAAGGCGAGCCTTGAAGACGCGCGCAAGAAGCTGATGGAAGAGATCGAGAAGCAGGTCCGCAAGCAGGTGATCGAAAACCTGCAGGAAATGCTCGAGCGCCAGCAGGCGGTGCGTCAGGCGACCGAAAAGCTTTCGCCGAAGCTCGCTTCAGGCGATCGCGAAGCGTCGATCAATGTGAAGAAGCTCGGCGTGCCCGAGCAGCGGATCGTCGCAATCTGCGATTCAACGATCGAACTCATCGAGCAGACGCAGTTCAGTCAAGTGCTGCCGATGGCGCTGAAAAATATCCAACGGCGGATGCTCTATGTCACCGCGGACCTCGGCGCCGGCCGCGGCAACGATCAAACCATCGGCGCGGAGAAAGATATCGAGCGGGATCTCGCAGACTTGATCGACACGTTCAAGCAGCTGAACCAGAGCAGCAATCAGCCGAGCCAGTGTAAGGGCTGCAAAGGCGACAAGAACAAGTTGCTCGCGGAATTGAAGGTTCTGCGCATGCTGCAGGTTCGCGTGAACGAAGAAACGAAAGATGCCGACGGCCGGCGCAGTGCCGCGATGAAAGAGCTGCCGCCGGAGCTGAAGAAGAAGATCGGCACGACCGCGGAGATGCAGTCGCAGGTTGAGGAAGCGACGGAGAAGCTCCACAAGATGACGTGTCCGGATTGCTTGAGTGAGTAGTTATTGTCGTCGTGAGTGTGAGGTGCCTTATGCGTCATTCTGAGCGAAGCGAAGAATCTCGGGATCGAGCGCGTCTTCCGATTTGGAGATGCTTCGCTGCGCTCAGCATGACGGTGGGCGCGATTATTAGTGTCGGCAATGCAGTCCGCGCGGACGACGCTCCCAAGATCCGCGCAGCCGACCTCAGCAAAACCAATGACATGATCGAAGGCATGATCCGCGCCGCCGTCGCCGGGCGCGATGCGGACCCGCTTCGATTTCTCGCGAGCGACATGAAGAACATTGCCGGCGATCTCACCGCGACGAAGACCGACAAGCCGGTGCAGGACAAAGAGCAAAAGGTCGTCGATCGGCTCAACCAGCTGATCGCGATGCTCGAGCAGCAAAAGTCGGGCCTCGGCCGAAGCAGCAGCCGCAATCCAACCAAGCCGCGGGCGGATTCGGTGATCTCGCAGGGGCCCGGCGGGCAGGGGCCGATGATCGACCCGAAAGCGGGCGACAAGCAGTGGGGCCAGCTTCCGGCGAAGCAGCGCGAGCAGATCCTGCAGAGTAAGACGGATGGTTTTCCGCCGGGCTATGAGGCGATGCTGCAGAGCTACTACCAGCGCCTCGCGCGCGAGCAGATGGCGGACGAGAAGCCGGCTGCGAATTCCACGACCAGCGCTCCGCCTCCGAGCACGCAGCCCGCGTCGCAGCCAAAACCGGCGGCGCCAGCGAAGTAATACGCGACAAGCGAGCAGACCATGCAGCAACCGATTCCACCTTCGGCCGTGACGAGTGCGTCTACTATTTTCGGAACGTATATCTCCAAGCTCGCGCTGACTCTGCTCCTTGTATGCCTGATCTCGCCTTCGCTGCGCGCGCAGAACGCGCCCACGACCGGTCCCAACGGCCAGGTCTTCATTCAGCCCGAGAAGGGCGTTCAGCTTCAGCTGAAGCGCCCGTGGGTTCCGCGGCCCGACGTCGCGGGAACCAACGTCCAGCTATACGGCGCCGATCTCACCGCGCCGAATCCGATCTTCACTGTGGCCGAGGCGAACAAGCGCTGCTCGTGGCTCTACAACCTCGCCATCCCGATCGATGTGAACAAGTATCCGATCGCCGTGATGCGCTACCGGGCGAAGAACATCGATGCGAAATCGGTGTACACGCTGCGCGTCGACAGTGGCACCGCCCCCGCGGGTTGCTGCCGGTTGTTTACCGGCGCCGAAATCGTGAGCGACGGTGAAGTCCACGAGGTGAAGAAAGACCTCCGCGATTTCAAAGTGACGGAGCCTCTCGCGCTCGTTGGCATCGGCCTGCAATCGGCGAATGATTCGCCCGCGACGCTGGAGCTGATCGGTCTCGATTTCAATGCGCCCGACGACGCACCGGTCGATATCTCGGGCGACGATAACGCGATCCACGTCAACGTCGTCGATGAACAGGACAATCCCGTTTCCAAAGCACGTGTTCTCGTCGACGCCGAGCGCCATAACTTCACGCGTTTTGCGCGCACCGACGATAGCGGCAACACAACCGTCACCCCGCGAAAGAATGAATCCGACACGCACATGCTATCCGTCACCGCCCCGGGGATGACGACGGTCGAAGTGCAAAAGGCCGAAGCCGGCGACGAGCCTGTGAAGGTGAAGCTCGCACACGCGAAGTTATATGGAGGCGTGGCGAAGTTCGATGATAAGCCGATCGCCGGCGCGATGGTGCTCGCCGCGGTGAAGGGTGACGCGGCCGAGGGCACGCAGGAGTTGCGAACGTATTCGACGATCACGGATTCGGAAGGCCGCTGGCTCACGCCGGCGCTGAATGCGGATGTCGAGCAGATCAGCCTGACGATGTCGCGCGCAGAGAATGGCTCCATCACCAAGACCGATCTCGACGCGAACCAAGCACAGGCGGCAGCGACGGACGTTCGCCGTGAGCTGATGCAGGCGCGCCTCGCCGCAAACGGTGGACGCATCGTGCGCGTAGCGCCCGCGGGCGGGGCTGTTCAGATTCAGGTCGCGCCGGGCGGAAAAGCGGTCATTGTCGGCGGAAAGGTTGCCGTGCGCGGTCAGGCAGTTGCCGGCGGCGCGCCAGCGGCCGCGACGACCGCGCCGGTCGCCGCGGGCAACGAGTCGACGCTTCCGCCGCCGGGTAAATCCGTGGTCATCCAGCTTGCTCGCCCCTGGGATCCGCGGCCGGATTACGGCGGTCCCGATGCCGCCGAGATCTATGGCCAGAACACGCGGCAACAGGTGGCCAATGGCAAGGTTCAAAAGTCGATCGTCTTCACCAGCGGACAACCGGGCAAATCGGTTGTTTTCCTCTATCCGCTTTCGGTCCCGATCGACATCACGAAGTACCCGATCGCCGTCGTCCGCTACCGTGCCAAAAATATCAATCCCAACGAACAGTACACGCTGCGCGCCGATTACGGCGAGGGCGGACCGGGACACGTCATCCGCATGTTCGCCGGCGAGGAAATCAAATCCGACGGCGCCGAGCATGAGCTGAAGAAAGACACGCGCGACAGCAACGTTTCCGATCCGATCAATAGCATCGGTATCGCGCTTCAGTGCAGTCCCGAAGCCGGCCCGGCGACGCTGGAGATTCTCGAGATCCGATTCGATGCCCCCGATAACGCCGCTGCCGCGAAGGCTGAAAAGGACGCGCCGATCAAAGTGACGGTGACGGATGCGGACGATCAACCACTGGCCGCTGCCCTGGTCGGGCCCGACTACGAGCGCACGAATTTCTCCAGCGTTGGAGTCACTGACGCGAAAGGCGTTGCGACCGTGCATCCGCTGAAGAATGAGGCCGAAAAGCACAGTCTTTACGTTTTGAAGGAAGGATTCGTTCCGACCGAGGTGACGGATGTTGCGCCCGACGCGGGCGAGATCACGGTGAAGCTCAACCCCGCGAAGGATTATGGTGGGGTGATCAAAGGCGACGATAACAAACCGCTTGCAGGCGTGATGGTGCTCGCGGCGGCGCATTCGAATCCCGAGCCCGAGCGTCGCGTCGTCACGGAGTACAGCACGATCACGGATGAGAAGGGCCGATGGCTGGTAAAGGGCCTTCCCGCGGACGCCTCCGCGGTGACAATCGGCAAAGTACAGCTCAAAGAGGGCGCGCCTGCGCAGGAACAGATTGACTCCGCGCAGGCACTCGACAGCGCGAGCGCAGTCGCGAAATCCCTGATCGCGGACGACAACGTGATGCTCGCCGCGGCGAAGGTCGCACCTGTTGCAAACACCGCGCGGCCGACAATGACGAGCGGGCCGGTCGCGAAGGCCAGCGCCGGCGCTCCCACGACGGCGCCCGCCGTGGCAAGAGTCGCCGGCACGAACGCACCGACCACGCAACCTCTGCCGGCCCCAGAAAAAGCCATCGTGCTGGACATCCATCGCCCCTGGCTCACCGGCCCGATGTGGGACGGCAACGAACCGCCCAAAGCATATGGCGAAAATCTCGACCTCCTCGAACCGCGCTTCACCGTTGTCGATGCCAACGCCAAGAGCTTCTGGCTCTACAAGCCCGGCATGCCGATCGATCTGGCGAAATATCCGATCCTCAAGCTCAAGTATCGCGCGACGAATACGCAGACACAGGGCGACGGATACGTGCTGCGGCTCGTACAGGGCGACGTGCTGCAGGTGCTCAAATCATCTGAGCTAACCGCGGACGGAAAGGTTCACGAATATACGAAAGACCTGCGCGAAGTCGGCGGGCAGCGCAAGCTCACGAACATCGGCTTCTGGGTCAACGCCGGCGAAAAGGGGAATGCGACCTTCGATCTTGTCGGCCTCACGTTCGCCGCGCCGGATGACGCCCCAGTCGAGAAGATCGCCGACGACAACGCCGTCACCGTGATCCTCACCTCAGACGGAAAACCAGTCAGCGGCGCGAAGGTAACCTTGGATGGTGAGCGCGTGAACTACGCGCGCAGCGGCGTGACTGATGCCGAAGGTCGCGTGACGTTCAACTCCCGCGCCGCCGACGACGATCTGCACATTGTGCACGTCGAAAAGGACGGTCTCTATCCGATCGACCGTCGCATTAACACCAACGCAAGCCTGAACGTTGAGATCGAAATGTTCCCCGGGACGCGCTACGGCGGGATCGCTCGCGGGGCCGACAACAAGATCCTCGCAAACGCAATGGTGACCGCGACAGGCTCGAACGATCTCGACAATCAAACGCAGATGCCCGCGCGCTCGACGGTTCTCACCGACAGCCAGGGCCGATGGGTCACGCCGGTTTTGCCGGCGATCGATGGCATGTCGATCAGCATCACCCCGCCGGGCGGAGGCGATGCGATCGATGTCGATCTCGCCCGCGCGAAAGAGCAGGGCGGCGAGCTGTGGGCTCAGCTTTCCAAGTCGATGGCGCTCGCGTCGAACACTCCGGCTCAGCCCGAACCAACCCCGCCTGCGAAGGACGAGACGAAGAGCAAGCCCGAAGGTAAAGAGAAGAAAACATCCACCGCCTCCGCGGCGAATATTGATGCGACGATTTTGAAAGTGGATGAGTCATCAATCGGCGGAAAGATCACGACGATGGACGGCAAACAGCTCACGATCAAAGCCGACAAAGACACCAAGGCAATTCCCCTCGCCGACGTTCAGGAGATCACGTTGAAGTCGAGCGGTTCGACCAACTCGAGCGACTCGTCCGGCAAGAGCGGGCTTTCGAACGCGCAGCTCGAGCTGGCGAACAACGATCACTTCAAGGGTTCGATCAAAAAGTGGGAGGAGAAAAAGATCTCCATCGCTCTTGCCGCGGCACCCTCGGTGAAGATCGATGTTCCCGTCGATCAGGCGCGACAGCTCTGGCTCGGCACATCCGATCAGGTGAAGAAGGCGCAGGCGCTGAATGAAAAGCCCGGCGTCGACGACGTCGCCTTCGTCGTGAAGGACGATCAGATCATCGCGGTGCGCGGCGTGTCGCTCGGCGTGGAAGGCGACGCGCTCAAGTTCCGCTTCAACGACGAGGAACGCAAGATCGCCGTCAATCGCCTCGCGGGCGTGACGTTCGGCCGCAGCGAAGACGCGCCCGTCGATCGGGCGTTCCGGCAATCCTTCCACTTCGCCAACGACGATGTCATCTCCGGCGCGTGGACCGGCCTGACCAAAGATTCCGCGACCGCGACCACCATCTGGGGCGATGCGATGAAGCTGCCGGTGAAGCAGATCGCGAAGATCCGCGCATCCAACGGCCGCGTGGTTTATCTCGGCGACCTCAAGCCCACGCAGGTCGAGCAGGTGCCGTACTTCGACCGCATGCTCTCGTACCAGGTCGACAAATCGCTCAACGGCAAACCGCTGCAGCTGAGCGAGGGCCCCGTCGCAAAAGGCATCGCGGTGCATTCGCGAACGGTGCTGCACTACGACCTCGGCGGAACGTTCGACGAATTCCGCACGAAGCTCGGCTTCCAGCAACCCGAAGGCAAGCTCGGCGACGCGGACGTGCGTGTGCTCGGCGATGGCAAGGTCATTTTCGAGAAGAAAGACGCGAAGGGTGATCAGCCGTCGACGGATGTGAACGTTAAAGTCGGCGGGGTGAAGGAGCTCGTGCTCGAAGTCGACTTCGGCAAGAACCAGGACGTCGGCGATCGCGTTGTGTGGGGCAACGCCCGGCTCCTTCGCGCGCAGCTTCCGCAACAGACGAACGCTTCGGCCAGCCCGACTCCATGACAGTCGAGAACATTGTAGGGTCCGCTTCAGCGGACCGGTTATTTCTTCGATGCAGCACAACGAGTAACCAGTCCGCTCAAGCGGCCCCTACGAAAGCCTACGAACGCGAATGAAGGTTTCGTATGATTTTCAAAACGCTCGTCATCCTCTTCCTCTTGCCGCTCGTCGGCTTAGCGGGAAGTCTTAATGCGCAAACAACCAAGCCGTCTTCCTCTCCCAGCGGAGAGTATGAAGTCCAGGAATGGGCGATCTTCATCGCCGATCCGAATCAGCCGCGCGCCAACGCCGTGAGCCTCTTCAAATCGACGCTTCCGGAAGATGCCAACAGCCGACGCGTGACGGATGAAGACGCGGACCAGAAGAATCCCTGTCCGGTCGGCTTGATTCGATTCGTCGGTGAGCCCCAAGACGTGGACAAGACCATGGTGGACGTGTTGCTTACGACTAGCGGCGGCGAATTCATCGGCCGCTGGCCCAAGGCGAAAGTGCAGCCGAATCGCCTGCTGTGGGACAACCTCTCGATCACGACCGATCCGAGCAACGCGCCGAAGATCGGCGAGAAGCACTGGTTCAATCAACTTCGCGCGGGCGGCGGTTTCTATCTCGCCAAGGACCGCACGGCCGAGCGATTTCTTCTCTACGACATCGAGTTCAATTACCAGGTGCCGGTGAAGGTGAACGGCAGCACCGACGCGGGCGTGGATCTCGCGAACGTCAGTGCATCGCCGCTTTATGATCTGACAGTTTACAAGCCGCAGGGATCGACGTGGAAGGTCGGCACGATCGACCGGATCAAAGCCGCGGAAGGCGCGAAGAAGCCGCCGGGAACCATCGCGAAAAGCGGTGCGACCAGCGCGTCTCGCCCAACAACCGAGTCCGCATTCGAATCCACGACAAAACCTTCACCCGCGACAAAACCTTCACCCGCGACAAAACCTTCACCCGCGACCAAGTCTGTTGTGAGGAGCGCCGGAAGTTCAAGCAAGCCGACCTCAGCACCAACGACTTCCGTCGCCGCGCAGATCACCTACGATCCTGCGGTCGCAAAGAGCGCCACGGAAGCCGTCGATGGCTGGAAGGCCAAGCTCACCGCCGCCGGGCTCGCCTCAACCGACTTCAACGTCATCACGCAGATCCTCGCGAAGTATGCGCTCGATCCGAAGCGCCTCACGATCGTCTATCGCATGGACCCAGCGGAAATGGATCGCATCGCGCCGCTCGAAATCGTTCCCCAACCGAAGAAGATTACGCGTGTCGGCCTCATGATCGTCCGCAACATCGATCCCGCGATCATGCAGGAGATCGATCAGCTCATCGTGCAACTCGGAAGTGACGAGTGGTCTCAGCGCGAATCCGCCGAAAAACGCCTGAAAGAACTAGGTCTCGCCGCGAAGCCGAAACTCGAACAGGCGGTGAAGAATAAGGACCTCGAAGTCGCCTACCGCGCCGAGCGTCTCATGCAGGCGTTCGCGAAACCACCGGGGCAGTAGTTGATGACTGGTGGCGAGGGCATCTTGCCCTCGCAATTGCGGCTTGAGCCGCGGGCGACGAGGGCGAGACGCCCTCGCCACAAATCATTTTCGCACTTTATCCCACAGCCGCTCCAGTCGCTGAAGCGAGACCGGTACCGACGTCTTCAGCTCCTGCGCGAAAAGCGACACGCGCAGTTCCTCCAGCATCCATCGATATTGCTCGAGCGCCGGATCGACGATGTTCGCCTTCTGATGCTTCTCCAGCCGCTCATAGTATTGCTTCGATAGCTCACCCAACGTCTTCATCGCCGCCTCGTCTCGCGACAGCCCCGCGTTCGCGAGCTTCTGCAATCGCACCTTTGTCCCGTCAATGAATCGCGGCAAATGCTTCAGCCACTGCGGCGGAGTTGCACTGATGAAACCGGGGTAAGCGAGGTTCGAAAGCTGCGCGCGAATATCGACGGCCGCGTTGTGCCACGTCGGCGGAAGCTTCGCGCTGAGCTGTTTCTCCACCTCGTGCAGGTTGGCGAGCGTTTGATACACAATTTCCGAAATCTCGTTCTGCGCCTCACTCAGATGCCGCCACTCGGAATTGGCCAGCTCGATGAACGCCTCGCGCGTGCGAATCACGCGCTTTTCGCCGAAGAACGCACGATCCGCGACGGCGTTCAACAGATCCTCCTTCAATTCGTCGCAGCTTCCACGCGTCGACCACCAGAGGCACATCTGCTGGATGTTCGGAATTGATCGCGACAGCTGCAAAAACTCGCGCTTCAGCTGCAGCATGAATAGCCGCTTCAGCCCGGCGCGCATCTCCTTCTCCGCGGCCGCGGGTGAGTCGAGCAGCCGCAGCCCGACCTTATCCTCTTGATCGACGATCGCGGGGTAACCGTATAGCGTCATCCCATGCCGGCGGATCTCGACCCGATCGGGCAAATCGCCGAAATCCCAGCTCGTCATTCCGTCGATCGTGAACTCCATCTCGGGCGAAAGCGCGAACTTGTCGCTCGCCGCCACGCCGACTTGTTCGCGCAGGTCTCGTAAATCGCGCCCGATCGCGGCCGTTTTCCCGAACTCGTCCACAACCGCGAAGTTCATCTTCAGATACTCCGGCATCGCGGAGAGATCGAACGAACTCGGCGGAATCGTTACGCCCGCGCGCTTGCCAAGCCATTGCGCCAACGACTGCTGAAGCGATCCAATGCGGAACGGCATGCCGCGCGCCGCCTCGCTCGCGGTCTCCGCCATCGGCATGAAATTCACGCGCAGCGGCTTCGGCAGCGAGCGGATCATCGTGTGCACTTTTTCTTCGAGCAGCCCAGGCACGATCCACTCGAACGGCTCGGGTGGAATCTGATTCACCGCCGTGAGCGGCACGCGCACCGTCACGCCGTCCATCGGCCCGCCGGGATCGAGGTGGTATTCCAGCGGCAGCGTCATCTCATTCACGATGATGTGATCGGGAAAAAGATCCTGCGTGATCGTAACCGCCGGATGCAGCATCAGATCCTCGATCTTCATCATCAGCAGATCCGAATCTTTCTGCTCCGCCTCCTTTCGCCAGGCCTCAAAGAGCGGTCCGCTGTAAACCTTCGCCGGCACACGCGCGTCGTAGAAGTCGTACAACACCTTCGCATCCACCAGCAGATCGCGGCGGCGCTGCTTTGCTTCCATCTCGCGAACCTGTTCGACGAGCCGGTGATTGTGCTTGAAGAATCGCGCGTTGGTGTTGAACTCGCCTTCGATCAACCCGCGGTGGATGAGCATTTCGCGCGACGCCAGCGGATCGATCGGCCCGTAATGGACGAGCCGCCGCGCGATGATCGGCAGCCCGTAAAGCGACACGCGCTCATACGCCATCACGCGCCCGGTCTTTGCCTGCCAATGCGGATCGGAATAGCTGCGGTTCACCAGATGCGACGCAAGTCGCTCGATCCATTCCGGCTGAATGCGTGCAACGGTTCGCGCATAAAGCCGCGTCGTCTCCACCAGCTCTGCGGCGACGATCCACGCGGGCTTTTGATGGAACAGTCCCGAACCGGGAAAGATGTACAGCTTCATGTTGCGCGCGCCGGTGTACTCGTGCGCGTCGGTCTTCATCGCGATGTTGCCGAGCAGGCCCGTCAGTAGCGCGCGATGGATCTGATCATATTTCGGATGACGCGTCTCCGACTTCGCTTGCGGTTTCGCAGATGCAGCCGTGTTCCTCTGCGAAACCGCAAGCGGCTGTGCCACATGCTTCTTCGCAGACACCAGCCCATTCTCCGCCATTATCTGATGCACCTGCTGGTGAACGTCATGCCACTCACGCATCCGCACGAACGACAGGAAATTTGTCTTCGCCAGTTTCCGCATCTGGTTCTTCGAGAGCTTTTCCTGCTGCCCATGCCAGAAATCCCACAACTTCAGATACGAAAGAAAATCAGACTGATCGTCGCGGAACTTTTCGTGGGCGATGTCGGCTTGCGGGGCTTTTTCGTGCGGACGCTCGCGCGGATCCTGGATCGAAAGGGCAGACGCGATGATCAGCATCTCGTCGATGCAGTTCTCGCGATCGCCCGCGAGGATCATCCGGCCGATGCGCGGATCAATCGGCAACTTCGCGAGCAGCCGGCCGATGTCCGTCAGCTCGTTGTTCTCGTTGATCGCGCCGAGTTCGTGCAGCGTCTGATAGCCGTCCTTGATCAGCCGATAATCCGGCGGCTCGACGAACGGGAAGCTCTGCACCTCGCCCAGTCGCAGCGCCTTCATCTGCAGAATGACGCTCGCGAGGTTCGTGCGGAGAATCTCCGGCTCCATGAACTTCGCCCGGCGCACGAAGTCATCTTCCGAATACAGCCGGATGCAAACGCCCGGCCCGACGCGCCCGCAGCGGCCGGCGCGCTGATTCGCGCTCGCCTGCGAAATCTCCTCGATCGGCAATCGCTGCACTTTCGTGCGCGGCGCGTATCGGCTGATGCGCGCAAAACCCGGATCGATCACATATCGAATCCCCGGCACCGTGAGCGACGTCTCCGCGACGTTCGTCGCGAGCACGATTCGCGGTTTGCCGTGCGGATGAAAGACCTTCATTTGCTCTTCGGCACTCAGGCGCGCGTAGAGCGGCAGGATCTCCACCCCCGGTGGATGGTGCTTGCGCAGCGCCTCGCTCATCTCGCGAATTTCACGCTCGCCGGACAGGAAGATCAGCGTGTCGCCCGAGCCTTCTCGCCACAGCTCATCCACGGCACCCAGGATCGCATCATCCAGCTCCGCATCTTCTTCGTCCGCATCGTCCGAACGCAGCGGCCGATAGCGCACCTCAACCGGATACGTCCGGCCCGACACCTCGATGATCGGAGCCTTCCAGAAGTGATCGCTAAATCGCTGCGGATCGATGGTCGCCGAAGTAATGATCAGCTTCAGATCGCGGCGCTTAGGGAGAAGCTGCTTGAGATAGCCGAGAAGGAAGTCAATGTTCAGGCTGCGCTCGTGCGCTTCGTCGATGATGATTGTGTCGTAATGATTGAGAAAGCGATCATGCTGCGTCTCCGCCAGCAGGATGCCGTCGGTCATGAGCTTGATGTACGTATCCTCGCTCAGCTTGTCGCTAAACCGGACCTTGTAGCCAACCGCATGCCCCAATGGCGAATCAAGCTCCTGCGCAATCCGCATCGCCACGCTTCGCGCCGCGATCCGGCGCGGCTGCGTGTGGCCGATCATGCCCGCGACGCCCCGTCCAAGCTCCAGGCAGATCTTCGGCAACTGCGTCGTTTTTCCCGACCCGGTCTCGCCGCAGAGGACCACGACTTGGTTCGCTGCGATTGCTTGCGCGATCTCGTCGCGCTTTTCGACGACCGGCAGCTCAGCAGGATATTTCGGCGCAGGCAGGTTCTTTTGTCGGTGATCGAACAACTTTTGCGATCGCTCGATATCCGCGGCGACTTTGCGCAGCGTTTGTTCAACGGACGCACCCTCGCGCGCGGCGTCTTCGATCTCGCGCAACCGCCGGCGCAAGCGATGCCGATCGCGGATCATGCAGCGCTCGAGCGCGCTCGAAAATGTTTCCAGCTCGATAGGCACGGGACGAAATGATAGGCGCTTAGACGTCGCGCAGCAGCAGCTTTAGGTCATTGGGAGTATGTGCTGAATAGTGCGGCTGCAGCGCACGAATCTTGTCCGCGTAGACGGGATGCCACCCCGCCCAGATCGTTCGCATCCCCGCCGCTTTACCCGCACCGATGTCCGCGGGCGAATCGCCGATGAACACGCACTCGCGCGGCGAGATTCCAATTTCACCCGCGACCAGCAGCGGGCCTTGCGGATCGGGTTTCGGCTTCGTCGTCTCGTCGCCTGTGACAACGCTCCTGAAAAGATCGGTCCAGCCCAGCTCCCCAAGCGTAATATCAGCCGTATCGCGCCCTTTGCCGGTCATGATTCCCATCGGCACTCCGCGAGAGTTCAGCGCGTTCAACAGATCCGAGATCCCCTCGAAAATCGTGCACATCTCTGAATGCCGTGCTCGATACTCCTCAAGAAAGACGCGCTTCGCGTTCTCAAAATGCTCCGCCTTCAGCTCCTTGCGCAGCATGGCGACTTCGGTCAGTCCAAACCGGGCGATCACTTCCGCATTGCTATACGTGCGTCCCATTGGCTCGCGGCAGGCGACGTTCCATGCGTGAATGACGAGGCCAAACGAATCGACGAGTGTGCCATCGAGGTCGAAAATAATTCCCTTCGGTGCAGGGTCAATCGGCTGCATGCACGCATCGTACTCATGCAGGTTGATTTGCCTACAATTGCGCCCATGGATCGCTGGCTCGCACGACTTTCGTTCAGCTTCTTCATCATCGCCGCAGTGCTGGTATGGGAGATTTACAAGTCGATGATCGGCGAGCGCGGGCCGGTGCCGCAGTGGCGGATCGCGCTGTACATGATCGCGACGGTGATGTGCATTGCCCTG
This sequence comes from Phycisphaerae bacterium, assembly GCA_025924315.1. Lineage (GTDB taxonomy): Bacteria > Planctomycetota > Phycisphaerae > Tepidisphaerales > Tepidisphaeraceae > JAICIO01. The sequence goes on from JAICIO010000001.1 coordinate 154,001, forward strand.
GGTGCGATGGGTGTGCGAGCGCGGCATCGATCCAACTTGTAATTTGTACTAAGCTATGTGGCACAGCCGCCCTCGGCTGTGCTTTCTCAACCCGAGCACAGCCGAGGGCGGCTGTGCCACATGCGGTTATGCGAAACAAATACGACATCATCGTGATCGGCGGTGGACACGCGGGCGCCGAAGCGGCGTGGGCCGCGTCGCGCCTGGGCGCTTCGACTGCGCTCGTCACACTTGATCCGACGCGCATTGGGCAGATGTCGTGCAATCCTGCCATCGGTGGGCTGGCGAAGGGCCAGATGGTTCGCGAGATCGATGCCCTCGGCGGATTGATGGGCATTGCGACCGACAACACTGGCATTCAATTTCGCATGCTCAACCGCTCGAAAGGGCCGGCAGTGTGGGGGCCGCGAGCGCAGGCGGACAAATACAAATATGCGGTTGAGGTTCAGCGACTTCTTTCAACCTGCCCGAATCTCGACATTCTCAACGGCGAGGTTTCCGAGATCCTCACCGATGATTCGAAGGCGGTTCGTGGCGTGACGCTTGCGAACGGTGCCCGAATCGGTTGCCGGGCAATCATCGTCACGACAGGCACCTTTCTCCGCGCGCTAATGCACACCGGCGAGAAGAAGACCGAAGGCGGTCGCGTCGGGGAAGGGGCCGCGAGAGGGCTTTCCGGATGTCTCGCGAAACTTGGCCTGGAGCTCGGCCGCCTCAAGACTGGCACGCCGCCGCGCATCAAAAAGGAATCGATCGATTTCTCAAAGTTCGACGAACAACTGGGCGATGATGAGCCGGCGCCGTTCTCGCATCTGAACGAATACCAGCCCAGGAAGAATTGGGCGCCGCCGCTGCAGCAGGTGTCGTGCTGGATCGGGGCGACGAATCAAACCATTCACGACATCATCCGCGCGAACCTGCATCGCGCGCCGATGTACAGCGGGCAGATCCAGTCGACCGGCCCGCGGTATTGTCCGAGCATCGAGGACAAGGTCGTTCGCTTCGCCGATAAGCCGAGCCATCACATCTTCCTCGAGCCGGAAGGGCTCGACACGAACGAGATTTACTGCAACGGGATTTCGACGTCGCTGCCCGCGGACGTGCAGGAGCAGATGATTCGGCTCGTTCCTGGCCTGGAGCGCGCGGAAATCCTGCGCTACGGCTATGCGGTCGAATACGACATGGTCTGGCCGACGCAGATTCGCTCGACGCTGGAGACGAAAGCGATTCGCGGATTGTTTCTTGCCGGGCAGATCAATGGGACGAGTGGATACGAAGAAGCCGCGGCGCAGGGATTGATCGCAGGAGTGAATGCCACGCGCGATCTTCGCGAAGACTCAAGCGACTTCGTGCTTGGTCGCGATGAGGCGTACATGGGCGTACTCGTCGATGATCTGGTGACGAAACCGCCGACGGAACCTTATCGCATGTTCACAAGCCGTGCGGAGCATCGGCTTCATTTGCGAAACGACAATGCGGACGAACGGCTGACGCCGATTGGTCGCGAGATTGGGCTCGTGGACGATTCGCGGTGGGCGCAGTTTGAGAATCGTCGTCAGCAGATCGAGGACGGAATCGCTCTGTTGCGCGCGACGCGCGTTGAAGGCGTCACAGCGAGTGATTGGCTGCGCCGGTCCGAGAGCGACTGGACGAAGCTCGCGGAGAAGCTGCCCGAAGCGCGCGCGGTCGAACCGAGCATTGCACGGCTCATCGAAGTCCGCGTGAAGTATGAGGGATATATCGCGCGGCAGGATCGGCAAATCGAAAAGTTCGCGAAGATGGAGAGCAAACTCATCCCCGCGTCGATCGATTACGCAACAGTCGTCGGCCTTCGCAACGAGGCGAAGCAGAAGCTGTCCACGTTCACACCCCGATCGCTCGGACAAGCCCTGCGCATCAGCGGGATCACACCGGCGGACATCACGCTCATCGCGATTCATCTCGACAAGAAGCGATAATCGGTTAGCCGCGAGCTTGCTCGCGGTTGTTTACGATCGGGAAAGAGACGCGAGCAAGCTCGCGGCTAAAGTCACTCCAAATGCGATTCGCGCAGAGCGACCGGCGGTTGGAACAGCTCGGTGAGCATGAACTGCTGTCGCAACGTTGTCGGCTTGAGCCAGCGATTGAGCGCGGCGGCGGTTGCAGTGCGGGCTACTGGGCGCTGTACGGCTCGCGCCAGCGCGGGAGACGATTCCGCCAGCGCCATTGTGACCGGTTCTTCCTGACGGGCCACAACGGGCTGAGCGACTCGCTTTGGGATCGGCGGCGGACGACGCGCGGGCTGTTGCTTGACCGATGGTGGCATCACGCGGCCGCGCTTCACCGCCCGCGGACGAGCTTGGGCAATCGCCGGGAGCTGGATGTTTTGTCGGACGGCGCGCAGCTGCGCCTGCTCCTGCTGGATCTTGCGCTTGTCAGCCGACTTCTTCATGGACGACGCGATCGAACTGAAGAGCCAGATGATGACGAAGATCGCGATGAAGAGGCCTTTGGGAAGGCTGTCATCTGACGCCGCGAGAATGTAATTGGCGAGTGGATGCATTCAATGCGCTCGTTAAGGAACGCTTAGCGAATCAATCGTCTTAGGACTTTGCAGCGTCCCCGGGACGCGCGATGGCTTCGCGCATGCTGGTGTCGGCTTGCACGTTGCGCAGCTTGTAATAGTCCATGACGCCGAGGTTTCCGCTTCGAAATGCCTCCGCCATCGCGCGGGGAATTTCGGCTTCAGCCAGCACGACGGCGGCGCGGTTTTCGGCCTGTTTCGCGATGTTTTCCTGCTCGTGGGCAACCGCCATCGCGCGGCGTTGTTCGGCTTCCGCCTGGAAGCGTCGCTTATCGGATTCGGCGCGGTCGGCGGCGAGCTTGGCGCCGATGTTTTCGCCGACTTTGATCTCGGCGATGTCAATCGAGAGGATCTCGAAGGCGGTGTTGGCGTCGAGACCTTTGCTCAGAACGGCCTTGGAGATCGAGTCGGGGTTCTTCAGAACGTGCTTGTAGTCCTCGGCCGAGCCGATCGCGTTCACGATGCCTTCGCCGACACGCGCGACGACCGTTTCTTCCGTTGCACCACCGACGAGCGTCTTGATGTTCGTTCGCACCGTCACGCGCGCCTTCACCTTCAACTCAATTCCGTCCTGCGCCTGGCCGTCGATCGTGGTCTGGCCCATTGCCTGGTTTGGGACGTCGATCACCTTCGGGTTCACGCTTTCCTGCACCGCCCCAAAGATGTCGCGACCGGCGAGGTCGATGGCGGTTGCAGTTTTCCAGGGCAGTTCAATGTTCGCTTTGTTGGCGGCGATCATCGCGTTGATCACGCGCGGCACGTCACCGCCGGCAAGCAGGTGGCTTTCCATCTCCGCCTGGCTGATCTGCAAACCCGCGCGCGTCGCCTGAATGCGCGAGTTGACGATGGTTACTGCGTTGACCTTTCGCAGGCGCATGCCGATCAGCTCGAACAGGCTGACGCGCGCGCCGCTGGTGTAAGCGCGAACGTATAAGCCGAGGAACTGCGCGATCACGATGAAGATGACGAGCACGATGAAGAGGGCGAAGATCACAAAGCCCAACACCGTATTGCTCATCTCAGCGAGAATGTTCATAACGTTGTCCCTTTAATGCGCCCCATGCGCGAAAAGACGGTTGCGTCGCCTGGATTGTCATCCTGAGCGAAGCGAAGGATCTCGATATCGTGAGTCGCTTTCGATCCCGAGATCCTTCGCTTCGCTCAGGGTGACAGGCCACGGTTTCCTTTGAGAGATCATCACACCAGTGCCCGTACGATCGCGCGGTTCGGTTCTACGCGGACGATCTGCACGCGTTGACCGGGCGAAATCGGGCCGAGTTCGGAGCTGGCTTCAGCGCGATGCGGGCCGAATTCGCATTCGCCGGCCGGGCGAAGCGCCGTCACCGCGATGCCGACGGCACCGCTTACAACGGGCAGCTGCTGCGCGACCGAGTTCACTGTTGGCAACACCATGCGTCGACCAATCGGCGTCTTCGGGTAGACATTCAGTGCGACCGTGATCGCGACGGGCGTCGCCGCAAGCGTCGCGAGCATCAGCGTCAGCCCGAGCCATTGATTCATCGAGAAACCGATACCGACCGCTGTCCCGATCGATATGACGCCGAGCAAGCCAAGGATTCCCTGCGTCGGCAGAAAGAGCTCGCCGACGAGGAGCAATGCCCCCGCGGCGAAGAGAATCAACGTGAGAATGCCCGGTGAGATGGCCATCGTTTATGCAAGCGGCCGAACCACAACATACCCGCGACGCGCTTCGCGGACGACAACGTTCGTGTTGGCGGGGACGAAGCCCGTGTCGCTCACGACGCTGGTGATGCGCGAATCGCCAAGCTGTTGATCCGTGAACGACGCGCTTCCGCCAGGGCGAAGGTCCGTCACCGCGGTGCCGACGGCGCCGATTTCGGGCCAGCTGATCTCGGTCGCCGGCGCGGACGCGGTACCAACGCTCGTCCCGCCGCTCGTTGCAGTCAGCACGAGTCGATTGAAATAGGGAATCTTCGGCAGATAACGCTGCAGCCAGATCGAAAGCAGCAGCGACGAAATCAACCCGCCGGTGACGATCAGAATCCCGTGCTGAAGCGCCTGCCACGTGCCGCTGAGCTTCGGCAGCGCGCCGGGCAGAGTGCCGGGCTCTTTGCCGACAAAGGTCATGATCAATCCGCCGATGATGAGCAGCAGGCCGACCGCGCCGGAGACGAGGTGGCCCGGGAAAACAAAGATCTCAAACGCGAGTAAGGCCAGGCCAAGGAAAATCGCGACGATTTCGTACCACTGCGCGTAACCCGTGAGCAGCGGGACGCCGAAGAGCAATCCACCACTGATCAGCGCAACCGCTTCGGCGGCGCCGTGTCCGGGCGCGGCAAGCGCAAGCTTGAGGCTCATGATAAAGATGACGATCAACACCGCGCGGGCGGCACCAGTTCCGAGCATCTCGACGAATTCCTCACCCACGCCCGCGGAAAAGGTGTCGATAATATTTAAGCCCCGCGCTTGAGCGAATGCTTCAGGAGAAGAATACACACCTTTCGCCAGGCCGATCTTCTGCGCGATGTCCGCGTGGACTGTGAGCAGATCCGCTTGACCATCGAGCGGATCAGGCACGCCGGCGACGGGCGTCCAACCTTCGTCCTTCAACTTTGCAAATTCAGCCTGATCGACGAACTTCTTCTTACCATCGGGCGACTGCACGTAATGCACGACGCGGTCGACCGCGACCATCGCCTCGGCTACGAGCGGGTCGTATCCATTTCGCGTCGCGGAGTCACGAAACTCGGCGAGGATGGGGCTTTCCTGTTTCGCGCGCTCTGCCGGCGGAAGCGACTCGAGCGTACCGTCGCTCTGGAAGACGATCGGAGCGCAGTCGCCGATGACTGAGCTGTTCTGCATCACCAGCTCATCGCACGCGAGTGCGATCATCGCGCCGGCGGAGATCGCTTTTTCATCGACGAACGCGATGGTGTGAAGATCATTCTGCCGCTTGATGAATCGCGACATGTCGAGCGCGGAGGTGACGAGCCCACCGTAGGTGTCGATCTGAAGGATGACCGTGTGCGCGCCAGCCGCTCGCGCTTCGGCGAAGCGACGCTCGAGCGAGCGCTGGCTGAAGTCGTCAATCGGGCCTTTGAGCAAAACGATCGCGGCAGACGGCGAGGGAGTTGTCGTAGGTTGTGCGCGAAGCGGCGAAGCGAGCAAGCCCGCAATGAGCCCCAGAGCGATGAATCCCCACACTTTCATGATTCAATTCTAATCGACCGGCGTTCGAAAGTGATGATTATAACGAAAGAAGATCTTTTGAACCTGCCGGCAGGGGTGATGGTTCGAGTTCCGGCTCGGCCGACAGGGCGTGCGCGTCCCAAAACGCCTCAAATGTCTGCTGCAGCGAAAACCGCGACATCCGCTGGCTCGCCATCCGGCTCATTCGGGCCCGCCGGCTCGCATCATTGAGCAAGTTTTCGATCGCGGAGGCCCAAGTCGCAGGATCCATCGATGGAATAACGAGGCCAGTATGCCCATCGTCCACGATTTCCTTGGGTCCGCCTTCATTCCCCACGATCGCGGGCAATCCGCTCGCCTGCGCTTCCATCACCGCTTGCCCCAGCGTATCGGTCCGCGATGGGAACACGAATAGATCAGCGCTGGCGTAGACCGTGCTCAGTTCATCACCTTGCAGATTGCCGAGGAAATGAATCGGACGCTCACCGACCGATTGCTTGAGGCGCGGCACCTGCGGTCCATCTCCCGCGACCACGAGTGCGATATCGTTGCGGCGACTGCAGAGGTGTTTGAAGCAGTCGATGAGCAATTCCATGTTCTTTTCGACGCTGACACGACCGCTGTAGAGGAGTCGGAATGGCTCCGTCACGCCAAGTGCCTGCCAGCAACTCTCATCCCGGAAGCGCGGATTGAATCGTTCAAGGTTGATCCCCGGTGGGATCAATTGAATTCGGCTATCGGGGATGCCAAGGTCGCCAATCTGGAATCGGTACGACGCGCTGCGCGAGAAGACAACGGCGGCCTGATCGTAAAACCATTTCAGATACGTGATCGTGCCGTTGGTTACGCGGTGATCGCCGCAGAGATGGTTCGCGTACGCGGGGAAATCCGTGTGATATGTCGCGAGCATCGGCACGCGAAGCATTTTCGAGACCAGCCAGCCGCAGAGGCCCATCGGCCCCGGCGTGCTGACGTGGACGGCATCGAACTGCTGGCGATCGGCCCACTCGAGGATCTCAAGCACGGGTGGGAGATTCAGGCGCAATTGCTCATAAAACGGAAATGGCCGCGAGAGGAGCGGGCGAAAATTCTTGCGGGTGAGATTGTCGGACGATTGTTCGACGTCGCTGCAGGTGTGAATGGTGAGCCGCCGATTCGCGCGCATCGCCTGCTCGCCCATGTCGTGAATGAATCGTGTGACGCCGTTGATCTCGTCGAAGGTGTCTGTGAACAGACCGACGTGCATCTTCTGGCCATCGTGGAGATGCCGCTGGCCGGTGATTTGCCGCAGGAGATGCCGTTCCTTGTTCTGATGAAACACCGTGAAGTAATACGGCAGCAGCACAAACTGCTGCGCCAGCGCCGCCCCGATCGAATCGAATAGACCGACGAAGCTTGCCCGATCGATCGACTGATCGATCGACTCCGCGATGCCCTCAATGACGTCGCGATTGATTTTTGAGACGAAGTCGAACATCCGCTCGTGCTCACCCAGCGGCGGAAGGCCGCGCTCGGCGATTTTGTATAGCTCCGGATCTTCCGTGATTCGCTTGCGGGCGGATTCGAGGAAGAGTCTCTTGATGATGCCCGAGCCGTCATCCTTCTTCTTCGCGCGAAATGGCCGCGTTACTTTTGACGACAGCTTTTTCAGCTTGTGTTTGAGCGCGTATTTCGCGAGTTCCTTTTTGCCAGGTGCCGGGCGCTCGCCGGCGAGCGTTTGCAGCAGGGCGGTCGCGAGATTGGGCTTCGCATCGGGCGAAAGAATGTGGCGGCTGTAATACCTCACCGCGACGCTGTAGAAAGTGTGGGCGAGTTTGGCGCTGGAGCCGGCCTCTCCGCCCGGTTTGCATTGGCCGTCGCGCAAAGCCTGCAAAAGCTGCTCGGTCGTCGTGACGTTCTCCGCGAATTCGGTCCAGGTTCGGCCGACATTCAACAAACCGTGATCGTCACTCCCCGCGGTGCGCGATTTGATCCATGGCTCATGCCATCGTGGAAGCAAACCGTGCGTTTCCGATAATCGTTGGATTTCCTGCCGCGTCAGCCGCTCGAGCACCGGCTCGAATGCCTCTCGATGCAGCGGACTGTGCGCACCGTTCAGACATTCGAATCCTTTGAACAGCAGCAGCAATCGCTCGAGATGCCAGCGCTCGAGCTTGTCATTCTGTCGATAAATCGGATGCGCCACCGCGTGCGCAATTCGCTGCCGCTCGATGTACTCTGCGACCTCGTAGATACTCTTTGCGCGCTGCTGAAGCTCTGAATGCTGTGATGAATCAATCCCCCACACGAGCACGTGCATCTTGCACTGATCTTCGGGAAACCAGCAGGTGAGCTCTTCGCCGACGAGCACATCTTCGCGCGCCGCGATCGTCAGCGCTCCATCGATCGTGTCATGGTCGGTGAGCGTGACGAAATCCATCCCGCGGCTTTTCGCCTGCGCGTAGACCTCGGTTGGGTGGCTGTAACTTTCGGGGCAACGGATCGCGTTGAGGACCGCTTCGGACGTTTTGTTGCTCGCGTCGCTGTGGCAGTGAAGGTCGACGCGCTTCAGACGCGAGTGGGTCGGGGACGAAAACATTCACTACGATTGTACCGAACTATTGTGAGCAGCGAATGAGCGATTCAAGTGATTTCATCGCCGCGCCGGAGTCGATCGATTCTGTGGCAAGCTCCATGCCTTCGGGCAAATCACCGGCTTTCTCCGCGACGACGAGGGCGGCGCCGGCATTCAATATGCTGATATCGCGCAGCGGACTTTTCTCGCCGCGCAGCACGCGAAGCATCGCATCCGCGGCTTCATCGACCGTGCTCACTTGCAAATCCGAAAGGCGCGCGTAATCGAGCCCGAGCGATTTCGGATCGAGCGACCAGGTCTTCACGTGGCCGTCACGCAGTTCGCTGACGCGCGTTGGGCCGAGCGTCGAAATCTCATCGAGGCCGTCGTTGGCGTGCACGACCCACGCGCGCTCACTTCCCAGTTCACGAAGAACCGTCGCGAGGCGATCGGTCAGCTCCGGCGCGAAAACGCCGAGCACCTGATGCTTCGCGCGGGCGGGGTTCGTGAGCGGTCCGAGGAGGTTGAAAATCGTCGGAATCGCCAGCGCCGATCGCGCCGACGCCACGAACTTCATCGCCGGGTGATAACTCCGCGCGAAGACGAAACACATATTCGCTTCATCGAGACACTCCCTCGCCTTTTGCGGGACGAGATCGATCTTCACGCCGAGCTTTTCGAGCACGTCGGCAGATCCCACGCGTCCACTCGCGGAGCGGTTGCCGTGCTTCACGACTTTCACGCCCGCGCCTGCGACGATCAGCGCCGCCGCCGTCGAGATATTGAACGTCTCACGCACATCCCCGCCGGTGCCGCACGTGTCGAGCACGACACCTTTCGGATCGCATCCGACGGCAATCGCCTTGTCGCGCATCACGCTTGCCGCGCCGACAAGCTCCTCCACCGTCGACCCTTTCGCGGCCAGACCCACGAGCAACCCGCCAATCTCCGCGTCGCTCGCCTTCCCCGACATGATGTGCAAAAACGCCTCGCGCGCTTCATCACGCGTGAGGTCTTCGCGTCGGCAGAGTTTCAACAATGTTTCACGGACGGGAGTCATGAAATTCCCAGCAGTACCGAAAATCCGGCCTGTTCAAAATGGTGGTCGGTGCTGAGCGCTTCGGTGATCGCGTGCTCCTGCATGACCACGAAGGAGATGCAATCGGTTAACGACCAATCTTTATCGCTGCGGCTGCGAAACAATGTGATGCCCGCTTCGAATAAACGTTCGTCGACGTGGACGATTTGCGCGGACTGGGCAGCTCGAAGTCGATGGACTGTCTCTAGAAAAAGTGCGCGGTTGCTGCTGTGAGAAAGGTGATTGCCAAGCTCTCCAACAACAGCGGATGTCGTCAAGATCGCGTGGCCGTAAGTTTTCGTTCGTTCAACGGCTGCCCGATGCGCGACGTCCTGGGGATTCACCAGCGCTAAGAAATAGGAAGTGTCAGCGAAGCAGCGATTCATTTCTTAGGCGTGCCGTACAGGTAATGATCATGATTGATCGAGGCATCGCTTGGCAGCCCTTTCGCGCGACCCGCAAGCGCAAGCAATGATTGAGCCAATTCCGAAGGCTCAGCAGGTTTCGCAGGCGGTTCGACGGGCGCGACAGTCACCTCAGTACCCTCGGGTAATTCGAAGGGCTCACTGATAACGATCACGCCGGCCTTCACTTTTCCGCGATAGGTCATGCTGTAATCATATCGGCGGATTCGATGATCGTCGAACAACTTGTGTGGAGGGTCATTCCAACACCGTCACACCCGCAGCAGCCGTGGTCGGGAAGATCATCGGCTTCTTTTGCCACTTCTTTTCGTATTCACTCATGAGGTGCGATGTGAGCGCTTCGACCGCGCGCGGCTGGGCGAGGGCGACGATGCATCCGCCGAAGCCTCCGCCGGTCATTCGCGCGCCGTACACGCCTTTTATCTTCATCGATTCCTCCACGAGGAAATCGAGCTCCGGCACGCTCACTTCATAATCATCGCGAAGCGAGTTGTGGCTCTGCACCATCAGCTGGCCGACTTGTTCGTACTGGTTTTTGCCCAGCAACTGGGCGGCTTCGGTCGTGCGGCGATTTTCGGTCACGACGTGGCGACAGCGGCGATAAATCACCTCGTCCAGCTTATCCTTCGCCGCCTCCACCTGCTTCACCGACACATCGCGCAAGGCCTTGATGTTCGGGTTTTCCTTCTTGAAGAACTCGACGCCTTCTTCGCATTGCTTGCGGCGTACTGCATATTCACTGCTGCTCAATTCGTGCTTCACCATGCTGTTCACGATGACGACGCGCAGCTCGCGCTCGTCGAGCTCGACGAACTGCTTTGACAAATCGCGGCAGTCGAGCAGCATCGCGCAGTTCGGTTTGGCGGATGCGACGATCATCTGATCCATGATGCCGACCGGAACACCGGCGTATTCGTGCTCGGCCCGCTGGCAGATCAGCGCGATGCGATTCGGCTCCATCTTCAGGCCCGCGAGCGTGAGGAAGCATTGCGCCGTCGCCACTTCGATCGCCGCGCTGCTCGACAATCCGCCGCCGACGGGCAACGTGCTCGTGATGATCGCGTCCATCCCCGGCAGCGGAATTCCCGCAGCGATCAGCTCTGCCGCGACGCCTTTGCTGTAGTTCGCCCACTTCGGCTCGCCGCGCGGGATCGGCTTATCGATCTGAAAGGTGGCGATCTGTCCCGGGAAAACGCTCGATGCGAAACGCACGCTGCTGTCGTCACGCGTGCGGCAGGCGATGAGCACGTGCGGCTCGATGGCCATCGGAAATACGAAACCGTCGTTGTAATCGGTGTGCTCCCCGATGAGGTTCACGCGCCCCGGCGCGCGGATGACATGAATCTTTCCGCCCTCGCCGAAGGTCTGCGCGAACTGCTGTTTCAGTTCCGTAATTCCCGAGTTCATTGCCGCGAATGTAAGAGTGACCGCATCTGGCGGTCAAGCAGAGGAATTCACGGGTTGGAAACCCGTCCTACGGCGCGCAGCGGGGCGGGTTTCAGGAACCTCGCGAAGCTTGTACGATGGCAGATGACGAGATGAGCAACTTACGCGGCAAATTTATCGTGCTCGACGGCGGAGAGGGATGCGGCAAGAGCACGCAGATGGCGCTGCTGGCAGAACGACTTGCATCGCAGGGTCTTGAAGCGATCCGCGTGCACGATCCCGGGGCGACGCCCATCGGCGAAAAAGTCCGCGCGATTCTCTTAAATCCCGAAAACAGTGAAATGTCCATGCGCTGCGAGATGCTCCTCTACATGTCCGCCCGCTCGCAGCTCATGTTCGAAACAATTCTGCCGGCGCTGAAAGACGGCAAAGTCGTGATCTGCGACCGTTTCGTCTCGAGCACGCTCGCATATCAGCTCGGCGGCGATGGCCTGACCGCAAATGAAATCCGCACGGTAGCGGAGATCGCGATCAAACAGCGCTGGCCGGACGTGACGATCATCCTCGACATGCCGATCGAAGCGAGCTTCGAGCGCGTGCGGCCGAAGTTTTCGCTTTTCCCCGACGACCCGGAAGCCGGCGTCGTCAAAGACCGCATCGAACAGCGCCCGCGCGAGTATCACGAGCAGGTTCGGCAAAACTACCTCGCCCAGGCGAAGGCGTATCCGGATCGATACAAGGTGATCCAGGCGGATCGGTCGCAGCAAGAAGTTCACGAGGCCATTTGGCGAACCGTGAACGCCCTGAAGTAACACGAGTATTTAACCCTTTCAGTTTGTGTCCGCTCAGAGAATGGCAGATGCACGCGTTGAGCACCCCTGCTACGTTGGCGAGATGTCCGAATCGAACCTGCCCGAGGATCGATCGCCCGCGCCGCTGTCCGACGACGCCCGAGTCAGCCGCCTCTGGGTAATCGCGTTTCTTGTCGTCACCATTCCATTGAGTTTTGGTTTGCTCGGTTTGGTGATCTGGACGTTCTTCAAGGCGATTTAACGGGCCGGGTAGACGCGGTGTAGCGCCGTTTCACCTCTTCAAACTTCTCCAAGTAAATCGGATCAATGGCGCGATCGTGCCGCTCCGCATCCAGCTGGACCGCCAGCTGCAGGTGTTCAAGACCCAGTTTGAGAAACCCGTCGTCGGACAACACGCTGCCGACGAAGAAATGCGCTCGCGGATTCTTCGGATCGAGAGTCAGCGCGGCGCGCAGATTCCGGAGCGCATGCGCTTTTTTCTTCAATTTCAACTGAACCATCGCAAGCGACGTGAGCGCTTCCACGTTCTTCGGCTGAAGATAAACCGCGTTGCTGAATGCGAGTTCAGCCTTATCGAACGCACCCATATTCCACAGAATTGCGCCCGAGCTCATGTAGACCGGGAAATAGGTTGAGTCGAGTGAATTGACGATTTGCAGCTCTTTGGCCACTTCCGCGTAGAGCGATTTCGCCTCTTCATTCTTCTTCGCGAGTTCCAATTGGCGGCCCTGGTAATAGAGCATCACGGCGAGGTAGTTGTGCGCGAGGATCGATCGCTCGTTGAGCGTAATTGCGTGACGGTAACTTTGGATCGCTTCCTCCACCTCGCCGCGGGCTTCGTAGATGCGGCCCATTCGAAGCCAGGACGCATCGCTCTCCGGTTCGAGATCGAGCGCCTGCTGCATGCTCGCCAGCGCCAGTTCGCTGTAGCCGCGGTCCAACTCCATCGCGGCCTGCTCGGAATAAAACACGCCCGAAGCGGGCCAGTAACGGAGGGCGACCGATATGTCCGCCATCGCTCGCTCGTACTCTCCCGATCGAGCCTCGCAGCGTCCGAGCAGGACGAGGGCGAGCGGATCGTTGCCGCGAATCGCAAGCACCTCGTGGAACAATTGCTCTGCTCCCGGATCGTCCGCGGGATCTTTCTGCATGAGCTTCAACCCGCGCTGGTCGAGCGAGTAAATCCTGAAGTCATCCCACACGTTGCCCGGTGAATAGGTCCAACCTGGCGTGGCGTGTGCAAATCCAGTGGCGAGGAGAAGAATTGTAAGCGAGATCCGGCGAACGAAAGCCCCCGACATGAGATCCTCCGCTTTGCTCAGAATAACGAAGTGCACTTCGGAGTACAAAAGTTAGAAGAAATCACACTTTGTCGCGGATTTTTCAGAGTGGCGGCGGTATAGCAATGCAAGCGATCGCGCTTGGTCAGCGTGACTGGCCCCGGCGTTTTCGCTGACAAAACAACACACGTTGTCACCGAAAGGTGACGACGCCGCGGGAGGAGGGGATTTCGATGTTCCACGCGTGTTCCACAGGAGCTCACCGCTCCATTTTGGTTGACAAGAGTTGACGGAGGTTGACCTACGTTTACCGCTGTTGACCAAAACGAGAAAATTCAAAACGAAGCCAAACTGGTTCGGCGGAAGATGGGCAACCCTTGGCGTGGTGCGGGGCATCGGCGATGATGGGTGCGGATGGCGAAAACGAACCCACCGACGCCGCTTGGGCCGCTGGATTATCGGCGACCGGATCTGGGCGATCCGACCGCGCCGGCGCCCGTGCAAACGCGGCGGAGGCGGTTTCGGATCTTCATCTGGTTGCGGCTGATCTACCTCGTCGTGATGGCGGGAGCCTTGATCTTTGTGATTCATTATTTGCTGAATTACTTCAACATGATCGATCAGCTCAGTCGACCGGGAGGGCACTGATCTTCGTGTAGCGGGACTTCGGCGAGCTCCGTCGAGTCGCGAGCTTGCTCGCCGTGGTTTGCCGATCGGAGAAAAATGGCGCGCAAGCTCGCCGGCTACACGCAAAAGTTCTTACGCGTAGAATCATGATCCACGGCATTTGCAAACTTAATTATCGCGCCGTGCCACGGACCCCCCGCGAGGTGCCGATGCTCGATCCGGTGCTCAAGCGGCATTTACTCGCGATGGTGACGACGCTGCTCGCGGCGGTCGGAATGGGAATGATCTCGTACGCGATGCTCGAAGGGATTTTGTAAAACGAACCCATGCTTCAGCTTTCGGATATTTTCGGACAGGATGCGGCGATCGATTGGATCCGCAAGGCGCTGGCGGCGGATCATCTGCCGCATGGATTGATCTTCGCGGGACCGGTCGGGGTTGGAAAAGCGACGACCGCTCAAGCGCTCGGCGCGCTCTTCCTTTGCGAAAATCCTAAACACAACAAATGGTGCGGGCAGTGCGACAGCTGCCGCGTCATGGCGGCGGGGAACCATCCGGACTTTCACGTCATTACGAAAGAGCTGATCCGCTATCACGACAAAACCGGTAAGAGCAAAGGCATTGATCTGTCGATCCATGTCGTGCGACCGGAGCTGATCGAGCCCGCGGGTCGCAAGGCGAACATGGGCCGAGGCAAGGTGTTCGTCGTCGAACAGGCGGACCTGATGAATCCACAGGCGCAGAATGCGCTGCTGAAAACGCTCGAAGAGCCGGCGGGGCGGACGCTGATCATTCTCCTGACCGATCAGCCGAACGCGCTCCTGCAGACCATTCGCAGCCGGTCTCAGGTCGTTCGATTTGCAGCGCTGGATGACGAGCTTGTGAAGAGCGAGCTGCAAAAGCGCGGGCTGAATAAGTCGCAGGCGACGAGCGCCGCCAAGTACGCGGAGGGATCGCTCGGCGTCGCGCTCAAGTGGCACAACGAAGGCGTGATCGACGCGGCCAATGAGCTCGTCGATCAACTGAGCGCGATCCAATCCGGCAAGCCCGCGACAGAGTTGCCCGCGTGGTTCAAAAAGGCCGCCGACGCCTATGCGGAGAAGCAGCTCGAGCATGATGAGCTCGCGAGCAAGGACCAGGCGACGCGCGAAGGGCTGGGCCTCTATCTTCGCATCGCGTCGCAGTTTTTCCGGGAACGATTGGGGGATGAGAATGATTCGGAAGAGCTGGAGCGACGATGCGCCGCCATTGATGCGATCGTCCGGGCGGAGAATTATCTGGACGCAAATGTGAACATTCCGCTGATCTTTCAGCAACTTGCGATCGCACTGGAAATGGGCTTTTCCCCTGCAGCCTCAAACCGCGCCTGACACCTCTCACGCAGTGGGGTCACTTCAGTGACCCCGGGAAATCTCCGATGAAGAGTACGACTTCCCGATGCCACGAACGCGTCGCGGGTGGCGTGTTACCGGTACACGAATGGGGCGGGCGACCGGCAACCCGCGCAACTCCGCGACGCGTTCGGGGCATCGGGATTTTTCGTTTGCCCTTCCTCACGACAGCAAGTCGTCTGTTTCCATTTCATCGATCTCATGAAGCTGCCTTCGACTCATTAGTCGCGCCACGGCGCCGATTGCCGAGAAGAGCGCCATGAGGGCGAAGAATCCGATGCCCATCCACCGCGGGCGCGGATCGCGATCGCGAGGCCATGGCGACATCACGTCGGCCGCGACGAGAGCGTTGGTCACGGCATACGCCGCGAGGTAACTCAGGATCAGCGCCGCGCCGATCAGGAGCGAAACGACGGTCGCGGTCTTAGGCCGCGGAGGTTCGAACATTTCCACTTCGGGTACATCCATACGAATTCCCCGCATGCCATGCGGGTCTCGTAATAGGACGTACGATACGTTGGCGAGACAGGCAAAATTACCCGTTTTTCAGCCCTTGCAGGTGGGTTGCAATCTTCAAATGGGGCCTTGGGAGGGGGTATTCATGCAGTCGGTCGAGTGAGACCCATACGTGCGGAGTTGTGAGCGAATGCGACCTGCCGTCGCGCGTCTCGGCGAGATAAACGGAAAAGTCATACCGCCGGTGTGTGAGGCCGTGCTGCAGGTTGGCAAGATGCGACGGCGCCGACGCGCGAATCGAAAATAGCGAGCGAATCGTTTTCGCGGTTACAGGCGCCTCGCCGCTTTCGCGCGTAAGAAACTGCCACATGCCCGCCCATCGACCGGTCTCCGGTCGCTGCTCAAGGAGAAACTCGTTGCCGCGACGAATGCAGAAGGTCCATCGCTTTTCGAGGGGCGTTTCGATGCGCTTTCTCGGCGGGGGAACCTTGTCCTGCAAACCAGCCGAGAATGCTTCGCAATGTTTCCGCACTGGGCAAATGAGGCACTGCGGGTTGCGTGGCGTGCAGACGGTCGCGCCGAGTTCCATGAGCGCGGAGTTGAAGTCTCCGATCTGTTTCTTCGGCAGGATTTCTTCCGCCCGTTCCCACAGCTTCGCGTTCGTCTCGCGATCGCGCGGGTCAGAGCGAATCTTGTCGATTCGGCAGAGAACCCGCGCGACATTCCCATCGAGAATCGGAGAGCGACTTTCGAAGGCGATCGATGCAATCGCGCCGGCCGAATACCGACCCACGCCGGGGAGTTTGAGTAAGTGATCGACTTCATCCGGCAACTGCCCGGCGAAGTCTTTCAGAACCATCTGCGCGGCGGCCCTCAGGTTTTTCGCACGCGAATAATAGCCCAATCCTTGCCACAGCCTCAGTACCTCCTGCAGCTCGGCCTTGGCGAGGTCGTGCACCGTAGGAAAACGGGCGATAAAACGCCGGAAATATGGGATGACCGTCGCCACCTGCGTCTGCTGGAGCATCGTCTCGCTGACCAGCACATGATAGGGATTGAGGCGGTCGGTCGCACGTGGTTTCAGTGGCAGGCGCCACGGTAAATCGCGCCGATGTTGCGCGTACCACGCCAACAGTCTCTTCTGAAATTCTCGCGCTGACAAAAGCATGAAAAGAATTTTATTCTCTGCCTTGCATCATCACCAATCGGTGCGAAAATGGGCTTGTGGGTGTTGGGGTTTCCTGAGACGGATCTCTGGAAAGTTTGGCGGTCGCGCAACGCGATCGTAACAGTGTTGGATGTTCCGCTCTCGGTCGGTTGGATGATGCATGGAGGTCGCGCATGAGACAGCCCACGGTCGATGATTTTGTCCGCCTCACACAAGCCATTCCAGAGCTCGGGCTTCCGCGGGATGAAGTCGGTGTCGTCCGCAGCACATGGTTCGCACCGAACCTCGCGTACGAAGTCGAGTTTCACATAAAGGGCGCCGAGCACCAGACGCGGGCGCTTCTTCTGGCCAATCAGCTTCAGGTCGAAGAAGGTCCGCTGCTTCATGAAGAAGCGGTGTGAGTCGAGACTACTCATCACACGAGCAAGCTTAGTTCGCTGAATCACGTTTAACGATCCATCGCACGTGATCGTAGAAGGTTCATTCAAAATCCAACCGCCTGACCATCCTTCCGAGAATCGGACGCGCCGAGATATCCGTCATCCAGCCGATAGATGAACTGGCCGCCGCCGAAGTCTGTGAAATCTCGCAGTTCGATCTCGTGAGCCATCGCCTGCAGCTTCTGCACAACGTCCTCGCGCGTTCCCTGTTCAAGGAAAACTTTTTTCGCGCCCGCCACCCGCCACCGCGGCGCGTCACACGCGGCCTGAGGATTCTGGTGATAATCGATGAGCCGCACCATCATCTGCACGTGTCCCTGCGCCTGCATCGCGCCGCCCATCACACCGAAGCTCATCACGGCTTTTCCGTCGCGCATGAGGAAGCCGGGAATGATCGTGTGGAAGGGTCGTTTCCGCGGGCCGACTTCGTTCGGGTGACCGCGCTCGAGTACAAAGCCATGCCCGCGGTTCTGCAGACTGATGCCCGTGCCGGGGACGACGATCCCGCTGCCGAAGCCGGCGTAGCTGGATTGAATGAGCGAGACCATGCGACCGTCCGCATCGGCGGTGGTGAGATAAACCGTTCCGCCGCGTTTGATGTCGCCGGGATCGGGTGCGCTGGCGCGAGTTGGATCGATGAGCCGTGCTCGCGCCTGGAGATAATCGTCGTTGAGAAGGTCATTCGTCTCGATCTTCGCGTGCGACGGATCCGAGACGTGCCGATGCACATCCGCGAAGGCGAGCTTCATCGCCTCGATCTGCAGGTGCAGACTGTCGGCGGAATCGACGGGCGCCTCGTTCATGGGAAGGTGCTGTAGCATTCCGAGGGCCATCAGCGCCCCGATTCCCTGACCGTTCGGCGGGATCTCGTGCAACTGATATCCGCGATAGTCGATGCAGATCGTCTCCACCCACTCCGCCTCGTGCGATGCAAGATCATCGAGCGTCATGAGACCGTCGCCCCGCTCGGCGTGCGCGACGATCTGCTTCGCGAGATCCCCGCGATAGAACGATTCACCGATCGAATCCGCGATCGCTCCGAGCGTTTCTCCGTGACCTGGGCTCCGAAAAAGTTCGCCCGTCATCGGCGCTCGCCCGTTGACCGTGAAGCCCGCGGCGAAATCCGGATATTCGCGAAACGTTTCGACGGCTGATTGCCACGACTTCGCGGTGATGGGCGGGACGAGAAAGCCTTCCCGCGCGTATCGAATCGTCGGCTGGAGCAACTCGTGAAAGGGTAGCTTCCCGAATTTCTTCGAAAGCTCGACCCACCCCGAGACCGCGCCCGGCACGGTCACGGCGTGCCACCCGCGCATCGGCATCGCCTCGAACTGATCGAAAAACTCCCGCGTCCAGGCGGCCGGCGACCGACCTGATGCGTTCAGCCCATGCAGCTTCGATCCATCCCACACGATCGCAAACAGATCGCTGCCGATGCCGTTGTTGTTCGGCTCGACAACGGTCAACGCCGCCGCACAGGCAATCGCTGCGTCAATCGCATTCCCGCCCGCGCGCAACATTTCCAGTCCCGCCTGCGCCGCCAGCGGCTGCGACGTCGCTACCACATTTTTCGCCAGCACCGGCATGCGCTGCGAGCGATAGGGAAAGGTCCAGTCAAATGCGATCGATTGTCTCATCGCCTGGCGATGCTACCATACGCCCGCACAAGCGGAGAGGTTATGTCGGACCAGCATTTCGTTGCATTTGATCTTGGAGCGGAGAGCGGGCGCTCGGTTGTCGGGACGTTATCGAACGGAAAACTATCGCTCGCAGAGACGCATCGGTTTCTCAACCCGACGGGCCGGATCAACGGCCATCTTCACTGGAATCTTCTTTTGCAGTGGGAAGAATTGAAGATTGGTTTGCGCAAAAGTGCGAAGGGACATTCGATTGATGGCATTGGTGTCGACACGTGGGGCGTTGATTTCGGCTTCGTCGGACCCTCGGGCGAAATCCTCGGTTTCCCGTTCAACTATCGCGACGCGCGAACCGACGGCGTGATGGACGCGACATTCAAGCGTGTCAGCAAGCAGGAGATCTTCGAAGCGACCGGCATTCAATTCATGCAGCTGAATTCGCTATACCAGCTGATCGCGACGCAGCGAGATAACCCCGCGCTGTTGAGCTGCGCGAAGACGCTGCTCTTCATCCCGGACCTGTTCAACTATCTCTTCACCGGCGTGAAGAAAAGCGAATTCTCGATCGCGACGACGAGCCAGATGTTCGATCCGCGGAAGAACGCATGGGCAATCGACATGCTGAAGAAGCTCGGATTGCCAACGAACATTCTGCCGGAGGTTGTGCCGACGGGCACGGTGCTCGGTTCGCTGCGGGATGACGTCGCGAGCGAATGTGGCGTCGCGAAGATTCCGGTGATCGCTCCCGGCGGCCACGATACCGCGAGCGCGGTTGTGGCCGTTCCTGCGTCGGGTGACGACTGGTGTTACATCAGCTCGGGGACATGGTCGTTGATGGGTGTTGAGCTCGACCGGCCGCTGATCAATGAGAAGGCGCTCGAATACAACTACACGAACGAAGGCGGGATGGGCGGGACGATTCGATTTCTGAAGAACATCATGGGGCTATGGCTCGTGCAGGAATGCCGCCGGCAGCTCGAGAAGGAAGGACAGGTCTTCGACTACACGCAGCTCACAAAGATGGCGAGCGACGCGAAGCCCTTCACCGCGATCATCAATCCCGATCACGCGCCATTCCTCTCGCCCGGCGAAATGCCAAACAAAATCGGGGAGTTTTGTCGGAAGACGAAGCAGCCGGCGCCGAGCTCCGTTGGCGAAACGGTTCGAACGTGCCTCGAAAGTCTCGCGCTCACCTATCGCCGCACGCTCGAAGGGATGCAGGACGTGCTCGGGCGGAAGATGAAGGTCATTCACGTCGTCGGTGGCGGATCGCGCAATGAGCTGCTGAACCAGATGACCGCCGACGCGTGCGGAATTCCCGTGATTGCTGGCCCGGTCGAAGCGACGGCGGCGGGGAACATTCTCGTGCAGGCGATGACACTCGACTCAATCAAGTCGCTCGCCGATGCAAGAGAAGTCGTGCGGCGAAGCTTCGATGTGAAACGCTACGATCCGCGCGACACGAAACCGTGGGACGCGGCGTATGCGAAATACCAGCAACTCGTGAATGCATGATCATCGATTGTCACGTCCACATCTGCGCGATGTCGCCCGCCCGCGGGGGTATGTCGCCGAAGCTGCTCAACAGCTTGCCGTTTCGCTTCATGCGCTGGCGGCTCGGAATGAAGGGGACGGACGAGCAGACCGAGCGCGATCTCGAAGCGAAGCTCGCCGAAACAATCAACGAAACCACTAAGCTCGACGCCGCGGTTGTACTTGCGTTCGATGCCGTTCACGATCGCGAAGGCCGACTCGATCAAGCGAACACTCACCTCTATGTCAAGAATGATTATGTGATCGAGTTGTCTCAGCGGAATCCAAAGATGCGGTTCGGAGCTTCCGTGCATCCGTATCGTAAGGACGCAGTCGCGGAGCTTGAGCGATGCGTCGCGGCGGGGGCGGTGCTGCTGAAATGGTTACCCATCACGCAGAACTTCAATCCCGCCGATCCGATGTGCATCCCGTTTTACGAGGCGCTGGCGCATCACAATCTGACGTTGCTTTGTCACACCGGCGGAGAGCAATCGCTTCCGCAGCTCGATAAATCGACGGCCGATCCGATGCTGCTCAAGCCCGCGCTCGATCGAGGCGTGCGCGTGATCATGGCTCATTGCGGAACGCGATCCACACCGTGGGAGCAGGATTACCTGACGCAGTTCATGCAACTGGCGCAGGATTACGAGCACTGTTACGGCGATACCTCGGCGTTATGCCTTCCCGCGAGATCGCACGCCTTCGGCCCAATCCTGCAAAACAAAATCGTTCGCGAAAAGCTCGTCCACGGCAGCGACTGGCCGATCATCGCAATTCCCCCCGCGAGCAAGATCGGTTGGAACAACGCATGGGACCTCATGCACGAGCGCAACTGGATGAAGCGCGACGTGATGATCAAAGAGCGACTGGGTATTGATGATGCCTATTGGAACCGCGCGGGACGAGTGCTTCGGCTCGCTTCTTCCGGCTCACCCAGCGCCGATGTTAGCCATTGAGAATTGTTGATGGGATTTGCCCTCGGTTGACGCATACTACCCGTGGCGGGAGGTGCGCTCGATGGATGAGGGTACCGACGGGGATCGAACGGCGACGGCTACTCGGCTGATGAATGAGGCGGCGGCCGGCAACGAGCGCGCGTCCGCGGAACTGTTGCCGCTGGTTTATGACCAATTGCGCCGGCTCGCGCGCCGCAAGGTGCGAGACGAGCGCGCAGGGCAGACGCTGCAAGCGACAGCGTTGGTCCACGAAGCATATCTGCGTTTGGTCGGGCCGCGAGGCGACAAGAAGTGGGACGGGCGGGGACACTTCTTCGCCGCCGCTGCCGAAGCGATGCGGCGAATTCTCATCGATAACGCGCGACGTCGCGATCGTCTCAAACGCGGTGGGGGCGCGCGGACGACGCGCCTCGACGAAATGCAGATCACCATCAAAGTCCCCGCCGACGATTTGCTCGCGCTCGATGAAGCGCTGACAAACCTCACTCAGAAGCACCCTGACAAGGCGGAGCTCGTGAAGCTGCGCTACTTTGCCGGACTGTACGTCATCGGCAGCCTCGATACGCAGGCGGTGATCCGCACAAACGCTGGCGGAAGCTGGTCCACGAGTGACGACTACGCGGGCGCCGCGGGCACGTCGCTGGCGTACAACGCGTTTACAGTCGACTCCAATGGCAACCTCTACGCCGGGGGGAACGACACGTACAGCGGCGCGCCCCCGACGTTCGTCCGCTCCATGTCCGCTCCGGCGCCCGCATCGACTTCAACCGCTACGAGCCTCTTCTCTCAGACGCCGATCGTGTCTCAGACAAACCCGGATCTCATAAAAGATGTGATGGGGAGTTGATACGCGGCGGACTTCTTATTTTCGGAGCGCGAGCAAAAAGGGCCGGCTATGAAAGCCGGCCCTTTCGCTTGGCGTTATGAGCAGCTCCCAGGTTAAAGCAAAGGCCGTCGCGCTTTCGATCGCCTCCGTGACGGCGCCGTTGCGTGGACTCCAGGACCGCACCTTGCCTTCTGGTGATAAACCGAAAAAAGGGTTGCGCAGCGTCGATCGTCGCGTAAGATACGCTGCCTCGGAAGCCGGAGATCGTGAAATTGAGCCGATCTCACTCCCGATGGCGCATTTCTTCGCGGGGCGGTCGAAATCATGCAGAATCCATCCATCGAAGACGCGGACGCGCGCTGCGCTGCCGTCACGCAACTGCTGAACCAGGCGAAAGCCGGCGATCGGCAGGCGGCGGGGGATCTCCTTCCGCTCGTCTATGACGAGCTGCGGGCGCTGGCGGCCAAGAAGATGCGGCAGGAGCGCGGCGATCACACGCTGCAGGCGACGGCGCTTGTGCACGAGGCATATTTGCGCGTGCTCGGCGGCGCCGACGCCGCGCGCTGGGATGGCCGCTGGCACTTCTTCGCCGCCGCCGCGCAGGCTATGCGACGCATCCTCGTCGAAAACGCGCGGCAGCGTGGTCGACTCAAACGCGGCGGAGGTGGCGAACGGCTCAACCTCGACGACGTCAATGTCACCGTCGACCAGCCGCCGGATCATTTGCTTGCGCTCGACGAAGCATTAATCGAATTCGCCCAGAAGCATCCCGCCGAGGCCCGGCTCGTCCAGCTGCGCTATTTCGCCGGCCTCACGCGCGACCAAGCCGCCGAGGCGCTGGGCATCTCTCCCGCCACTGCCAGTCGAGATTGGGCTTTCGCCCGTGCCTGGCTTTACAAGCGCATCACCGAAACGGAGCGGTCGGATGAAGGATGAGAAGGCCATCTTCACAGAAGCCATCGCGATCGCGAACGCCGTCGAGCGCCGAGCCTTCCTGAACCGCGCGTGTGGTGACGACGCTGAACTGCGCGCACACGTCCAATCGCTGATCGACGCGCACGAGCGCGCTGGCACATTTCTCGAAGCCCCGCCCGCTGGATTGCAAAACGCACAAACCCATTCGGCAGTCGACCTCGCCGGCACGACCATCGGCCACTACAAACTCCTCGAGCGCATCGGCGAAGGCGGAATGGGCGTGGTTTACATGGCCGAGCAGATGCGCCCCGTCAAGCGCCGCGTCGCGCTGAAGATCATCAAGCCCGGCCTCGATACGAAACAGGTCATCGCCCGCTTTGAAGCGGAGCGCCAGGCGCTGGCGATGATGGATCACCCCAACATCGCCAAAGTCTTCGAAGCCGGCACGACCGAAACCGGGCATCCCTATTTTGTGATGGAACTCGTCCGCGGGATTCCAATCACCGATTACTGCGATCAGCATCAGCTCACCCCGCGACAGCGCCTCGAACTATTTCTTCCTGTATGCCAGGCCGTTCAGCACGCGCATCAGAAGGGGATCATCCACCGCGATCTGAAGCCCAACAACGTGCTGGTGACGCTCGGGGATAACGATAAGCCCGTCCCCAAGGTGATCGACTTCGGCATCGCCAAAGCCACCGGCGAGCAGCGTCTGACCGACCGGACGCTCTTCACCGAGTTCCGGCAGCTCATCGGCACGCCGCTCTACATGAGCCCCGAGCAGGCCGAGATGAGCCAACTCACCGATGTCGACACACGAAGTGACGTCTATAGCCTCGGTGTGCTGCTGTACGAGCTTCTCACTGGTACAACTCCATTCGACAAGCAGCGCCTCGCCAAGGCCGCTTACGACGAAGTCCGCCGCATCATCCGCGAAGAGGAGCCGCCGCGGCCAAGCACGAGACTGAGCACGATGGGCGACGTGCTCACTACCGTCTCCGCGCAGCGCCAAACCGATCCGAAGAAGCTCAGCCAGACGGTCCGCGGCGAGCTGGACTGGATCGTCATGAAGGCGCTGGAGAAGGAGCGTTCGCGGCGATACGAGACCGCGATCGGCCTTGCGCACGATGTCGGACGATATCTCGCCGACCAGCCGGTCGAGGCCTGCCCGCCATCACGGATGTATCGATTGAGGAAATTTGCCCGCCGGAATAGGCCCCTGCTAGCGACGGTGGCCGTCATCGCCATCGTGCTGATCGTCGCCACCGTATTCAGTTCCTGGCAAGCGGTGCGCGCCACCCGCGCGCGCATCGAGGCCGGTCGCGAGGCGGATAAGCAGAAGGCGATCAATGATTTCCTGCAGGACATGCTCCAGTCCGCCAATCCGTATGCCACCAGCTTAAGCGAGCCGTACAAGGGGAAGGACGTGACGGTGCTTCAGGCGATTGGTGGCGCCGTTCGCAGGATCGACGAGGGAGCGCTAAAGGATCGACCCGAAATAGAGGCGGCTGTGCGCGACACCATCGGCGAGACTTATTCCAGCCTGGGGGAACGAATACTCGCGCAAGCACAACAACGCGAGGCGCTGCGGCTCGCTCGGCAGGTCTATGGGCCCGAGCATCCTGTCGTAGCGCAGGACATGCTCGACCTCGGACATACTCTTTTTTTGGTCGGCGGCCGAGCGGAAGCCGGGCCACTCCTGCGGCAAGGGCTGGCGATGCAGCGCAAGTTTCTCGACGAGAAGGACCCGCGATTGGTTGAGAGTCTTCGTCGCTTCTGCCAGTTGTTGCTCAGCGAAGATGCCGACGCTGAGGCCGAAAAAGTCGCGCGTGAGATCATTCGTATCGATCCGCGGGCAACCTCGGCATTGGTTGAGGTACTGGCACAACAGCACCGATGTGCGGAGGCTGAGTCGGTTTACCGCCAACTGCTGACCTCCACCGAACAGGAGAACGGAGCGGATCACGTACGCACTCGCCAAACACTGATGGGCCTTGCGCAGGTGCTGGACGCGGAAGATAAGCTTCCGGAAGCGGAAGCGATGTATCGCCGGGGACTGGAACTATCGCAGCGGCTGCGGTTCACGGACGATCCCACATATATCTGTATGGAATTAAACCTGGGGGACGTGCTGAGAGAGCAGGGGAAGATTGATGACGCGAACGTACATTACCGTCGCGGGTTGAAATGTGCCGTCACGCATCCCTCCAGGCAACACCTACCTATTCGACTCGCCGAGATTCTGCGCGCGCAGGGTCTAGCGACCGAAGCCGATGCCGCCCTGCGCCACCTCATTGCGACTTTTACCGAAGCAATTCGCGCCGAGCCCAAGATAACGCAATTGTGGATTGGTCGCGCGATGTGCTACAGGGCGCTTGCGGAGTACACAGAAGCCGTAGCGGATTGCACAAAGGCGGTAGAGTTAGAGCCAGGCGACTGGGCAACATGGAGCCATCGGGCCAGCGTTTATGCCCTTTCCGGCCATCCGGAGTTGGCCGAGGCTGATATCGCCAAAGCCATGGAGCACGCAGATCAGAACGCTGTGGCGTACAACGATCTGGCATGGATCATGGCGGCGGAGCCGTCACTCTTCGCGAGAAATCCGAAGTTGGCCATGGAGCTTGCGGAGCGATCCTCCTCGCTTGCGCCAAACAGCGGGAGCCATTGGAATACACTTGGACTTGCGCTCTACCGCGCGGGGGATTACGTCAAGGCAATTGATGCGCTGACGCGCTCGCTTCAGCTTCAGAAAGGCGACGACTTCAGTTGGGACGCCTTCTTTCTCGCCATGGCCCGCTGGCGCTTGGGCCATAAGGACGAAGCCCGAAATTGGTACAGCCAAGCCGTGCAATGGATGGACAAGCACGAGCCGGGGAAAGCGGAATTGACTCGCTTCCGCGACGAGGCCTCACAGCTTCTGCAGCTTCCTCTTTCTGCAACCACTCCCACCACGATCAGCGCCCCAGCATCGCGGCCCTAGCGCATCCGCACAAATCCTGCCCTTCCGCTGAACGTCTTTCGATAATTTCTTTGAGTCCAAACGCTCGCCGACGGCGCATTCACTGTGGGCTAACTCAAAGGAGCATCACATGAACTCGTCTGTCGCTAAGGCGCGCCGATCCCGCTCATTCCTACTTGTCGAAACGCTGGAGGGTCGCCGTCTTATGTCAGGTTGGACGACCGTTGATACCGACGCGAACAGCTACGAGCTCACGGGCATGGCCGCCGACAAGGCCGGCAGCGTCTATGCCGTTGGTGCGGACAACAGCAACAACGCCAACCTGCGGCAAGAGAGCGGCGGTGTGTGGAGCACCGCGCTGACGATCGCAGATGGCGGAGTGACGGAATTCAACTCGGTCGCCACCGATTCGGCTGGCGATGTATTCATCGCCGGCAGCGTGCAGGGTAATACCAGCGGCATCGCAACGATCTGGGAACGGCATTCCGGACAGAGCGGGTTGATTGTCGTCGATAGCCTTGCCAGTGCGGAGTACAAAAGCATCACCACCGATGCCGCAGGCGATGTGTTTGCCACTGGCACGCAGACGATTACAACAACGTCGCGCGGCAAGGCCACTACGACGCAATATGGCATCGTCAGGAAGCTGACGGCTGCTAACGGCAGTTTCGTCGCCAGCACCAGTTCGCTCGGTACGTCGGTTGCCCTCACCGACATCACCGTGATCGTCACTGGCACTGCGACGGGCGCATACGCTGTCGGCACTTCCAGTTCGAACTACTGGAACGTCTTCAAGAGCAGCAATGGCGGTGGAAGCTGGTCGCTCGTGGACCAATTCCGCTACGATCCGGGCTACGGCTCAAGCGCCTGCGCCGTTACGGGCGACGCCGCAGGCAACATTTACGTCGGCGGACTTGGTCAAACAGCAGTCGCCACAGGTTATTCCCGCACCGGCAAACCCATCTACGCCACGCGAAACCATTGGATTGTGCGCAAGAGCTTCGGCGGCAATAGCGGTTCGTGGTCTGTCAATGATGATTATCTTCCGTCCGGCGATAGTGAGGCTTCCCCTTTGGCGATGGGGGCGGATCTCGGCGGGTCCATCTACGTTGTCGGCTATGCCGGCACTAGCCTCAACGCCACGCACGCAATCATTCGTACCAATGCTGGAGGAAGCTGGTCCCCGACCAGCGACGACTACGCCGGTCCGGCCGGCACCGCATTCGCGTACAACGCATTCACGGTGGATTCAACGGGCACCCTATATGCGGGCGGCGATGATATGGCCAACGCGGTTCCTCCTACCTTCGTGCGGTCGATGCCCGGCGCAGCCCCGGCAACCATTTTGACGAGCAGTCCGTTCTCTCAAACGGCGATCGCGCTTAATGCGACCTCCAATCTGGTGGCGGATGTGATCGGAAACTGAACAATGATCATTTGTCTAATGGGAGACGCAAAAAAGGGCCGGCTATGGCAGCCGGCCCTTTCTGTCTCAATTTGCCTTCGAAGCTTAGTACACGACCGCGGTCGCGTCTTCGATCGCTTCGATGACCTGGCGGACGTGGAACGGCTTGCGGAGATATCCGTCGAAGCCGCCGGTGCCGAGCAAGCCCTTGCTCTCGTCTTCGGTCATCTTGCCGCTCATGGCGATGACCTTGGTCAGTTGAAGGTCGGCATTGCTTTTCACCTGGCGTGCCACTTCACGACCGTCGATGTCGCGCAGGTGCATGTCGAGCAGGATGACGTGCGGACGGAACTTCTCGGCCGTCACACCCGCGGCGAAGCCACCCTTGGCGACTTCGACTTCGTACTTCGCCTCGTCCTCGAGAATCTTCTCGAGCACTTCGACGATGTCCTGCTCGTCGTCCACGATCATGACCCGCGTGCAGCCGGTCATCAGACCATTGAGCGGCATGCCGTGCTGCTTCATGAAGCGGATAAGCTGATTGAGGGGGATACGACGATCCTTGCTGCCTGGAATGCGATAGCCGTGCAGCGCGCCGGAGTCGAACCACTTGCTGACCGTGCGCGGCGCGACGTTGCAGATCTTGGCAACTTCGCCCGTCGTGAGAACGTCTTTAACTTTCGTAGCGCTCATGTGCATTTCTCCCGACAACAGCCGGCGTGCCGTTGACAACACTTATATCGACTCGCCGAGTAACTGCTTTAGAACGTGTGCGCAGTTTTTGCCGCACGGTCGGGAACTACTGTAGTACGCATTCTTATCGGTCTGATGTGACGCCCGAGGCCGTATTGATCGCTGATTTGCCCCGCAATTGCAAGCTTTAATCCGATAATCAGCCGCGTCGAAAACTGCTTTCGGCGCGGTTATCATGCCGCCCCATGCATGTCATGTACGTTCATCAGAACTTCCCGGCCCAGTTTGGCCACATCGCGCACCATCTTGTCGACAAGCTGAAGTGGCGCTGCACGTTCGTCAGTGAAACGCCCGGCGGAACGGTCGGTGGAATCGAGAAGATTCAATACAAAACTCTCGGCGGCGCGACTAAGCAAAACCACTTCTGCTCGCGAACATTTGAGAACACGATCTGGCATTGCGACGGCGTCTACCGCGCCCTCAAGGCTCGACCGGACATTAAACCGGATCTCATCATCGGCCACAGTGGATTCGGCAGCACGCTCTTCCTCCGCGAATTGTATCCAGACGTGCCGGTCATCAACTTCTTTGAGTACTACTACATCCCGCACGACCCCGACAGCGACATGGATTTCCGCAAGGATCTCGGCTGGCAGATCCCGGAGATGAAGTATCTCCGCTCGCGCTGCCGGAACTCGATGATCCTGCTCGATCTGCAGAACTGCCAGATCGGCTACACACCGACGAACTTTCAGCGATCGAAATTCCCCACCGAGTACGAAGCAAAGATCCGCGTGATCTTCGACGGCGTCGACCGAGAGGTATACCACGGCTATGACGAGACGTTGCGTGCGCCCGTTGGTCAGCGCAAGACTCGAAGGTTTAACAACGTCGATATTGGACCCGACACACGCCTCATCACGTACGTCAGCCGCGGATTTGAAAGTATGCGCGGCTTCGACATCTTCATGCGCAGCGCCAAGCTGATCTATGAGCAGTATCCGGATGTGAAGTTCCTCGTGATCGGCACGGATCGCATCGCTTACGGCGGCGACGAGACGTACCTCGAAGGCAAGTCGTTCAAAGATTGGGTGCTGTCGCGCGACAACTACGACATGTCGAAGTTCGCGTTCCTCGGCCGGCTCAATCCGCCCGAGCTCGGCCGCGTGCTCGCATCGTCCGATCTGCACATGTACCTCACCGTTCCGTTCGTTTTGAGCTGGAGCATGATGGATGCGATGAGCTGTGGCGCAGTCGTGCTCGGGTCAGCGACATCACCCGTGAAAGAGATGATCCGCGATGGTGAGAACGGCCTGCTGGCTGACTTCTTCAATCCGGAAGAATTCGCGGCGAAGGCGTTGCCGGTGTTGAAAGACCCGGATGCCTTCCGCCCGCTCGGTCGCGCCGCGGAGCACATGATCCGCGAGCAGTACAGCCTCGACGCCGTCTTACCGAAAATGCTCGCGCTCTACGAGGAAGCGAAGAACACGCCGATCAATCAGCCGATGCCCGACCCCGCCATGAAGGCGCCGGATGCGCCGGTGGTGGTTCAACCGACGCGCACCATTCCCGGCGTCGTGACCGCGGTCCGACCGAAGGGCAAATCACCGTTTCGTGGATGAGCGGCCCGGAAGAAGTGCAATCGTGACACGGCTTTTCTAAGCCATGCATTCCCCGCACGAGCTGGAAAGCCCGTGCCACCAGCACAGCTTTTTTCCCCAAAATTCCTACGCAAATCGCTTCACGATAATCGTGTCGTTCTGCCCGCCAAAGCCAAAGCTGTTGCTCATCGCGACGTCCACCTTCGCCGCACGCGCCTTGTTCGGCACGTAATCGAGGTCGCACTCGGGGTCTTTGTTTTCAAGGTTCATCGTCGGTGGAAGCATGTTGTCTCGGATCGCGAGCACGCAAGTGATGAACTCGACCGCACCCGCGGCCGCGATCAGGTGACCCATCATGCTCTTGATTGAGCTGACCGGCACATTCTTGGCGTCATCGCCGAAGACCGCCTTGATCGCGCCGGTTTCGTTGCCGTCGTTCTCGCGGGTGCCGGTGCCGTGCGCGTTAATGTAATTGATGTCCTTCGGCGTGAGTTTCGCGTCGTCAAGCGCTTCCCGCATCGCGACGATCGCGCCGGAGCCTTCAGGATGCTGATCGGTAATGCGAAACGCGTCGGCCGTCGAGCCGTAACCAACCACCTCCGCCAGGATCTTCGCGCCGCGCTTTTGCGCGTGCTCGAGCGTTTCGAGGATCACCATCCCCGCGCCTTCGCCGAGCACAAATCCGCCGCGCGCGTTATCGAACGGACGGCTCGCGCGCGGGGGATTCTCGTTCGCCGTCGACAGGGCGGTCAGACGATTGAATCCCGTCACGCCGAATGGATGGATCATCGAATGCGCGCCGCCGCCGATCATCACGTCCGCATCGCCGCGGCGCAAAATCTCGGTCGCTTCGCCAATCGCCTGGGTGGATGCGGCGCACGCGGTGAGACAGTTCAGTGCCGGGCCCTGCGCGCCCGTCAGCAGCGCCAGGTGCGACAGCGGCATATTCGGCTCCTGCTCGACCTCGCGGGTGACGTTCATCATCTCCAGCGCGATCTGAGCCCACTTCACCGTGTCGTTGTCGTTCGCGTCCACTTTCCACGACGAGAGGGCGGCCGTCGTGTAGGCGTCAAAATCGAGCGAGCCTTCACCACTCCCCAGATAAATGCCGACGCGATCGAGATCGAGCTTGCTGCTGTCGAGGCCCGCCATCTTCCAAGCTTGGGCGCACGCCGCGAGCGCGAACTGCGTGTTGCGGCCGGCCATCTTGTGCGCTTCATACTCGTCGATGTGCTTCGCGAGGTCGAAGTTCTTGATCTCCGCGCTGATCTTGGTGGGAAACGTCTCGGCGTCGAAGATCGTCGTGCGCGCGATCCCCGATTCGCCCGCGAGCAGGCGCTTCCACACTTCGTCGATGGTGTGACCCATCGGCGTGATCCAACCAATTCCGGTGATGACGACTCGATTCATGACTCAGTCAACTTCCATAAGAGCGATTCAATTCGCGAGTGCCCAGTAACCAAGCGAGATAATCCCGCCGACGATCAGAGCGATGAACGGTTTGATGTAGATAATGTGCGGGGGCGTGTTTTTCGCGTACCAATAGTACGCCCCCGCAACGACCAAAAGCAGAAGGCCAAGAAATCCCGGCCACTGCGCGAAAAGCTTTTCCGTCCCCGTCGGCTTGTAATCCTGTCCCTTCATGCGCCCACCTTTTTGAAAACCAGGGCCGCGTTCTGGCCGCCGAGACTGTAGACGCTGCTGACGGCGATGTTCACCGGCAGCTCGCGCGCTTCCCGTTTGATATTCAGTTTCCCGCCGTCGATCACATGATTCGTATTGATCGCGCCGGGAACTTTTCCTGTGTTCACCGCGAGCAGCGCGGCCGCGGCATCGACGCCGGAGCCCGCGGCGAGATTGCCGGTCTGCGCTTTGATCGGCGAAAGGGCGATTCGCTCGAGGTCGGCGCCGAGCGCGTTCTTCAGGCCATGCAACTCCGCGCGATCGTGGGAAGGAATGCCGAGCCCATGCGGCACCAGGACGTCGACATCCTTCGGAGAAACTTTCGCATCCTTCAGCGCGTTCTCGACCGCCTTGCCATAACTATGACCCGTCGGCGAAGGCTCAGTCACCTTGTACGTATCCTGTGACGCCGCGAAGCCGACGAGCTCGGCGTAGATCTTTGCCCCTCGGTTCTTCGCGTGCTCGTACTCTTCGAGAATGAACAACCCGCCGCCTTCGCCCGCGACGGTGCCGTCTGCCGACGCGTCGAACGGTTTCACCGCTTTGTCCGGAGAATCGTTTTGCGTTTCGGTCAGCTTCTTGAGCAGCGTCTGACGGACAATCCCCATCGGGTTGATTTTCGATTCCGCGCCGCCACAGATCGCGAGGTCCGCCTTACCGCGCTGAATCGTCCGGAACGCTTCACCAATCGCGAGATGTGACGATGCATCGGCGCAGGTAATCGTGTTGCTCGGGCCCATCAGGCCATGAATGATCGTCACGTGGCACGCGAGCATGTTCGGCAGGTATTTGAGCAACCACAAAGGCGTGAGTTGCCCCATCCCTTCGGTTCCCCACTTGCGCAGGTCGAGCTTGTTCTCTGCTCGAGCTGCATGCATGGCGCTCGTGAGCTCGGCGAGTTCGGCGCTGATTAAACCGGCGCCGATGTTGCAGCCGAAACGCGTCTCTTTGATTTCCGGCGTATCGGTATAAGCCTTCGACTTCAGGCCCGCGTCTTTGAATGCATCGTCGGCAGCGATCACCGCGAGCTCAATGTCGCGGGCCATCACCTTCGTCGCCTTGCGATAGCTCTTGGGGACATAGTCGCCGATCTTGTACTCAGGCACTTCCCCCGCGAGTTGGCAGGGGAATCCGCCCGGATTGAATTGCGTGGTGCGATGAATGCCGACTTGGCCGGCGAGTAGCTTCTCCCAGAACGTCTTCGTGCCGATGCCAATCGGCGAGATGATGCCAATGCCTGTAATGACGACGCGTTTGCTCATGTGACTCGTGCTCGCAACCTGTTACCTGTTTTCAAACAACGAGGAACAAGTAACGAGCAACATCATAGAGTGATGGACGACGAGAGGCGATAGGTCTTGAGCAATTCCGTGAACTGCTCGGTGAACACGAAGTTGTGCTCGGGGAACTCGATGCCCGCCATGTTTTGATCGATGTGGCTGAACATCAATTCAATCTCGGCGACGAGATCGGTGCCGACGTTGACCGTGCCGGAGATCGACGCGCCCTGTTCGTTCAACTGCTCGATCTTCGCATTGAAAATGATCGTCTCGCCGGGGCGCACGAGGCGATGAAACGTCGCCTTTCCGATCTTCGCGAGAATGACTTTCTCTTCGAAGTTGCGCGCCTCACCAACGAGAATGCCCGCGGTCTGCGCCATGCCTTCGACGATCAGGCTGTGCGGCACGATCGGAAAGGCGGGATAAAGATCGTGCAGATGCTCTTCCGCGAGCGAGACGTTTTTGATCGCGGTCGCGCTCGTGCGGGGGGTGAACTCGGTGAACTTGTCGATCCAGATCCAACGCATTGATCAGGCAGCCGGTGCGTTCAGCTTGCTTTCGACGTACTTCGTGATCATGTCAACCGTGAACAGCTTCGACATGTTGTCCAGCTTCGGGTCTTTTTCGAGCACGGTGAAATCCGAGAAGGGCATGCGCTTCTTGAGTTCTGCGAGTCCGGCGGGTGTGAAGACACCGTTCTGTACGATGTTCGGATCGTTCGCCAGCCCCTCGGGCATCATTTCGCCCTTCGGGATCTTGATGCCGAATGCTTTTTCGAGCCGGAACATGATGTCGAGGAAGTCGATGCTTTCGGCGCCGAGGTCGTCGCGAATCACCGCGTTCGGCGTCACTTCCTCTTCGTCGACACCGAGCGCGTCGACCAGCACCGCCTGCACCTTCTTGTAGATCTCATCTCTCGTCATGATTCAAATCCTCGTAGTCTTCCCGTGTTCCAGCAAGCTCCATCTTGATCTATTGTGCTGGCTCAGCTTCTCGTCGATCGAAGCATATTCCGTTTGTTTCTCGCCAAGGTTGAAGTAGGCGAGCTCAATCCGAGCGGAGAGCGCCTGCTTCTCGCCGACGTTTCCCGATGCCTTGAACGTCGCGCCCGTTTCCGTCGGCTTGAAGTACTCGACTTCGACGCGGAGCGAGTTGCCCGGCGCTACGAAGTGGCCGTACTTCACATTCCGCGCTTCCTTCAGCACCGCCATCGAGCAGCGAAAATTCTCGCGTCGATGAAGCAACCATGCGGCCGCTTGCGTCAGCGCTTCAAGCATCATCACGCCCGGCAACACCGGAAACGTAGGGAAGTGGTCGGCGAGGTATTCCTCAGCCAGACTCACATACTTCACCGCCACGATCTTTTCGTCGGTGATCGATTCAACCTTGTCGATCAAATTGAACTTCACGTGCTTCCCCGCGCATCCGTCCAGCGCGCTTTGAATCGGGTGTTTTTATCGGTGACCGCATGGGTTTGCAAGTCGGAGTAAGCCTTCAGGCCCACATCGCTGCGATCTTTTTGCGGATGTCATCGGCCGGTCGGGCGTTCGAAGGCGCGTCAGGCGACGCCGTCGGCTCAAGGCTGACTTGCTCAAAAAGCTCCACGACCGATTCTGGAACAAACCGCGTGAGCTGCGCATACGAATGGCGGTCGCTCCACTTCTTCTGGTAATAGCGGAGCGGAAAGCAGACCTCGAGAAAGTCCTTCGCGCGCGTGAGAGCGACATAGAAGAGACGCCGTTCCTCCTCGATTTCTTCTTCCGAGCCGGTCGCCATATCGGATGGGATATTTCCGTCGGCGGCGTGGATCACATAGACGCAATCCCACTCGCATCCCTTGGCCGAGTGAATCGTCGACAGGATCAAGTAATCCTCCTCGCGCAGCGGAGGTCCCGCGAGGTCCTGCGTGCTGGCGGGTGGATCGAGCGTGAGATCGGTCAGGAGCGAACTGCGCGACGTGAAGTTCGTCGCGATCTGCTCGAGCTGTTCGATGTCGCGGCGACGCATCGGCGCCTGGTCGTAACGCTTGTCGAGAATCGGCGCATAAAACTTGCGCACCTCCGCGATCTGCTCCGGGAGTGGAAGGTCGTTCGGCGCGAGCTTGACGAGCAAATCCGTAAATGCC
This sequence comes from Phycisphaerae bacterium, assembly GCA_025924315.1. Classification (GTDB taxonomy): domain Bacteria; phylum Planctomycetota; class Phycisphaerae; order Tepidisphaerales; family Tepidisphaeraceae; genus JAICIO01. Next base: position 188,965 of record JAICIO010000001.1, read on the forward strand.
GGCCACTGACCGGCGGCGCCCGCCGGCGGGACGTGTTGTTTCCAACTTTTCAAGTCGTACTGTGCGCCGGTCAGATGCGCGATCGCGCGCTTGGCATGCGCGGGACCGACGCCATCAAGCAATTGCAGCAC
>JAICIO010000002.1 GCA_025924315.1 Phycisphaerae bacterium
ATTCTGTAGCAAGTGTGGGTGTCGCCGGCGAGGTGGCTCGCGGTGTCTTTTCCTCTACTCACACGGGCGCGCACGCTCGCCGGCTACACAGAGATTCGCACCTAAAGCTTCGCCCCGCACCGCTTGCAGAACTTCGCGGCGCGGTCGTTTTCGGCGCCGCAGTTGGGACAGATCTTGACCGCGGAACTCGGGGCGACCGTCGGAGTTGATGTGAGCGGCGCGGTCGTCGGCGCGACGGGTATCGTGGTCGGCGAGTTCGATGTCGCCATCGTCTGGCGACTCTCGAGGAATCGATCGATCTTCGCCAGCGACTTCCGCAACGTGTCGTCGAGCGCGAGGCGCGCGACGGCCGCGCGGTCGGATTCGCTCACCCGCGGTTGGGTCGTCGCGCCGCCACCCGTTTGCATCACGTCCATACCCATCGCGGACGCCGACGCCGTTTGATGCAGTTCGCTGTTATTAAATACAACCACATCGCCCGTGGCCGGATCGACAATCTGGATCGCGACGGCGCAATCGGCCGTCACCATCGCCTCCTCGTTCTGCGTGAGCTTGTTGGTGAACCCTTTCACCTTGCCCATGAATCCGTCTTCCTGCGGCGGCGCTTGTTGCCGCTGGATCTGCAGGTTCGAAAGCGTTCCCAGCAAGAGATAATCGATCCCGGGCACGTTCGCGGTCTGCACCAATCGGCCGGGACGGACGATTCCCGTGAGGTTGTTCCGTTCCAGGATTTCCGCGGTGCTGGTTCGATCGACAACGTCGAAGCGACCACTGCGAAGAAACAGCCGCCCCATCTCGTCGGCGGCCGTGTTGCTCAGCGCCTGCGGCGACTCGCTTGGCTGATCGGCTTCGATCTTGAACGGCGTGACGCCGAGCTTCGCGTGACTCGTCATCGTCGGCGCAGCGCCGTAGCTGCCGATGTTGCTGACGAGCGATTGCTGCGAGCCGCTTTTGCAACCACAGGCCGTCAGGAATAACAGCACGATCGCCGTGATATGCTTCATTCTGAAACTCGCATTCCACCGAGACATCGGCTTTCAGGCCATGCACACGGCCTGGAAAGACCGTGTTACGTAATCATTTCTTCGCGCTCTGCAGCGCCGGCGCCGCGATCACATCGATCTTCGGTTGATCGGTCGTGCCGGTGACGTGCACGCGATACAGGTAATTCTCCGTCACCTCGTTCATCTTCTGCTGCACCTTCCCCGCGACGTTAGCGGCGATGTTCGCCACGACGTTGTCGTCGTCGCGGCGGAGATCCTTCTCCCAATCGCTCAGTGGGGTCGCGACGAGGTTGAGATCGAGCGAGTCGTCGAGCCCGATCGTTCCTGCACCATGCACGCCAACCGCTGGCGAACCGACGGCCGCGTTCTCCAGGTGAATGACGCGGTCCTGAAGCATAAAAGTCGTGCCCGCGTCCGCGACCGTCGCGGCGTCGTTCATCCCCATGTGCTGCACGATTCCTTCGAGCACCGGAATGTGAAACAGATCCCCGCGCGCGACCTGCACGGCGCCGTCGGCCTTGAGCGCATCGAGCGCCTTCTCATCGGTGCCCTGTCCGCTGTAGTTGATGTCGGCGTTGAGTTCGCCCGAGATCGTGAGCGGCTTCACATCGGGCCCCGTCGCGAAGTGGACGAACTCGTTGAGATCAACCCGGCGAAGACGCACGGTGCCGGCGTAGCTCACGTCTTTCTGAAGATGGATGCGCCCGGTGGTCGACACCTTCCCCGCGAGGGCATCGGCATCGAAGCGATCGATCGAAATCACCTGCGGCGTGACGAGAATGTCAGACGCGACGTTGTACAGCGGAATGTGCTTGCGCAGCGGCGCGAGTCCCGCACGATCGCTCGTGATGTGCAGGTGATAATCGAACGAGGGCGTCGCGGCGGCTCGATCGATCTCCAAATTGCCATCGAAAAAGAACGGCCCGCGCGGTTGTGCGTCGGCGAGATGCTGTTCGATCGCCGGCGGATACTTCGCGCGCTTCGGATCAAACGTGACGCACCCCGCGAGCTTGTCGAAGAACAGCTTCTGCGGAAGCATCTCGAGCGGCACGCGCGCTTCGCGGACGAAGAAGACATCGTTGCCGTAGCCGGCGCGAATCGTTTTGAGCGTCAGGAAACCATTCGTCAGATCGACCCTGAACGGCGCGAAATCGTGCAGGGCTTCGGGCAATTGTGGAAGCTGGATCGCGACGTTCTCCGGCGAGATTTCGCAGGTGGCATGAAAGTCTTGCAACCCGCTGCCGACCGGCCCGCTGCCGTTGATCACGCCGACGAGATCGCCCGCCAGGTGAAGTGCGTCGATCGTTTCGACGATCGACGTCGGCAATCCCGCGCGATTCTTCCCCGCGGAGATCTTAACCTTGAAGTCGTTCAGCCCGACCGCATTCGTTTTGTTGTTCAGCACCGCCGAGGGCATCGACAGCTCGATGGCGGTGTCATGGCTCCGCGCGACGATGCGGTCGATCTGCACCTTCACCGCCGACGGATCGGTCGAGCAGTGAATCTGCGCGCTCAGCTCATCGAGCGCATCCGTCGCCCCGGGCAAGCGCCCCACCGCCTTTGGCAGTTCAATCTTCGCCGCCAACTTCGATTGCCTCGGATCCGCCAGCGGCAAATCGCCAGTCACACTGACCGCGATCGCGCCTTTCACCTGATACTCGCGCAGCACGCGCTGAAGCTCGCCGGGAATCGGACTTTCGCTGCTCGTCGGATCGACGTTCACGTTCACGCCACAATCTTCGATGTGCAGTAAAAGCTGGTCGATATCGAACGCACCTTTGGCCGAGAGCGTCGCGGTCGCGCGATCGCCGGCATTCAAATCAAACGCATAGCTCGCACCTGACTGCGGCGTCGTGTTCAGATCGAGCGACAGATTCCTCCACGCCAGCGGCACGCTGCCCTTCACCGTTTGATCGTCGTAGATCAGCTGAGCATTCGTCACCGCCACCTTGCGCAGCTCGAACATCTCCGAAAGCTTCTGCTTTCGCTGCTCGACGGGTTGATCAACCTTCTTCGTGATCCCCCGACCCACGAGCCCGTCTTCCGTCTGAATAAGGTGCACCGCCGGTGAAATGATGATGAGCCGCTCGATCACCAGCGGTCCGGGCAGGATCGGCAGCTTCGCGAGCTTGAGCTCGATCAGATCGGCCGTCAGCAGATTAAACTCGCGCCCCTTCGGATCCTGAGCAACGAGCTTCGCGTTGTAAACGCGCACGCCGTACGGGAAAAGATACTCAAGATGATCGAGCGACAGTCGCGCGTTCAGTTGATCCGACACCATCGCTTGCAGCTTGGCGCGCAGCCAAGGCGTGGCCATCTTCGGCACAAACGGAATCAGCAAGATGATCACAAGCGCCAGGCAACCAGAAGTGATCAAAAGCCGCCGGCGCGACCGCGACAAACCCATTGCGGATTCAACGTATCGACCGCTCGGTTTGGAGGCAAGAATGTTCTAAAATGGATGACAGATGTGGCACCGGGTTGTGCAATTTTCGCTATTCTTGCCGACCCTCTCCGCCTTCGGGGGTCCCGCTTCGGCCCCGGTGCCGACCCACACGTTTGACGCCATCGATCCGAAATGGTTCGCCAGCAAGTTGTACCTGGACACCGAACACGACCGCGGAATCCTGCCCACCGATCCCGATCCGAAGGACAAGTGCTTCCTTCTCGTCAATTACAGCGTCGATGAGCATTCGCCGTCAGTGAAGGAGATCGAGTTTTATCCTTCCGGCAAAATCTTCCGCGAAACGGATCTGCATACGCACTCGATCGGATTCGATCTGAAAGGCGACAGCTATTCGCGGGTATTGCGTGAAGACGGGACGGTGATCTACTTCGATCACTTTCACGACGGACGATGCATCGAAGGCTTCAGCATTGACCGCAAGGGGAAGAAGGAGACCGTCACGAACGACGGCGGAACGCTCACGGAACCGGATGATCATGGAAAGGATACGCGCCGCTTCTTCGGCGACGGCGGCCGCGAGCTCATCCACCGCGAAGGCGATGACATCTACCTAAACGACAGCTGGGGCTCGTGGCATCGAAAACCGAGCGGCGACGAAGAACTGAGTAAAGTCGATCCGATTTCGCGAAGCGCCGAGCAGTGGAGCCGATCGAAAGATGGCAACGTGACACGCCCACGCGGGGATCACGAAAACGCATCACAACAATCGCTTAAATCTGAGTTCGCTCGATTGCGGAAAGAGTTCTTCGCCCATCTTGAGCAATCCGCGAAGGCAGGCGGGTTCTCACTGCGCGAGCTTGGAGTAGAACAATTCGCGACAGAAGCGACCACACGTCCGTGAATTCTACTACCACTTCTCGATCGTAAGACCCGCAACGTGACGGAAGTGGGAATCTGCGCTGAGAAGCGGCAGCTTCTGCTGGATCGCTGATGCTGCGATCCAAATATCGTTATCGGGAATCGGTGTGCCCTGAGTTCGAAGGGCCTTCTTGATGCGCCCGTATTCGCGAGCCGTGCCAAGATCGCAAGGAAGCGTTCGGACACTTGCAGTGAACCTTTCGATGCGGGCGAGATTGCTGGTCACCCGTGAAGACTTTTCAGCACCGTAGAAGAGTTCACCCCACACTGCAACAGGAACGGACAAAAGCGTGCTGACCCGAATTCTGGCGGCTGCTGCCTTTGCGTCGTTGAGGAAGGCGATCGCGACGTTTGTATCGATGACGAATTCAGTCGAGGTTGACGTCGTTGCTGTCATTTACCCCCTCGCGGCCCTTGGCGATCGCTCGTCGAATCTCCTCGGCGTCCTCGTCACTGATCGGTTCGAGATGTTTGGCAAGGTAGGCGGCCGTCCCGAACGCAGGCTCGTCATCGGCTTTGTCCGCTTCGATATGAAGGATGAGGCGCTGATTCTGCGGCAGGTCCACAGGATCATCGGGAATGATCGCCTTTCCGTCGAAATGACCTTTGACGGTTCGGGTCATGCTCTAATCGTATCGGCCATCGTTCGTCCCGTCATCATACATTGCTTTAACTATAACTAATTGGGGAAAACCTGGCCGCCGACAGACTGCCTCTTGCCATGCTAAGATCACCCTGTACTTTTGGCTAACATGGCTTCGAAGTTCACACATCTTCATGTTCACACGCACTACTCGCTGCTCGATGGCGCTTGCCGGGTCGATAAGCTCGTGAAACGGGCGAAAGAACTGGGGATGGAGAGCATCGCCATCACGGATCACGGCTGCATGTATGGCGTGGTCGAGTTCTTCAACGAGTGCAAGAAGGAAGGCATCAAGCCGATCCTCGGGATGGAAGCGTACATGGCGCCGGGCGATCGTCGCGAGCGCTCGACGCCCGGCGGAAATGCCGGTGAAGCGGCGTATCACCTGCTGCTGCTCGCGGAGAATCTGGAGGGATACAAGAACCTCATCAAGCTCTCGAGCATCGCCTACCGCGAAGGGTTTTATTACAAGCCGCGAATCGATAAGGAAGTTTTGCGGCTGTACAGCAAGGGCCTGATCGCAACGAGCGCGTGCCTGGGTGGCGAAGTGGCCTCCGCGTTTATGAAGCGCGACATGAAGGCGGCGCGCGAGGTGGCGGAGACGTATCTCGAGATCTTCGGGCCCGAGCGCTTTTTCATCGAAGTCCAAAAACACATCAAGGAACAGGACCAGGTCAATCCGGAACTGGCGGAGCTGGCGCAGAAAGTCGGCGCGGGACTGGTCGCGACGAACGACGTGCACTTTTTGAACAAGGAAGATCACTTCGCGCACGACGTGCTCTGCTGCATCAGCATGGGCCGGCTCGTTTCGGATGAAGGCCGGCTGAAATATCCGACTGAGCTGTACCTTAAGAGCGCCGATGAAATGCAGGCGGCGCTCGGCCATTTCGATGGCGCGCTCGACAACACCAATCGCATCGCCGCGATGTGCAACGTCGATCTTGATTTCACCAAGCGCTACGCGCCCGTTTACAAGGTTCCGACGGAGAAGCTGCGTCATCCAAATGGTGGCGAGGGCGTCTCGCCCTCGAATTCGCCGCGTGAGGGGCAAGAACGAGGGCAAGATGCCCTCGCCACGATGAAGGACGACGAGAAGTATCTCCGTCAGCTTTGCGAAGACGGACTCGTCTGGAGATACGGCAGCACCGACGTCTCCAAAGAAGTCCGCGAACGGCTTGAGTATGAGCTGAAGATCATCTGCATGAAGAACTTCTGCTCGTACTTCCTGATCGTTTGGGATTTTTGCAACTACGCGCGGGAGAGCGGCATCCCCGTCGGCGCGAGAGGCAGCGGCGTCGGCACGATGGTCGGTTATCTGCTGGGCCTCTGTAACGTCGATCCGATCCGTTACGGCCTGCTCTTCGAGCGATTCATGGACCCCAGCCGTAATGAGATGCCCGATATCGATATCGACATCTGCCAGGACGGCCGCGGGCGCGTCATCGATTATGTCCGCAACAAGTACGGTCACGTCGCGCAGATCATCACGTTCGGAACTTTGGCGGCGAAAGCCGCGTGTAAAGACGTCGGCCGCGTAATGGGCGTTCCCCTCGCGGAGATCGATAAGCTCACCAAGCTCATCCCGGGCTTGCCGGGCACCAAGCTCGAGAAGGCGCTCAAGCAAGTTCCCGAGCTCGGCGAGATGTACAACTCGAATCCGCAGATCAAGCAGGTCATCGACTTGGCGCTGAAGCTCGAAGGCCTCTGCCGAAACGCCGGCGTTCACGCCGCCGGCGTCATCATCGCGGATCAATCGCTCGACGAAATCATCCCGCTCTGCAAGGACAAGGACGACAACGTCCTCACCCAGTTCGAAGGCCCCATCGCCGAAAAATGCGGCCTGCTGAAGATGGACTTCCTCGGCCTGCGCACGCTCACCACGCTGCAGCGATCGATCGATCTGGTGAAGCAGATCAAGAATGTCGAGGTCGACATCGAGCCCATCGACTTCACCGATCGCAAAGTGCTCGACATGTTCTGCCGCGGCGAAACGAAAGGCATTTTCCAGTTTGAATCCGGCGGCATGCAGGATCTGCTCATGAAGATGCAGCCTGACCGCTTGGAAGATCTTATCGCCGCCAACGCGCTCTATCGCCCCGGCCCGATGGAACTCATCCCCCTCTACTGCAACCGCAAACACGGCCGCGAAGCCGTGCCGAGCGTCCACCCGATCATGGACGCGATCCTGAAGGAGACCTACGGCATCATGGTCTACCAGGAACAGGTCATGCAGATCTTCAATCAGCTCGGCGGGATCGAGCTGAGCAATGCGTACAAGCTCATCAAGGCGATCTCGAAAAAGACGGTCGATGTCATCGCAAAGTTCCAGCCCGCGTTCATCCAGGGCACGATGGCGAAAGGCGTGAGCAAGGAGAAGGCGGAAGAGATCTTCGACCTCATCCTGAAGTTCGGCGGATACGGCTTCAACAAATCGCACTCGACACGCTACGCGATCGTCGCGTTCCAGACCGCGTACATGAAGACCTATCACCCGGTCGAATACATGGCCGCGCTCCTCACGTTCGAAATGGGCTCGACGGAAAAAGTCGTCGAGTACATCGAAGAGTGCAAACGCCTGACGATGCCCGACGGCGAACGCGGTGTGAAAGTTCTTCCGCCGGATGTGAATGTATCCGACAAAGATTTCACGCCGGTGTATGTCGAAGAGGAAGAAAAGGTCCGCCGGAAAAAGGTGACCAAGACTCGGGGGGTGATTCGCTTCGGCCTTTGCGCGGTGCGCGGCGTGGGTGAGAAGGCGGTCGAAGCGATCATTAAAGAACGGCAGGACAAGGGGAACTTCAACAGCATTTACGATTTCACCGAGCGCGTCGACCTGCGCATGGTGACGCGCAGCACGATCGAAGCGCTCGTCAAATGCGGCGCGTTCTCCAGCGTCAGCGAGAAACGCGCCCCGCTGCTCCAAGTGCTCGACAGCGCGATCGAAATGGGGCAGCAATCGCAGAACGACAAGCGATCCGGCCAATTAAACATGTTCGCGGTCGCGCAGGCCGCGACGCCGAGCGCCGCCCGGTCGATGGGCTCCGCCCTGCCGGATGTCGAAGAACTCCAAAGCGCCGAACTGCTCAAGTTTGAAAAGGAACTGCTCGGTTTCTACATCACGAGCCATCCGCTCACGGAACATCAGGTGGCGATGGACGCCTACACAACCGCGACGACGCGAGAAGCCATGAACCTCGCGGAAGGAACTGAAGTCACCATCGGCGGAATGATTTCGCGGGTGAAGAAGGTGATGACCAAGAACGGCCGAAGCGCCGGCATGCCGATGGGCATCATCACGCTGGAAGATCTCGAAGGCCAGATCGACGGCACGATGTTCGCCGAGACCTTCGCCGACATCACGACGAAATTCCCCACCGCCGTCGCGAACGAGTCGATCGTGTTCGTCAAAGGCAAGGTCGACAAGAAACGCGAAACGCCCAGCCTGCTGGTCAACGAAGTCCTCCCCATTGGCGAAGCCATCCCGCGACTGACAACCAACATCGCCCTGAAATTCGACACAACGAAACACAACGACGAGATGCTGAAGGAAGTGAAGTCGCTGCTCGCGAAGCACAAGGGTTCGCTGCGCGTTTACGCCCAGCTCATCACGGGCGATGGGAACAAAGTAACGCTGCAGCTGCCGAAGGACCTGGGCGTACGCCCCAGCACGGCATTGCAGCAGGACGTCGATCAGCTCTTAGGCAACGGCACGCTCCTCCTCATCGGCGACGGCGCTCGTCGTCAACGTCGACTGCGCCAACAGCAACTCTTCAAGCAGGAAGCGCAATCAATCGAGATGGAGGCTGTCGCTCCATCAGATGAATCAATCGCTGCTGTAATGGATGAAGAGATGCTGCAGGAAGCCTAGCGCGCCGCGGCTGCCTCAGCAAAGCTGAGGCAGTTCCGGACCATTCACTGCCTCACCGCATTCCGGGCATCGATCCCCAGATGCACGCAGGTCGTAGCCGCAGCTCACGCATCGCCCTTCCTTCACACGCTGTCGCACGCGCCACATGGGCAGCCATAACCAGACGGTGATCGCAAGCAGGGGAACCGTGAACCACGCGACGTGAATCGTGTGGTTACGCACTTCCACTGTCCAGTAGCCGGGGATCGAAACGACGGAGCGTTTTCCCGTGAACATCATCACATGCACCGGGTGATCGCCCCATCGGTCTTGGTGCTGCCGCAGTGTATAGAGCACCTGATCGCCGTCCGGTTCGCGAACCCATTGAAGCGAATCGAAGTGCATCGACACATCCTTACGATCAGTGGTGAACCGCATGCTGCCGAGGGAGAAGTGCCCATCGATGACATCGATGCGATAGGACCAGCGACCAATCGACAACGTGATGTGGATCGGCCGCACGAATCCAACTGCCCAAAGGACAACGCTCGCAACGACAGCGAGCGTGCTGACGGCGCGAATCATCCGCATCCGCGTCATTCATCCCCGCATCGGAGTAGTCTATTTCGCGTTCGTTGCATTTTCCGCGTCCCAACCACCGCCGAGCGCTTTGTATAGCGCCACGAGATTCGACGATACCGCGGCGTCGCTTTGCACCAGTTGGTCTTCGGATGCGAACAGCGCCGCCTGCGCATCCAGCACATTCAGGAAGTCGACCAGCCCGCGGTTGTAGAGTTGCGTGGCCAGGTCGACCGCGCGCTGGTTCGCATTCACGGCGTTCGTCAGCTCGACGCGGCGGGATTGCTCGCGGTCGTAGGCAATCAGCGCATCTTCCACTTCCTCCATCGACTGCAGGATCACGCCTTGATACTGATACAGCGCCTGGCGCGTCAGCGCATTCTGCAAGCCGACGTTTGATCGCACGCGGTAACCGTTAAACGCGCTCCAGGAAATTCCCGGTCCGATCGACCAGAACGTACTGCCTGCGTCGAAGAAATGGCTCGCCTTCTGGCTCTCCTGGCCGATCGAGCCGTTGAGCGTGAACTTCGGGAAGTAATCGGATGTCGCTTCGCCGATGCGGGCGGTGGCCGCGGCGAGCTGGCGCTCGGCGCGGCGAATATCCGGCCGGCGGCGCAGGAGATCCGACGGCAACCCCATCGGCACATCCGGTACGACCGCGGGAATGTTCGCTGCCGGAGCCAACCGCGCTGTCAGCGCGTTTGGCTCCTGGGCAAGCAGCACGCTCAGCCGATGGATCGACTGGCGAATGGATGCTTCCAGCGTCGGAATCGTCGCAGCGGTCGCGGCCACCTGCGCCTGCTGTCGTGCAACATCCAGTTCGCTGATCAGCCCCGCCTTGAAGCGCGACCTCGTCAGCTCCAGCGTCTGCTTCTGCGCGTCAAGGTTCTTCGTCGCCACCTGAAGCTGACGTTGCGAGCTGCGCAGCTCGATGTAATCTCGCCCAATCTCGCCCATCAGGCTGACGAGCACGTCGCGGCGATCTTCGACCGCGGCCTGGATGTCAGCATTGGCCGCCTCGACCGCGCGGCGCGTTCCGCCGAAGACATCGAGCTCCCACGTCGCATCAAATCCGCCCTGGTACAAATCGCTGTCGCGATTGCCGATGCCGAAGCTTGCGCCCGTTGCCTGACCCGATCCGATCGAAAACGCATTGAGGCTGTTACGGTTGTGCGAATACGACGCACGCGCATCCACTTGCGGGTAGTAATCGGACGTAACAATACCGCGCTGATAGCGCGCCTGCCGCAAGCGTTCCGTCGCCACCTTCAGGTCGAGATTCGACTTCTGCGCATCGACCATCAGCTGATCGAGCACCGGATCGTCAAAGCTGCGCCACCATTCAGCCAGGTTCACCGGCTGACTGGCAGGCGTGGCCGCCTGAGTCGTCGGCTGCGTCGATGACATTTGCGTGACCGCGGGCTGAGTGGCCGAAGGAAGCGGCTCGCTGAAAGTGGCCGGTGTTTCAATTTCCGGCTGTTTGTAGTTCGGGCCGACGGTGCAGCCCGCGACGACGAGGCCGCCACTGACTGACAAGATTCCGAGAGAGCGAAAGTTCATTAGCATTTCCTGCAAATCACTGCGTTTGCGTCGCGACACTCGATCCGACGCGCGCCGTCGGCGCTTCGATGAAAACATCCATCTGCTGCCCGACGTATACCGGCAACGCGCCATGATTGAAACTATAGAGCACCTGCAGCACGCGGGTATCGACGCGCTCGGTGCTGTCGCCCGTGAGCGAACGCTTTGGAATAACGTAGGGCTCCACCCGCACAAACTTCAAGTTCGTCCACAATTCGGCGTTGCCACGCAGATACGCGCGGGCGGGCTGATCGCTCTTCAATCGCCACGCATCGTTCTCGTCGATATCCACGCGAACGTTCAGCGTGTCGACGTTCCCGAGCAGAATGAGCGGCTGCGCGAGCACGCCGGTTTGTGCGAATTCACCGAGGCGAATCTTCAATTGCATGATCTGCCCCGCCACCGGCGCGTGCACCGTGCGGCGATCGATTTCGGTCTGCGTGGCCTGAAGTTGTGCTTCCGCGGCGGCGACGTCGGCTTTCGCGATCTCGATGTCCGGTTTCCACGATCCTGCTTTCAGCAGCGCAAGCTCCCCCTCAGCCTGTTTGAACCGCGCGTCGGCGGCGTCCACCGCAAATTTCTTACGGTTTACATCCTCGGCGCTGACCGCCCGCTTGTCGGGCACGCTTTGCCACGTCTCGAGCTGATCTTTCGCATCCGCGAGCAGCGATTTCGCCTCCGCGACCTTCGCCTCGGCCGGCGGGATATCTTCCGGACGCGGTAGATTTTCGAGTCGCGTCAGTTTCTGCTTCGCCGATTCGAGCGCGCTCTTCCGCACGATCATCTCCGCCTGCAAATCGCGATCGTCGACTTTGAACAGCGGATCGCCCGCCTTTACGTTGTCGCCGACCTTCACGTACAGATCCGTCACGACGCCCGGCACGACGGTTCCGATGGCGATGTTCTCCGTGCTTGCTTCGACGATGCCCGCGCCGGCGATGTACGACTGAAACGGCGCGTGCGCCGGCTCCGCGAGCGGCTGCGACGCTGGCACCGGTTTCGCCCCCGCCTTCACAAATAAAATCGCCCACAACACGCCCGCGATCGCGAGCACGGGGAGGATGATTTTGGTGAACATGGTCTGCCTCTGCTCTTTCGTTGGCTTCTTCCTCCTTGTAGGGTCCGCTTCAGCGGACCGGTTATTCATCGTGCGTCAGAAAAGAAATAACCGGTCCGCTGAAGCGGACCCTACAAGGGGCGAATTAGTTTTCGACAAAGTCTCGAACCTTCTCCGTAACCTCAACAATCCGCCCGTCGTCCATCTTCGCGATGCGGTCGGCGAACTCGAAAATTCGCGAATCGTGCGTGACGATCACCAGCGCCCGATCGGGTCCCACCGCCACCTCACGCATCAACTCCATCACGCGATGACCCGTCTCATGATCGAGCGCACTCGTCGGCTCGTCGCACACGATCAGCCGCGGGCTGTGAACCAGCGCGCGAGCGATCGCGACGCGTTGCTGCTGTCCGCCGGAAAGTTGTTTCGGCAATGAATGCAGTCGATCGCCGAGACCGACGCGGCTGAGTGCTTCGCCCGCGCGATCGAGCGCTTCGACACGCGACGAGCCGTTGATCAGCATCGGCACCGCGACGTTCTCGGCCGCCGTCAGCGTCGGCAGCAGGTTAAACGCCTGAAACACAAATCCGATGTTCTCCCCACGAAACCGCGTGCGCTCGCCTGGACGCATCTTCTGAAAATCGCGACCGAACACCGTGCACTCTCCGCCGTCGCGATCGAGAATTCCCGCGACCACGCTGATCAGCGTCGTCTTTCCGCATCCGCTCGGCCCGACGAGCATCATTAGCTCGCCGTGTTTCACGGTCAGATCGATCCCGCGCAGCGCGGTGACTTTCGTTCCGCCGGTGTCGTACGTCTTCGTCACGCCGCGGCAATCCACCGCGAGGTTGTTTTCGGTCTCGATGCTCATCTCAATCAGCTCTTAAACACGATCGCCGGTTCGAGCGCCATGACCTTTCGAATGCTGACCAGCGCCGATAGCACGCAGATCATCACCACCGCGCCGGCGGTGAAGATCAGCAGTTGCCACGGCAAGAGAAACGCCAGTTCGCTCTTCTGCGTGAAATACCCAAACAGCGTCGCCGCGCCGACGCCGAGCCCATATCCAATGATTCCGACGAGCAGCGACTGCAAAAGAATCATCCGCAGAAGCATCCAGTTTCCCGCGCCCATTGCCTTGAGCGCGCCGAAGTGTTTCAGGTTTTCCAGCGTGAAACTGTGAAACGTCTGCCCCGCGATCGCCGTGCCGACGATGAACCCCAGCACCACCGCGATGCCGAAGTTGATCGGAATGCCGGTGTACTTCATGAAGTACATGAACGTTTTCTTTTTGAAGTTCTCGCGCGTGTAGGCGGCGAGATGGGTCGTCTGCTCGATGCGCTGCGCGACACAGGTCGGATCAACCGCGCGGTCGGTCTTCACGAGCACGAACGAGAGCAGTTTGCGCTCTTTCGGCGCGAACAGCGTCGCCCGCGAATAGGTTGTGTAGACGATCGGCTGCGATTGAAACGTCCGTGAGCTGCGGCAGATGCCGACGACGATCGCGCGGTGGTCGTTCAGTTCCAGTGCATCACCGACTTTGAGTGGCACCGCGACGGCGCCCGGCTTGGGATTGCCTTCGAGATCTGAATCGATGTGCGCGAGTTTTCCATTCGCGCCGTTCTCATCGACGATCACGGCATCCGCGCGACGAAGATCCGCGAGTTTGCCGACCACCATCTCCGGCGGGCCACCGATCAGCGTCGCGTCGTCGAGCCCCAGTACATTGCACGTCTGGAAATTCCCGTTGTCGAGTCGCGCCTTGAGGAGCCCCTTGTAAAGCGGAACCGCCCACTCCACACCTTCGATGCCGCGGACGCGGTACAGCACGGTGTCCTGCAGCGGTTTGATGTCGTCGATGAACTGCACCTTCGGATCCATTACCCAGACGTCCGGCTGTGCAAGATCGGTGATCGCGCCGTACGTCCGCGACATCAGGCCGATGAAAATCGCGAGCTGCTGCGTGATGAGCAGCGACGCGAAGGTCAGGCCCATAATGATCCCGAGGTATTTCGCCCGATCCCCCGTGAGCATTTTCAGTGCGACCCAGTTCATGACGCGCTCACGTCTTTCATTTCTCGTAATCCCGCGAGGCAGAATCGCGTGATGTGCTGCGCGAGGTTTTCAATTTCGTTCATGTCGTACACGACGTCGGGAAACATGCGATCGAGCGCGGGACGGCACACGTGATAAAAAACGATCTGCCCGACGACGCTCGCGGCGGCGTGACGAAGCTGTGTTTCGGTTGCATCGGGTCCGAGGATTTCGCCCACGATGCCGAGCAGGCGATCGCGCATCGGACGCATGTTTTCGCGAACGCGCTCGTCGAGCGCGGGCGTTGGATCGGCCATCTCGCGCGCGATCAACTTGCCGAACCAGGACGATTTACCCGTGTCGAGGATTCGAAGGAGAAACGATCTGATGAACGCCGCCAACCGCTCCTCGACGCTGGAGTCCGGCGAAGTGCCGAGCGTCGGCGGGTATTGCTCCATCGCCTGGCCAAACCAGAAGCGAAGGGTCTCGGAGTAGAGCCGTTCCTTGTCGCCGAAGTGGTAGTTGACGGCGGCGATATTGGCGTCGGCGCGCGCGCAGATCTCACGAACGGTGGCGTTGCGAAAGCCACGCTCAGAAAAAATCTCCCCCGCCGCTTCCAAGAGCCGCCGACGCGTTTCCAAGTTGATTGAGCCGTCATCGTGCATTGAAACAACAGATTAAAACATCTGTTTTAATTTTGCAACAGGTTGTGTTCTGCCGCCGGGGATTTTCTCCTAGCCCTTGTAAAAACAAGCGTTATCATCTGCACGCGGGCCACTTCGCTGGTTTTTTCTGATGAAAAGACAGATCTGTTTTGTGATCCTTCTGACCGCGTGGACGCTGTCGCTTCGCGCCGATCCGCCGGCGTCGACGACGCCACCACAGGGCTTGCGGCAGAACACCCCGCAGCTGCATGCGATCGTCCATGCGCATGTGATTCCCGGACCGGGCCAATCGATCGACGACGCGACGATCATCATCCGCGACGGCGTGATCGAATCGGTCGGCGCAAAACTCCCCGCCCCGCCGGATGCGCGCGTATCCGACCTCGCCGGCAAGACGGTCTATGCCGGCCTCATCGACGCCTACAGCGAACTACCCGCCGACGCGGTGAAGAACGATCCCGCCGCGACGAGCGGCGCGAAATATTGGAACAGTGGTGTCACGCCACAGCTCAGCGTCGCGCGGCTTTACAAACCCGACAACGGTTTGAGCGCGTCGTTCCGAGCGCAAGGCATCACCGCGCGCCTCGTGGCGCCGCCGACCGGAATCATCAAAGGCACAAGCGCCGTCGTCAGCTGCGGCGATGATTCCGCCTCGCGCGCGATCCTGAAAGACGTCGCCGCCCTTCACGTGAAGCTCATGCCTGAGGCGACGGACGATGACGAGTACCCGAATTCGCCGATGGGCGCGGTCGCGCTCGTCCGCCAGGCCTTTTACGATGCGCAGTGGTATGCGAGCGCGATGGCCGCGTGGGAGAAAGATCGATCCCTCCCACGCCCGGAAGAAAATGCCGCTCTGGCGGCGCTCGTTGCGCAAACGACAAACAAACTGCCGGTGATCATCGATTCTCCCGACGACCTTTATGCGATGCGCGCGGATCGCATGGGCAAGGAATTCAAGCTCACGACAATCCTGCATGGTTCAGGCGAGGAATATCGCCGCGTAAACGACATCGCGAAAACGGAGCGGCCGATCATCGTGCCGGTCAATTTTCCCAAGCCTCCGCTGGTCGCCACGCCCGAATCTGCCAACGCCGTCTCGCTCGAAGATCTGATGGACTGGGACATCGCGCCTGAAAACCCGGCGCGACTCGATCACGCCGGAATCAAATTCGCCCTTACCAGCGACGGGTTGAAGGATCGTGGAGCGTTTCTGACGAACGTCCGCAAAGCCGTCGCGCGAGGATTATCAAAGGAATCCGCCCTGCGTGCCCTCACGCAAACGCCCGCGGATTTACTGGGTGTTTCCAATCGTCTCGGCACGATCGAGCCGGGAAAGAGCGCGAATCTCGTCATCACGGATGGCGATCTCTTCACGGAGAAAACGAAGGTTTTGGAGACGTGGGTCGATGGAAAGCGTTATGAGATTCTCCCCGCCCCGATTGTCGAGCCGCGCGGTCAGTGGAAACTGACGATGGGTGAGCAGACGTACACGATCGACATCAAAGGCGAGCCCGCGAAGTTGAGTGGGAAGCTATCGAAGATTTCGACAACGACGACCACAACGACGACCACAACGACGACCACAACGACAACGACAACTTCCGCGACGACGCAAGCGACCTCGAAGCCTTCTGAGGTTGAGCTGAACAATTTGAAGCTCAGCGATGCGCTGGTGAGTTTTACGATCAAAGGTGAATCGATCGGGCGCGAAGGCATCGTGCAGGTGAGTGCGACGATCATTGATGATACGTGGACCGGCGCCGGGATGGTCGGTGACGAGCGCCTCGTGGTGAATGCGACCCGATCAAAACAATACACACCCGACAAGGACGCGCCGGTCACGCGACCGGTGGCGACAACCGTGCCGGTTGTTCAACCGACCGGCACGGTAAATCCGCCGACGGAACAAGGCGGCGGTACGACCAAGGTTGTCGTGCCTGCGACCGGTCCGAGCGCGGTTGCTGAGGCGAAACCAGCCGCGACGAAGCCGACGAGCGCGCCTTCGACTCAGGCCGCGCTGTATCCGGTGAATTATCCGTTTGGTGATTTTGGCCGCACCACACCGCCGGCGCAAAAGGCGGTGCTGTTCACGCACGCGACGATCTGGACCTGCGGGCCGCAGAATGTTTTGCAGGATGCGTCTCTTCTCGTCGAGAACGGCAAGATCACCGGCATCGGCGGAAAGATTTTGAATGTGCCGGAAGGCGTCGTCACGATCGACTGCACCGACAGGCACATTTCGCCGGGCATCATCGATTGCCATTCGCACATCGCCACCGATGGTGGGATCAACGAGTCGGGCCAGGCGATCACGGCCGAGGTGCGGATCAGCGATTTCATCGATCCGACCGACATCAACATTTACCGCCAACTCGCCGGCGGAGTGACGACCTCGCACATCCTGCACGGCTCTGCGAACCCAATCGGCGGACAGGATCAGGTCATCAAAATGCGCTGGGGTGCGAACGCGGAAGACATGAAATTCGCGGGCGCGCCGGCGGGGATCAAGTTCGCGCTCGGCGAGAACGTGAAGCAGAGCAACTGGGGCGAGAAATATACCAATCGATATCCGCAGTCGCGCATGGGCGTCGAGCAACTCATCCGCGATGAGTTCAAGGCGGCGATGGACTATCACCGCAAGCAGATGATGTATGAAACGGATCCGACCGGCATTCCGCCACGAAAAGACCTGGAGCTCGATGCCATCGTCGAGATTCTGCAGGGCAAGCGGATGATTCACTGCCACTGCTACCGGCAGGATGAAATCCTGGCGCTGATCCGCGTGTGCGACGAGTTCAAGATTCACGTCGGCGACTTCCATCACGTGCTCGAGGGATACAAGATCGCCGACGAGATCTTGAAACACGGTGCGGGCGTGACGACGTTCAGCGACTGGTTTGCCTTCAAGATGGAGGCGATCGACGCGATTCCATACAACGGCGCGATGATGTACAGCCGCGGGCTGATCGTTTCGTTCAATTCGGACGATCCCGAACTGGCGCGACGTTTAAACCTCGAAGCCGCCAAGGCTGTGAAATACGGCGGAGTTCCGCCAGTCGAGGCGCTGAAGTTCGTCACGATTAACCCGGCCCGTCAGCTCGGGATCGACAAGCAGGTCGGCTCGCTTGAACCGGGTAAGGACGCGGACCTCGTGGTGTGGAGCGAATCGCCGCTGTCGAATTTCACGCGATGCGAGCAAACGTGGATCGATGGGCGCAAATATTTCGATCGTCGTGAAGACAAGCAGATGGAGGAAGACCAGCGGAAAATGCGAACGAAGTTGATCAATCGCATTTTGCAATCCGGCGAGCCGATGGCGGAGCCGGATGATTCCACGGGGAAGAAGTTGTGGGCGACGGAGGATGTCTTTTGCGAGCACGGGGCCGAGGAGGTTGGGCAATGAGACTTCCAATGCCAAATCCCGCTGATACCGTCATCCTGAGCGCCAGCGAAGGATCTCGATACCGTGCGCGGCATCCGAACCCGAGATCCTTCGCTTCGCTCAGGATGACATGTGTGATGATGCTGACGGTTGGTGCATTGATCAGCGTTGCGTTTGCTTCCGAAGAAGTTCCCGCGCCGCCCCAATCGAAACCAATCGCAATTGTCGGGGCGACGGTGCATCCGGTCAGTGGGCCGGACATTGAGCAGGCGACACTGATCTTTGAGAACGGGAAGATCACTGCGGTCGGTAAAGATCTGTCGATTCCCTCGTCGGCGGAGAGGATCGACGCGACGGGCAAGCAGATATACCCCGGGCTGTTTGATGCGACGAGCGATTTGGGGCTCGTTGAAGTGAGCGCCGTTCGCGCGACACGCGATGTGAGCGAAGCCGGGTCGGTCAATCCGAACGCTCGGCCGCAGGTCGCGGTGAATCCGGACAGCGAAATGATTCCGATCGCGCGGGCCAATGGAGTTCTGCTGACGGGCGTCGCGCCGGAAGGTGGCGTGCTTTCGGGCAGCATGGCCGCGATTCAGCTCGATGGGTGGACGTGGGAGGACATGACGCTGCGCGCCCCGGTCGCGATCGTGATGAACTGGCCGAACATGTCGCCCATCCAGGCGTGGTGGATGCAGGATTCGGCGAAGAAACAGCTGGAGAAACGCGACGAAGCGCTGAGGAACATGCGGCAGATCTTCGACGATGCGCGGGCGTATCAAGCGTCGAAGAAAGCGAACACCTCGCCGACGAGTCGGCCGTCCTATGATGCGCGGTGGGAGGCGATGATCCCGCTACTCGAAGGAAAGGTTCCCCTGATCGTTCGCGCGGATGAAATGCAACAGATCGAGTCGGCGGTCGCATTCGCGGCGAGGGAGAAGGTGAAGCTGATCATCGAAGGCGGATACGACGCGGAGAACTGCGCGAACTTGCTCAAGGCACATGATGTGCCGGTGATCGTCGGTGCGATCCAGCGGCTGCCGATGCGCCGCGGGGATGATTACGAAGATCCCGCGACGTTGCCGGCGCGGCTCGCGAAGGCGGGCGTGAAGTTCTGCATCAGCGGAAAGAACAACGCGACGATGATCCGCAATCTTCCCTACCACGCCGCAGCTGCGGTCGCGGCTGGACTAGCGCACGATGACGGGATCAAATCGATCACGCTTTGGCCCGCGGAAATCCTCGGCGTCGCGGATCGGGTTGGCTCGATCGAAGTCGGCAAAGACGCGACAATTATCGTCACGGATGGCGATCCGCTGCAAACGCCGACGCACGTCGAGCAGGCGTTTATCCAGGGGCGAAAGATCGATCTGAACGATCGACAGCAACGGCTCTGGCACAAGTACGATGAGAAGTACAAGCAGGCAGCACCGACGACAAACGCCACGCCGTAACCCTTCACTCTTCAGTAAAGCTCTCGTAGGGTCCGCTTCAGCGGACCGGTTATTTGCTTTTCGAACGAATGAGTAACCGGTCCGCTGAAGCGGACCCTACAAATCAGTCAGTGACGGGCGATCGCCGCTACAAACAAAACGACTCCACCCGCGACAAGGGGGATGACGATGCGCTTCACGAGCGTCAGCGGTCGCGAGCGAGCGAGCGTGGCGCACATGATGACTACCGGCGCAACGGGCGAGCTTGTGCGCCCGAACTGCGCAGCAATCGAGTTCACGGCTCCGATCCGCAATCCATCGGCGTGATTCAAAGACGGCCCGAGCGCAATCGGGACGAGGATTTTCAGCACGAGCGGCGCGGTGCCGACGGCGGTGCCGGTAACCGTCGCCATCAACCACGGAACGATGACGCTCGCGGCCGTAAGCAAATGCGGCGCGCGCTCCACCGAAGGCGCCACCATGCGGATGATGCCGTTGGCGCTGATGGCCTCCGCGAACATCGTCGCGGCGGTGATCACGCTGATCACGTGCGAATAAGTGAAGCCCGCCCCTTCGAAAAATGCCGACGCAATGTGACTCGTGCGCCGCGGTGAACTGACGGCGGCGCAGACCACACCAATAAGCATCGCTGCGCCGATTGTCGCCTGTTCAGTGATCACCGCCTTTGTCCCGACAGGCCAATACACATCCGGCAAGCGGACCCACCGTTTCACAACGACGAGAAGAATGATGGGAATGAGCGGAACGATCGCCTTGAAGAGATTGACGCGCTCGATGTGCTGCGCGTCGGCGCCGCTGGCCATCGTCGCGGCGATCGAGCCGGGCGCGACCGCGAATTGCGCGTCCTCTTGCGACGCCAGTTGATCCGGCGAAGCGGTTGCCAGGCGCCGCTCGTAGCGCAGGGCCATGAACCAGAACACCAGAAGCGCGGTTCCACTGGCGAGCATGTTATACGGCAGGAGATGCCCGATGACGCCGTTGTAGTCGGCGCCTGTGAGCTCTGCGGTGGTTCGCACTTCGATCGCGGCGGGATTGAGCAATTCGCCGCCCATCGATCCACCGAGGAGCAGCAGCGCGCCGGCGGTCTGTCGCGAAATCCCCGCGCCGACCAGCAGCGGAATGAGCACGGGCCCCACGACGCTCACCGTGCTGGTCTGGCTGACGATCGCGGAATTCACGAAAAACGCAACCGCGATGCCACCCGGAATGAGCAGCCAGCGCACATGACGCAGCGGCACGCACAGCAGATGCACGAGATGCGCATCACACCCCGTCAGCTTGCAGACGTATGCGAATCCCATCGCCGAGCAGATGGGAATGACCGACGACGGGTTCACCATTCCGCGGGCAAATTCGGCGAAGAATTGTGAGAAGGCGTCCCATCGCGCGCCGGCGACTTCAGGTTGCGTCGCGCGAAGGAGAAAAAGCGCCCCCGCCGCGAGGATGAGAACCAGTCGAACGTCCGTTCGTCGAAATAAGAAGTAACCGCCGACAACAACGACAAGAATCGTCGCGGGAATGACGGGCATAGTGCGGCGACATTGTAGCGGCGGTCGCGTGTAAGACGACTCTTAGCTTCGCGTGCGTCAGATGTACATAAAAAGAAACAGCCGACGTCGTTGGACGCCGGCTGTTCTTGTTTTCACATGATAGAAGCAGTCAATGCTTCGCCTGCTTAAGGATCAAGGCTTTGGCCTGATCTGGCGGAAGATTGGCGGCGCCGTGGGCTTCGGCGGCGGCGCTTCTTACATCTAGATTCGCGGCGGTTTCCATGACACCTTGCAACGTTTTGACCTGGTTCGGGTCGAGCTTGTTGCCGAAGAATTTGGCGTTGCTCGCGAGGCTCTTAAAGAGGCTGATCTTCACGTCGTCGGCGGTCTTATCGTGGGCGGCCTTCGTGAGCAGGCCGGTCTGGGCATCCTGCACGTCGAGGTAACCGAGTACCTCGCCCGAGAGCTTCACGATCTCGGGGCGAGCGTCGTTGAGCGCGCCGAGGAGCGCGGTGCGAGCGGCCGTAAGATCGAGCACCTGGCTGTGAGCGATCGCGAGCTTCTGCAGGAGCTCGGCGGATCGGGTCGCGAACTGCGTCGCGAGCGCCGGGTCCATCGAGAGCGAACCGGCTTTCTTCAGCGCCTGTTCGATCGGGGGCTTCATCGCGGCCGGATCCTGCACCTGCGTGGTGCTGAGCATCAGGTCGCTGGCCTTGCGGGTCTCGTAAGGCGAAGCAGCGGTCTTGGTCATTACCAAGCGAGCGGCGCCTTCGAGCTTGGGATTCTGCGCGGCCATCGCGAAGAGCTGATCGATCGGCGCGGGGCCGAGATCTTCGGAGATGAGGATCACGTCGACCGCGGGCATCGAGTTGGCCGTTGCGAGGATCGCTTCGCCGCTGGTCGAGCCGGTCGCCTGATAGCCGGCGGCCTTCAGTCCCTGCACGAGCGTGTTGACCTTGTCCTGCGACGGTGCCACAACGAGCACGCTGATCTGCCCGGTTTGAGCGAGCGCTTCGGCCAGAAGCGGAACGACACGCTGTGAACCTTCGAACGCCTGCTGCGGCATCGCTCCCGCGATCGCGAAGGCGGCTTCGAAGCGCACCTGGCGATCCGGATAGCTCATGGCCGCGATGAGCGGTGCACCGGCTTCGCCGGAGAACGCGTTGGATTGTCCCGCGATTTCCTGCAGCGACTTGATCACCTTCAGCGCAACGGCGCCGTTGTGATCGTGAAGAGCGCGGTTGAGAGCGGCGTTGAGATACTGCGCGCCCGCGGCGACGCCGTAGTAATGTGCGTTGGGCGAATTCTCCGGACGCGTGGCATCGGTCTGACCCTGCGGCAGCTCGACTTCACGCTTGTAATTCGAAGCGAGCCAGAGGCTGAGGGCGTCGCCACCCTGCCCGCCGAGCTCGAGCGCGTATTCCGCTTCGCGCATCGCCATGATTTCGTTGAAGATTTCGTGCGGAACGTTGGTCTTGATCAGGCCCTTCTGGTTGTCCCAATACCACACGAACGCCTGCGGGCCGCGCGTGTCGGAAACGACGGCGGCGCGATCGTAGTAGAACTTTTCGCCGAGCTGGTAGAAGAGCCCGGCGGCGGGCGTGTTCGGGTCGGTATTGAGCTGCGCGAGCGAGCGCCGCGAAGCGTCCTTGATCGCGCCCGAGGTCTTGGGATCCTGCGCGAGCCTCGCGAGGTAGGGTGAGGCGACGTCATAGCCGATGTCGCCGAGCGCCTGGATCACTTCGATCTGAAGATCGGGATCATTCGAATTGGTCGCGGCGAGAAGCGGATTGAGCGCGAGACGGCCCAGGTCGCGAAGCGCGCGGCGGATCGCATCGCGATTCGCGGTCTGCGCCGGATCGCGAAGATCCTGCAGCATGAGCGGGACCGCAAGTTCGCCACTCTGGCGAAGACGCTCGATCGCGAGGTCGTACGCGCGCTGGTTGACCGACAGCCGCTGAATGTGCTCTTCGATGAATTTCGGATCGGAGCGACGCGCTTCGTAACCCTGCTGAAGCACGGCGGTGATTTTGGTGACGTTGTCCTTCACCTGCGGCACGCCCTGCCAGCGGAGAAGCCACTCGTCGATGTGGCTGAGCTCGTTGCGTTTATTGAGGACCTGCTCGAAGGCCATCAGAACCTGGAGCGGCTCGTTAGAGTGAGAGAGGATCTTGGCGGCGTTTTGGTTTTGAAGGTCGTAACGGGCGATCTTGCCGGAGTACCAGAAGTCTTCGACGGCATCGACGAGATCTTTTGCGGGAGCAGCCGGCGCGTTGGCGTCGGCGGGCGCGGCAGCGGCAGGCGCGGGCGCGGGGGCGGCGGCTTCGGGCGCCGGAGCAGTCGGCGCGTTGGTTGCCGGCGCGGGCGTTGCAGCCGCGGGCGTTCCCGGCGCGGGCGTCGCGGGCGCGGCGGTTGTGCCCTGATCGGCCGCGGGGGCAGCTGCTGGCGCAGCAGTCGCCGGTGCTGCCGCGGCGGGTGGCGCAATATCAGGAGCATCCGCAAATGCCGACGAGGCCAGCGGAACGGAATTCACAGCGCATGCGAGCGCAACGACGGAAACATAACGAGGCAGTCGCATCATGGTGCTGGCCTCCAAAGGTGAGGGAGCGAAGAAGTTACAGTGTCCAAAGCCGTAGATCGATCAGGCATTGGCGGACAACTCAATCGGCGAGTTCACGAAACCCGCTCTCGTTTAGCCACGGCAGGTTTCGAACGGTCATTTATCGACGCGGCGCGATCTTAAAATTGGGCCCGGTGAGTGTCAAGAAATCGCTTGCTAAACGACAGTTATGAACAAGTTCGAGGTATCGGACGATCGACGCATTGGCGCAGCCCGCCTAAGCCCGCCGCGCCGATTCTGGTTACGGCTTTTTTCGCGCCGCTTCCAGCTCGCTTTTGATTGTTTCGACGTTCAGTTTGACGTCCATCAATTGAAGCGGAACGCCGGGCGGCTGGCAGGTCAGGACGACATGCTCGCCGTTGGTTTCATCGGTGAAGCGGGCGCTGTGAACGTTCGGGACGCCCAGATCGCCGATGTGCTTGCCGGTGATGGCGTCGAAGATCGACTGGCCGTACATCAAATAGGCTTCCATCCCCGGAATCCATTCAAATGACGACACGGATTCGACCTGATTGGCCCGCCCCGCGACGGGACCGTTGGGGAACTGCAGCGTGTGCATGAGGCGATAGTTTTGCTGCATGTCCCAGTCGAGCAGCAGGCCATTGCCCCCGTTCTCGATGAGAACAGCGAGCCGCTTCTCGGCGGCGGAAAACGCCAAGCCAGTCGGCGTCCTGTATTGCGAAGGATCGAGTGAGCTGATGGCGAGCTTGCGAGGCGCTCGTACGCCATTGAGGTCATACAGTAAAACCTGCGGACCACCGATGTTGGTTGGCACGGCGAACCATCGACCATTTTCGAAGGGGCTAACTGCCCAACCCCGCGGGGAAGGATCGAAATTCGCCATATCGACACCCTTGCGCTTGTTCGAGGCGATGTCAATGACCTCGATGCTGTTCTGCTCGCCGCGCGTCCAACGAACCAGCAGCCGATCTTCAGTGGCCATGGCGAGAAGGTCGGGCTGCGCTGATGCGGCAGGCTGGGTGAGTTCAATGGTCTTGACGACCGAACCTGCGGAAAACGAGTAGAATTGCACCGACAGCCCGGGAAAACGCGCAATGCGCGCGAGCAAATCGCCGCTGGGGCTGATCACGTAATGATCGTTGCTGTTGACAGCGGGCGTAAACGTTCCCTTCTTGGTCCAATCCGCGCTGCTCCAAAGCTCAACGTGGGAGACTCCATCGGGCGTGAGCTTTGTGATCGCAAACGCAGGGGAGTTGATCGCCGGCTGAAGCACGCCTTGGAATGCGCCGGGCGCTTCAACGACTTTCGCTTCCTGCACGAGCGGGGATGCGACCGCTTCCACATGGGTCACCGGCGAGGGCGGCGCGGGCGGTGGAGTCGGCGGGGTCGGCGCGACGATTTCCGTTGTAGGCGACGGCACGCTCGTGGTGGCCGGAGTCGGCGTCGACGGATTCTGGTCCGTCGGCGCTGGCGGAGTCGGCGTTGGATTCTCCGGCAACGCGGCCGTTTCGATCTTCTTCGTCGTCGGCGATTTCTTAGGTTGCGTCACCTCCGGTGGAGCAATCGTGGGTCCCCACGCGAACAGCTCGCCCAGCGGGCTCCCTGGCAACACATACGTCTTCTTCATCGACGTGAAGACCTGCAGCGTCAGCAGGTTGATGACGAACAGAATCCCTCCCGCGATAATTGCGCCGGAGAGGAACCCAACCGCGCCATAAATTCCGCTGGTGATGATCTCGTGCGGCTGTAGACGGAATAGGAGCCAGATGAGGAACGCGGCGAGGATCAATCCACTGACGACGCCGAGAATCAAACCGAGCAGGCTTTGGCCGATGTACCAGAACAGCACGCCGAGCATGAGTGCCGGCATGAACACCGTGAAGGTTCGCCACTTCGGCTTCTTCGGAAGCTGATAGCGCATCGCCTTCGATGCCTTGCGCAAACCGACCAGCGCCAGCGGGCAGGCGACAAACGTGTAGGACAGGAAGATCACCAGAAACCGCAGGACGACCATCCACCCGCGGTTGCTTGTGTCTTCGTCAACGATCACATAGCCCGCAATGAAGATGCCGATTACCGCGAGGATCATCGGCAGGTATTGATCGACCTGCCGCGCCATCGGAAAGGTGAAGCGGAAGTTCTGCCGCCCGAACATATGCGGCTCTTCGTCCCCCTCCACCTTCATTTCCGAGCCGGCTTTAGATTCGACGCGCGGCATGCGATGCGTCGCCGCCTGCTCGTCGCTCATCGGCGACTCTGCAAGCGCGGACAGCGCATTCAGATCCACATCCGGATCGAGGCTTTCGCTCGAATCTTTCGGAACCGGAATGAGATTCCCACATTGGCGGCACTTCACCGTCCGACCAGCAATGCTGTCGTCAACGTTGTAGCGCCTGCCGCAATTCGAACATTCAACCGTGATGGCCATGGAATGAAAAAAAGTTGTCAGTTATCAGTTGGCAGTTGTCAGTAGATGGCGGGGCATTTCACTGCCAACTGGCAACTATCAACTGACAACTATTCCTATCGTCCTACTGCCTTGTCGATCTCTTGAAATGCGACCGCCCCTTCTGCGACCAATTCATATCCGCTTTGCGAGAGTTTCACAAACTGCGTCTTGGCCAGCGCCGCCTGAATCTCCTGCATGTTCGGCGAACGGATGATCACATCGCGGAGCTCATCGGTCGTTCGCAGGAGTTCGAAAAACGCCCGGCGCCCCGCGAAGCCGGTTCCGAGGCATCGCATGCAGCCGACGGGAACGAAGATCTTCTCAACCTTTTCCCCCGCCGGGCCCATCGCCTCGCGCTGTTCCTGCGTTGGCTTCACCGGTTTCTTGCAGTATTTGCAAAGCTGTCGAACCAACCGCTGCGCCAGCGCCAAGTGCAAACCCTGCGCGATCAAATACGGCTCAACGCCCAGATCGAGCAGCCGGAAGATCGTGCCGATCGTGTCCTTGGTATGAATAGTAGAAAAGACGAGGTGTCCTGTAATCGCCGCCTGCATCGCAATGCGCGCGGTTTCGGAATCGCGCACTTCGCCGACCAGAATCACATCCGGGTCCTGTCGCAAAACCGAGCGAAGCAGCGCCGAAAACGATTTGCCTTCCTCTTCGTTCACCGGGATCTGCGTCACGCCTTCGAGCTGGATTTCGACCGGATCTTCGATCGTCACGACGTTACGACGATTGACCTCGATGCTTCTTACCAGCGAATAAAGCGACGTCGTCTTACCGGAACCGGTGGGCCCCGCGACGAGAATCATGCCGGCGTCCGCTCGCACCGCATTTCCGAGTTCATCGAGCATCCAGCGCGGCATATTCAGATCCGTCGCGCGAAGCGGCGCGTTGGCGGCGTCGAGGATACGAATCACCAGCTTCTGTCCGTAAACCGCCGGGGCAAAACTCACGCGATAATCCACCCGGCGATGCGAGCCGCCGGTCTTTCCCCCGCCCGGGACGCGCGATGCGAAGTGCCCTTCCTGAATGGCGTTACGCTGCGAAATGTCGATGTCGCTCAGCACCTTCACGAGCGTCGCGAGGCGGTGTCCGACCTGGGTCGGCAACCGCGCGACGTCCACCATCGTGCCGTCGATACGCAATCGCGTCTGGTAGCAATCCTGCCGCGGTTCGATGTGAATGTCGGTCGTCCGCGACCGGAAGCAGACAAGCATGACCAAACGGAAAATATCGACCGCCTCGCGACGATGACCCGCCGCGTGGGGCTTCCCGGCCTCGTGAATCAGCTGCCCGCGCGAGTTGATCAGGGCAATGTCGTGCTCGCCGAAGTTGTGGTCGGGCAATGACTCGGCCAGCTCTTCGAGCGATTGCTCGAAATCCACATCAGCACTGAGCGCCTGTCCGCTGAGCGTCGCCGGAGCGAGCGTTGGGCCGGAAAGGCCGTCGTCGACCACGTCCTCGGCCGTCAGCGTTTCCAGATCCTCGCCGTTGCCGTTTGCGCTGCTGACTTGCCCCGCCTCATCCGCGCCGGGAATCACCAGGCGGATCATGGTTTTCCCGATCGTGATCACGTCGCCATGGGCCAGTGTGGCCGTGCGAATGATCTGGCCGTTCAGTCGTGTGCCGTTGGAAGAATTGAGATCGCGCACGCGAAAGCGATCGCCTTCGCGCTCGACAACGCAGTGCTGGCGACTGGACATTCCGTCCGAAAGCACCACCAAGTTGGTGGGATGCCGGCCGATCGAAATCGGCTTATCCACCGTGACTTGCGAGTGCCCGGTCGGCGTGTGAATTTCGAGATACGGCTTTTCCATCAGCGACTACAACTCCCGCGCACCCGCCCTTTTGATTATTGTACCGAACCTGCCCAAAAGTCGTAGTTTGAACCGGTTCCAGCGTAACCGCGAAGTGACGGTGAATCAATTAATTAACTCCGATACGTGAGCCGGGCAACGGAGGTATGTGATCTCAGCAAGAACCCGGACTTCCGCTTGCGGTTTCGCAGATCGAATCCGTGTTGATCTGCGAAACCGCCAAGCGGTAACCGAGCGCTCATGCCTTCTCTGGCACAGTTCCCCCCCACGCCTATAATTCCTCCGCTTCGCAAGTCCTTCGAACGGAGTCACCTTGGCCCAGCGGTTTTTGCAGCAGACGTTTCCCAATGGCCTCACCTTACTCGCCGAGCAGATGCCCGGCATGCAATCCGGTGCAATGACGCTGCTGGTGACGGCCGGTTCGTCCAACGATCCGATCAACCAGTCCGGCGCCGCCACGGTCCTGGCCGACCTCATCCTGCGTGGCGCCGGCGACCGCGATAACCGCCAGCTGACCGAATACCTCGACAGCCTCGGCCTGCAGCGTTCCAGCAGCGTCGGCGTGCACCACACGCGACTGGGTTGCGCAGCGCTGGCGGGCAAAGTCATCGAAGGCCTCCCCGCGTATGCCGATATCGTCCAGCGTCCGCAGATGCCCGGCCCCGGTTTTCAGGCCGGCCGAGACCTCGCGCTACAAGCCCTCGCCGGAATAGACGACGATCCGCGGCAAAAGTTGATGATCAAATTGCGCGAGTGGGCCTGGCCTTCGCCCTATGGGCGCTCTTCCATGGGCACGAAGGAAGATCTTGAAAAGCTCACGCTCGAAGACGCCAGGAACGATTTCGCCACGCGGTTCGGCCCGAAAAATGCAATTATCTCATTTGCGGGCAATGTCGATTTCAACCAGCTCAAAACCGAGATCGAAAAACATTTCGGAAACTGGAAGCAGCAGCCCGGCCTGACGATCCCGCGAACGCCTCCGCCCGGAAATCTGCATCACCTGACGCAGGAAAGCGAGCAGACCCACATCGGCATTGCCTATCCATCGATTACGGAAACCCATCCCGACTATTACAGCGCGCGAATGGCCGTCGAGATCCTCAGCGGTGGAATGAGCGGCCGGCTCTTCACCGAAGTCCGCGAAAAACGCGGGCTCTGCTATTCGGTCGGCGCCAGCTACAGCTCTCTCAAAGAATTCGCGAGCATCTTCGGCTACGCCGGCACGAGCAACGATCGCGCGCAAGCCACGCTCGACTGCTTCATCGCCGAACTCCACCGTTTAAGCGACGGCGTAACCAACGACGAGCTCGACCGCGCCAAGATCGGCCTGAAGGCCAGCACGATCATGACCGGCGAATCGACCAGCGCGAGAGCCGGCACGATCGCGCACGACTTCTTCATCCGCGGACGCATCCGCACGCTCGAGGAAATCAAAGACGCCATCGACGCGGTGACGGTTGATCAAGTCAACGCCTATCTGAAGAACAACAAACCGGGCCCCTTCACCATCGTGACCGTCGGCCCCAAACCCTTGAATGTTCCGAAATAGATTTGCCACCGATGGGGCACCGATGCACACCGATAAAAGAATTTTTCTTCATCGGTGTTCATCAGTGCCCCATCTGTGGCTAAATTCCTTTCTTCCTCTCTCGGAGCACACATGAAAAAGTTTCTCTGTCTCTTCTCGGTGGCACTCTGCACGTTCGCTGTCCGCGCCGATTCGAACGTCCTTCAAGACGGCGATCGCGTCGCGATCATTGGCGATTCGATCACCGAGCAGAAGCTCTACTCCGTTTACATGGAAGATTACCTGCTGATG
The DNA here is from genome assembly GCA_025924315.1 of Phycisphaerae bacterium. Classification (GTDB taxonomy): domain Bacteria; phylum Planctomycetota; class Phycisphaerae; order Tepidisphaerales; family Tepidisphaeraceae; genus JAICIO01. Next base: position 29,728 of record JAICIO010000002.1, read on the forward strand.
TGTCAGCCGAAGAAGAATCTTCAGACGATACAGTTCGGCTGGGGCGGGGAAACATCCTGGGGCTTTTACGATCGCATGAAGAACGACACGCTCCCGTATAAGCCCACCGTCGCCACCACGTGCTACGGCATGAACGACGGCGGATATGGACCGCTCAAGCCCGACCTCTACAAAAAGTACATCGAGTTCGAGAACAAAGTTTCCAGCGGACTGAAAGAAGGCGGCGTGCGCTTCCTCGTCGTCGGCTCGCCCGGCGCGGTCGACACGACGACGTTCCACGTCTTCAACACCCCGCCGGAGGTTTACAACAAAACGCTCGGCCAGCTCGCAGAAGCCGCACACACCGTCGCCGGCGAAAACGACGCCGCCTTCGCGGACGTTCACGCCATCATGATGGACGTCATGGCCAAGGCGAAGGAAAAGTTCGGCAAGGATTATCAAGTCGCCGGCCCGGACGGTGTCCACCCGGGCCCCAACGGCCATCTCATCATGGCCTACGCGTTTCTCAAAGCCCTCGGCTGCGACGGAAACATCGGCGCGATCGATGTCGATCTGAAAACAAAACAAACCACCGCCACCGACGGACACAAGGTCTTGAAAGGCGACCCGACCGCCGAGATCGAAATCGAAAGCACGCGCTATCCGTTCTGCTTCACGGACGAAAACGTGCAGAAGATCGCGTGGCTCTTTCCCTTCAACCCCGACCTCAACCGCTTCATGCTCAAAGTGACGGGACTCGAATCGCAATACGCCAAAATCACCTGGGGCAGCGAAACCAAAACGATCGACGCGAGAGACCTCGCCGCCGGCGTGAACCTCGCCGCCGAGTTCCCCAACAACCCGTTCGTCGAGCCGTTCAAGAAAGTCGAAAAGCTCATTCGAGACCAGCAAAACTTCGAAACCCCCGCGGTGAAGGAAATCATCCACTCCCTCCCGCGCTGGAAAGAAACCATGCCCGAAGACGCGGACGTCCTCGAAAAAATCCGCACCGACGTGATGACCAAGCAACAAAAGCTCTCCGACGCCGCCCGAGCCGCCGTCGTTCCCGTGACACACACGATCAAGATTGAATCTCAAAAGTAGCGAATACTTAACTCCCTCTCCCCACCGGGGAGAGGGATGGGGAGAGGGAGAGCGCACTCAGGAATCTCTCAATGCCCGACGCCCGCGAGCGGATGATCGATACCAACGGCGTGAAGCTCTGGACGACGCGCCAGGGTTTTGGCGTGCCCGTTGCGTTACTTCATGGTGGTCCCGGCGCATGCGACTACCTCGCGCCCATCGCCGAGATGATCGAAGACCTCGCAGAATGCCTTCGATTCGATCAGCGCGGTTGCGGGCGTAGCGAAAACAAACCACCCTACGACGTGGCAAGCGCCGTCGCCGACCTCGATGGTTTGCGAAGCGCGTGTGGCGTGAACCAATGGACCGTCATCGGCCATTCCTGGGGCTGCTGTCTCGCCCTCGCGTACGCGGTCGAGCATCCCGATCGCGTCACATCCCTCATCCTTATCTCCCCGCATCAACTCCTCGGCCGCGGACCATGGAGCAATGAATACCGCACCAACTTCAGCCTGCGGCTCAAAAGCGAAACGCTCCATCGCTACCGCGAATTGCGCGAGCGCTTGCCGAATGCGTCGCCGGACGAAGCGAAGCAGATCCAGGACGAGCTCATCGAAATTCAGCGCCCGACCGACTATGCGCACGGAACGGATCCGTCGAAGTTCCTGCACTTCGACCACGCACCCGCCCACGAGGTGAACGCGCTCCTCAACAGATCCTGGTACACCCACGCGGCCGACGCAGAATTCCAAGCCAGCGCGAAAGCAATAAGAACGCCCAAACTCCTTCTCCACGGCGAAGAAGATCCGCGCCCCGCGTGGCCCAATAAACAATTCGCGGAGGATTCGACGAACTCGCTCTTTCGATTGATCCCCAAGGCCGGCCATTTCCCCTGGATCGAAAATCCCGAAGTCCTCGCCGCCGCCCTCCGCAGCTTTCTGGTCCGCCACGCCGGAGCGACTACAATATGAATACTTGTAGTGACACGGGCGCTTCGCCCGTGCGCAGAAAAGAAGAAAAAATGAACCACGAAGCCACAAAGACACGAAGCGTCCGTTCAACTTGAAACGCCAGCTTCGTGTCTTCGTGTCTTAGTGGTTTATACTACTTTTAGAGAATTGATATATGCCTCTGACTTTTCAACATCATCAGTTAAAAAACGGCCTCGACATCGTCGCGGAGATCAACCCTGATTCGCACTCCTTCGCGGCCGGCTTCTTCGTGAAAACCGGCGCGCGCGATGAAGCGACCGACATCAACGGCGTCTCGCATTTCCTCGAGCACATGATGTTCAAAGGCTCGAGCACATACACCTGGGAAGACGTCAACCGCATCTTCGACGAGATGGGCGCGCGCTACAACGCGTTCACCAGCCAGGAAATGACCGCCTACTACGCGAACGTCCTTCCCGAATTCACCGAGCGCACCATCGAGCATCTCGCTCACCTGCTTCGCCCCGCCATTCGGAATGAGGATTTCACGACGGAGAAGAACGTGATCCTCGAAGAGATCGCGATGTATCTCGACGATCCGGGGCATCGGCTTTATGAGAAGGTGATGGAGTCGCACTTCGCAAACCATCCGCTGAGCCTCAGCGTGCTCGGCTCGGCCGACTCGATCAAAAAGCTCGAGCGCGATCAGATGGCGAATTATTTCAAGAGCCGCTACGGCCCCGGCAACATGGTGCTGTCGGTCACCGGCCGTCTCGATTTCGATGAAGTCGTGCGCCTGACGGAAAAGTATTGCGGCGATTGGCCGCGCGTGAATGCGCCGCGGGAGAATCTCAATCCGATCTACACGCCCCGCCGCGAATACCTCACCGATGCGAAGCTCAATCGCAATTACACGATGGGCATGACCCCCGGCCCGAGCAGCCAGGACGATCGCCGCTTCGCCGCGCGCGTCCTCGCCGACGTCATCGGCGATTCCGACGGCTCGCGCTTCTACTGGGCCCTGGTCGACAACGCCATCGCGGAAGACGCCGACTTCGGCTTCTACCCCCACGACGGCTGCGGAAGTTTTTATATCTCCCTCACCACCGACCCCGAGCGCACCGATCAGGCGATGAAGATCGCGCTCGATGAGCTGAACAAGGTGAAAACCGATCTAAAGGATGACGAAGTCGATCGTGCGAAAAACAAAATCGCCAGCAGTCTGGTGCTCAGCGGCGAAGTCCCCATCGGCCGCATGCGGGCGATCGGCTCCCAGTGGCTCTATAACCACGAATACCGCAGCCTCGAAAAAGACATGGCGACGCTGATGAGCGTCACACCGGCGTCACTGCGACAGCTGATGAAGGATTTCCCGTTCGACCCGATGACGATCGTGACGCTGGGACCGGGGGAAAAGAAGTAAGCGTCAAGCGCGAGCACATCCTCCGTCTCCTCACAGGGGAGAGGCGAGCCGCGCGAGAGTTCGAGACCGGACCTTCGCGCGAAACGCGCGATATCTTCTGCGAAACCGCAAGCGACGCCGATCGCGCCATTCCGCATCGGGGTCGCTTGCGATTTCGCGGACGTTAATGCGCCGGCACTGCATCCGACCGTTATCAAGCTACCGCGCCGCTCGCCCCACTCCCGAGCCCTCTCCCCAGTGGGGAGAGGGGGTAAAGACGGTCATCGTGGTCGACCACCACCGCCACCTCCGTGCGATCCACCGCCTCCTCCTCCGCCATCCGACGGCGCGGGTGAACTATGTGACGGCTCAGCATGGGCCGGCTCCGAATGCTGCGGCGGCGCTTCATGCGACGGCGCGGGCGCGAACGGCCGCTCATAACTGCGTAGCCGATTCTCGCCCGCCTCGCGCGCGTGATACTCGCGGTCGAGGTCCTGCGAGTTCGTGTGAGCGGGTGGTGGCGGTTGTTGATGCGGTTCCTCATGCCGCGGCTCCTCGTGCCGCTCTTCGTGATGCGGTGTGGTCGGCGCAGGTGTCGGCGTTGCCGTTGCGTGGTGCTCCTCGGCGCCGGGCGAACCCGTGGCCTGCCACTGATTCCGATCGCGACGTTCCCAGTTTCCATTCTCACCGCGACGATAAACCTGGCCGTTGCGGTCGATCATCACATCATCGCGATGATCATTTTCACTCGCATGAGCGCGATCGGTGTTCGTGTCGCGTCGCTCGTTCTCCATACGCGCCCGCGCGGTATCCCAATGCACATCGTTTCGCCACTGATAAAGATTGCGCCCGTACGTGTCGCGGTGAATCGCCTCGGGCGGACGACCTTCGTGAATCCGCGAAATGTACTCCGTGCGGAACATCGCCTGATTCACATCGCGGTGCACGACGACCGGCCGATACCCGCCGTAACCGAACCACGGCTCGCGTCGGCCCCACGCGTGATCGCCTGTGCCGACCCACAACCCTCCGCCGCCGGTCGCCAACCCAAAATCAAATCCCCAATGTCCGACATAGCTGTTGTAATGCGCCGCGAAGCCAAACGTGCACGGCCGCGGGATGAACTCGTGACGGTACCACGGGTGATAGCGATAACCCGTGCCGAACACGACCACGTGCGAATACGGATAGCATCCGACATAACCCGGCGTGTAGCCGACATACACGACCTGCGGGGTATATCCGTAGACGTAGCAGTAGCGCACCGAATAGATCGGACACGAGGGCGGAATGAGGTAAATCTCCCGCGGAACCTGCGTGCACAATTCCCATGGCCCGCGCGCATTTCGCCCGCGATACCACACCGCATTGGAGCAACAATAGTAATCGCCACTAAATTGAATCACCGGCGTCGCGCAGTTCGATGCATACGTGCACGGCGACTGGTCGATCGCATCGAACTGCGGCTCGCCGTCGTATTGCACATCCGGCTGATCGTAATGCTGCCGGTCGATCGTCGCGGTTTGCGGGACCGACGTATCGGCGATCGCGTCCTCCGCCGCCTGCGTGCCCGCGACATGCGCGAGCACATCGCCTTTGTCACTGTTCGGCGGGATCTTCGCAAAATCCGCGGGCAGCTTGTCCGGCGCGACGTACGCCCACGGCCCATTGCGATTCGCCGCGGTGTACCACCGGCCGGACAGCAGCACATACATCTGCTGATTGCCGATGGTCAGAAACACATCCGAATCGGTGTTCGAGTAATAGAGCAGGCTCGTGCCGGTGATCGTCCCCATCTGCGGCGGGCCGTCCGTCCAGATCAGCTCGGTTGGATCCGTCGCGGTGATGATCTCCAGCCCCGCGAGCTGCTGCGCAGAGATTGGCTGCTGCGGATCTTTGTAATCGCTCGCGTCTGCAAGCTGCGACACCGCCGCCGGCACGTTCGCCGCGTTTTGCCACGGGCCCATCGGATCAGGCGCACTGAACCAATGACCGCCGCCCTTCAGGAAATACGTCTTGCTCCCCGGATCGAGCACGACAAAAAACGGCGTGTTCACCACGCGCATCAGATTCGAATTCTGCACCTGCGTCAGCTGCGGCTTGCCCTCGTATTGAATCTTGATCGTTGGATGTTCACGAAAGATGATCGTGGGAGGCGTGTTGTCGAGCTGCGCCGCCGTCTGCTGTTCGCGCTGCACGACCTCGAGCATCGCGAGAATCTGGTCGAGCGAAAGCGTGATCGGCTGCGCGACAATCGCCTGCCGAACCTGCTCCGCCAACTGCTTTTCGGCGGGATCTTCCAGATTCGGAAAGTTTGTGCGCGTGACCTTTGTGTCGAGGATGCGAACGGTTCGCGCCACGCGATCGGTGGATACCCGACTCTCCAGCCAGATCGCGCCGTAAATTGGATCGGTCTGCTTCGATGTCGTGACCGCGACCGCGGCGCGACCTTTCAGCGTGTCGCCCTGGAAATCCTCGAGTTGTGGCTGGAAAACAGTGATCTGTCCGTCGCTCGTCGGGATGTTCATCGGCCAGCGCGAGACGCCGTTCACGTCATCGTCCGGGTTGTTGGGCGCACCCGGCGCGGGTGTGGTCGATTGCGCCGGCGGAGCAACTTCATCCGCGGCCCACAGGCCCGCGCTCGCGATAAGGATCAACACCAGCGCTACGTACAGATTACGAATTCGCATCCGATCCTTTCGTCATCTATTGCATCAGACAACAATCGGACGGCCGAGGTAAGGGGAAATTCCCGGGTGAATCTGGTATCAAACAATGATGATGCGATCTTCGATCGGCGCGCTCGTCATCGCGATGGGACTGCTCAGTGGAATCGCTTGCCATTCGCATCACGAACCGTCGGTCGCAACGCTCCCTTCGAACATGTCATTCCCGGACCCGCTTATTTTTCAGAATGGCACGCGCCTGCAGTCGCCCGCTGACTGGCCACGCCGACGCGCGGAACTGCGCGAGCTGATCCTTCACAACGAGTACGGCGAGCCACCGCCCGCGCCGGGAAATGTGAAAGCGCTCTTGCTCACGTCGAGCCCCATGAAGCCGAATCCCGCGAAGCCCCAGCACCGCGAATACAAAATCACCTGCGGGCCGCACGACAGCCTCTCATGTCTGGTGGATCTCACACTTCCCCCGGGCAACGGCCCGTTCCCCATCATCATCCGCGGAGATCGATGCTGGGGCGCCGTCGCGGATCCGATCGCCGACGAACTCAAATCGCGCGGCTACGCGCTCGCGGACTTCAATCGCCTCGAATTCGCGCCCGACACTGGCGTTCGCGAAGGCGCGCTCTTCGCCGCGTATCCGAATCGCCATTTCGGCGCGCTCGCGGCGTGGGCGTGGGGATTTTCCCGCGTCATCGACTTCGTCGAAACGCTGCCGGAGATCGACAAAACCAAGATCATCGTGACCGGCGCCTCGCGCGGTGGAAAGGCGTCGCTGCTTGCCGGTGCGCTCGACGAGCGCGTCGCGATCACCAATCCGGTCGGCTCCGGCACCGGCGGAATCATCCCCTTCCGCAATCAGCCCGCCCAGGCGGAAAAACTCAGCAGCATGCTGAAGATGTTTCCGCACTGGATGAGCCCGCGATTAGCTGCGTTTAATGGAAATGAAGAGAAACTCCCCTTCGACAGCCACGAGGTGATCGCCCTCTGCGCCCCAAGAGCCTTCATCGCCACCGAAGCAACGGAAGACAAATACTCCAATCCGCGCGAGACATGGAAGAGCATCCAGGCCGCCCGCGAAGTCTACGATTTCCTCGGAATCCCCCAAAAGATCGCGGTCACCTATCGCTCCGGTCCGCACGAGCACAACCTGACCGACTGGAAATCCCTCCTCGACTTCGCGGATAAAACCTTCTACGGCAAAGTCACAACTCGGCCGTTTGATCAACCGCCGAACACACCATGACAAGTGAACCGCCAACCGTCCTGAACTACGCTCCGCCGGCCAGAGATACCACGCGCCTGCGAAAGTCCGTGCGAATCTTCGGCAAATCACTATTGTTGGTCGGCGTCGTACTAGCTGCCAGCGTCACCGCGTACTTTCTTCAGCCTGCTCGATATACCGCCGTGGGTAGCCTTCGATTCACGCCAATAGCAGGCGTCGAATCGACCCTTGACGCGGATCCGGTGCGCACGGCAAACGCGTTGTGCTCAAATGAGAAGCTCGCGCAGGCAATCTCGTATGCAATGGAGTCCGAAGCGAGATTCTGGACAGTGGAGGAATATCGATCAAAACTCGACGTGCGCGTCGTTCCCGGATCCAATTCCATTCTAGTGCGCTGCACGGATAAGACCCCGCTCGCGGCTGCTGTCGGTATCCAAATCATGATTCAGGAGGCGATCATTGCCTCGCACGGGCAATGGCTTGGGACACAGTCGACCACGTCGCCGAAAGTTCCAGAGAGGAATCCAATGTGGGCGCTGGTGGGCGGCGTTGTCTCTATTTTCTGCTTAGTATGTTGGCGCGCCTGCCGCATGCGAACCGCGACAAGGTAATCGAAACGCCATCCTCTTCTTGATGCAGCGAATGCGCGGAGTTTCCAAAAGTCTTCAGAATATTGATTCGGAACACGGGTTTCGGAACTCGTCATTCCGCGACTTCAGTCGCGGTTAGCCCTTCATCGCTTCCACACCGCCCATGATTTCTGACAGCTCGGTCGTGATCTGGCTCTGGCGGGCGCGGTTGTATTGCATCGACAAGGCCTTGACCATCTTGTCCGCGTTGTCCGTGGCGCTCTTCATGGCGACCATTCGCGCGACGTGTTCGCTGGTGGTGGCGTCGAGGAACGCCTGGAACAGCGCCGTGCGGACGGTGAGCGGAAGGATTTCGTCGAGCAGTTCCGTGGCCGACGGGGAGAAATCGTACATCGTCTGCGCGTCGTACGCGGGGCCTCGTTGAGTTCCACCCGTCGCGCCGGGCTTGGCGCCTTCGCCTTCACTCTGCACGCCGGCGAGCGGGAGCAGCGTCATCACGTCCGGCTTTTGCTGGCCGGCGCTGATGAAGTTCACGTACGCGACGTAAACCGCGTCGTATTTGCCGGCGATGAAGTCGGCCATGAACTGGTTTGCGAGTTTCTCCACATCCACGAACTTCGGCGTGTCCTGGGCATCGATGCGCTGAGCGATCGGGCGCTTCTGGAAGTTGAAGAAGCTGTAGCCCTTCTTGCCGACGACATACAGGTCGATCGCGTTGCCGGCGGCCTCCTGCTCGCGCACGAAATGCTGGGTGCGGCGCAACACGCTGCCGTTGTACGCGCCGGCGAGACCTCGATTGCTCGTGATCACGAGCAGCGCAATTCGATTCTTGCGATCCTCGGCCGTTGGACGACGCAGCAGTGGATGCTCAACGTTGCCAACGCTCGCGGCCAGCTCGCGCACGAGCTCGCGAACCTTTTGCGTATAAGGCTTGGTGCCGATCGCGCGCTTCAGCGATTTCTGGAACTTCGCCGTCGCGATCATCTGCATCGTCTTGGTGATTTTCTTGATGTTCCGCACCGCCTTGCGGCGCTTCACAATCGCACGTGCCTTGGCCATTTCATCCTCAGTCAGAGCACACTTTTCGGGCCGCAAAATGTAAGAGAATTGGGATGAAGATGCAAACCCGCGGCAATTCGCCGCAGCGGGCTGGCTGCGTTAGAATGGTGACATGCAGACTTACACGATCGGTCAGCTCGCTCGATCTGTCGGCGTCCCCATTTCCACCGTTCGCTACTACGAACGCGCCGGACTCCTCAAACCCGAAGCGCGCACGGGCGGCAACTACCGCGTCTATTCGCAGCATTCCCTCGAACGGATGCAATTCATCCGCTCCGCCCAGGCTGTCGGTCTCAGCCTTGACGACATCGAGAAAATGCTTGACATCGCCCACGGCTCCGAGCAGCCGTGCGACGAGATCGTCACCCTCGCGCAACAGCGTCTCGACGAAGTGCGCGAAAAGCTCAAGGATCTGAAGACCGTCGAGAAAACCCTCGCCAAAGCCGTCGCCAACTGCTGCAACGAAGAGGTGGGCCTGTGCAGCAAAGTCGTCCATCTGAGAAAAATCTGCCAAAGGGCTTGACCCTGCACCATGGTTCAACCTCTAGGCTTCTTTCATACAGAAAGGAGCTTCCATGAAGCGCATCCATCTCGCGATTGCGTGCTGCGACGACGGCGAATGCTGCCCGGATTGTCCGGACTGCCCGCCGTGCCCGAAATGCTGACACGCAACCATTGCAATGCCCGACGCGACTGCAGCGCGCCGGGCGCTGCTTCGATTCAAGTAGACATGAACAAACTTCTCGCCGAAGCGATCGGCACTTTTGCGATGGTCTTCGCCGGCACCGGCGCGATCATCATCAATGACGTCACCGCCGGCGGCGTGACACACGTCGGTATCGCGATCACGTTCGGGCTGGTCGTGATGGCGATGATCTACGCCGTCGGTGACGTCTCGGGCGCGCACCTGAACCCTGCCGTCACGCTCGGCTTCCTCGCCGCGCGACGAACGACCGCGCGCTGCGCCATTGGATACATCATCGCGCAATTGATCGGCGCGCTTGCGGCAAGTGCCATCCTGCGCCTGCTCTTCCGCTCACATGGAAACCTCGGCGCAACAATTCCGCTCGGCTCAGACCTGCAGTCGTTCATCCTCGAAACGATCCTCACCGCCATCCTGATGTTCGTGATCCTCTCGGTTGCGGTCGGCTCGAAAGAACGCGGTCTGATGGCCGGCATCGCAATCGGCGGAGTGATCGGCCTCGAAGCGATGTTCGCCGGCCCGATCTGCGGCGCGTCGATGAATCCCTTCCGCTCGCTCGCCCCCGCGATCGTCTCCGGGCATCTCGCGCACGTGTGGCTCTACCTGATCGCCCCGCCGCTTGGCGCACTCATCTCCGTCCCCCTCTGGCGAGGCGTCTACAATCATGAGGGCAAGCAGGATGAATAAGAAACGAATCGTCTTCGTCTGCGTCGAGAACTCCAACCGCAGCCAGATGGCGGAAGCGTTCGGGCGAATCCACGGCGCAGACGTCGCGGAAGTTCACAGCGCCGGCTCCCGCCCCAGCGGCATCGTCAATCCCAAAGCCATCGCCGCCATGGCCGAAAAGAACTACGACCTCACAACGCACCAATCGAAATCGCTCGACGATCTTCCCCAAATGGAATGGGACTACGCCATCACAATGGGCTGCGGCGACGAATGCCCCAACCTCCGCGCCAAGCACCGCGAAGACTGGACGCTGCCCGATCCGAAACACCTCCCGCCCGATCAGTTCAACCACATCCGCGACGAGATCGAATCTCGCGTGAAAAAGCTCATTGACACGTTTTCATCGCATGCTCGTTGACCTATACTCTGGTCATGTCTGTGCGGCTGGCGACACTTGTTTTGATGGCGTGGACCAACATCTATTGTTGCTGCACCGCGCCCGCCGCGACGATCGCGACGCAGGCGAATCATCCGAAACACGCCTGCTGTGCCGACAAACCGACCGCGCCCGAAACGCCGCAGCATCGCATGCCGGACGGGCGGAAATGCAATCAATGTCCGTATCTGGCAATTCGTCAGAACTCGCTGCTCGAGGATGCGCAGCCGACCGTACCTTCGCTCGATCTAGTCGCCTTCGATCCGGTAATTGAACCGGCGTCATTCTCACTCGTCGCCTCAATCACAACTCAAGATCGCTCCACCGAGGCCATCCCCATCTCCGTCACGCTTCTCGACCTGAGCACCTCTCTCGTGCGCTGATTCCGCCTCCTCGTTGAATCGTTTTTTCGAATTCGTGTCATACGAGTGAGGTTTCTCATGTACAGGTATGTACTCATTCTCGCATTGCTTCTTCTCATCGCCGGGTGTCAGAGCACCAGACCCGGCGATCCCATGCCCGAGCCGACGACGGCTCCCACCGCATCGTCGCAGCCTCTCGCTGGCTCGAGCGCCACGCTGGTCGTCAACGGCATGGCCTGCCCGATGTGCAAGAGCAACATCAACGACCAGTTGCTCAAGATCCCCGGCGTGAACAAGGTCAAAGTCAATCTCGGCACCGGCGAAGTGGCCGTGAACTTCAAGCCCGACGTTCACCCGACGCGTCAGCAGCTGGCCGCCGCGGTCGAGCAAAGCGGGTTCACGCTTCGCGAGATTCGTCAGCCCTAGGAAGGAGCGCACAACATGAACTCTCATCCCCGCACGGGATGCCGCGCGCTCGCTGCGCTCGTCATCACCCTTGTCGCCTCGCCTGCGCTCTTTGCGCAGGAAGGCATCTTCACGATGGCTGCCACCGAGCCCTCCACCGGCGTGTGGATGTTCCGCCAGCAGGTGCAGTATCTCAGCCTGAGTCGCGATCCCACGCCGCTCAAGCGCGACGTGACCGAATGGCGAAGCCACACGATGCTCGCCTACGGACTCACGCCGAGTATCTCCGCCATGGTGATGGTCCCCGCCGTCTATCGCGACGTCAGCAGCTCCGTCGCGGGCGAATCGTTTCTGGCCAAAGGTCTCGATGACCCGCTGCTGATGGCCCATTGGCGCGTCTACCAAAACCATTCCGGCCCCATCGACACGACGCGCTTCAGCCTGATGACCGGAGTGAAAGTTCCGGTCGGCGCTCCCGACATCTCCGCCGGCCGGTTTGAGCCCGTCTTCGGAGGGATCTTCACCTTCATCCGCGGCAGGCATGGCGCCGACTTTACGCTCGAGTACGAATTCAACACCGGTGGATTCGCCAACCCCATCCGCGCCGGCGACGGACAAGATGACGCCATCTACTACAACGCAGCGTATCTCTATCGCCTGTTCCCAGCGCAATACACCGCCGACACGAGCGAAGGCGCGTGGTATGCGCTCGTCGAGATGAACGGCACGTACGAAACCGACGGCGACAACGAGATCCTGATCGCCCCCGGCATCATGTTCGAGGGCGGCCGCTTCGGCCTCGAATTCGGCGTGCAATTGCCGGCCTGGCAACGCATCGAGCATCGCCCCAAGACCGACTTCAACTTCACCGTTGGTCTGCGGTTGCTCTTCTGATCCACGCAAGGGACTGAAGCGGGGCAAGAACGATGAACATAAGTAGATCGGCGTCCCAAGTCACTGGACCCGGGACGCCGACTTACAAAAGACAGAGCTGTGCGACTGGGGATCACGCGGGGCGAGGGCGTCGACGTTGCGTGAGCAGCGCGATTCCGCCCATCAAAAGAAGGCTCATCGAAGCGGGTTCGGGAATCGATTCGACTTGAACGTCATCGAACAAACCGAAGAGCAGGCTGCGCGCGTTTGAGTCCGCCGAACTGGTCGCGTTAATGTCCGCTTGCCCGAGAGCAAAATTGTTTCCCGCGAACGTTGGGAAGAGGCTGGAGTTGACGGTGCCAATGAGTTTTCCGTCGACGTAAACGGTGATCTGATCACTGGCCTTCACCATGACCCAGTCGTGCCAGGCAAATGCCGGCGCGCCGTTCTCGGTCGTTCCGGTTTGTGACGGGAATAGGCCCGCCTGCGCGGCCGGCGGACTTTGGCCGGGGAAGCGCGTGGTGTAGTAGACATTTTCCGCGGCGCGCGGATCCTTGCCATTGGCATCAGCCGCATCGCCCGCGGCGTACGTGCCGGGGTGCGCGCTGGGGACGATGGTTGAACCAGCGCCATCCGGGAACGAGCCGGTGTAAAGCCGCCAATCCTGCGTGCTTCCGCCGTCGCCGGTCACGCCCAGCTGTACGCCGCCCTCACCGGTGCCGGGAAATTCGGCGCTTGTCCCCGAAACACCGACCGCCAGATTGGTGACCTGGGTCGATCCGCTTCCACCGCTGGGCATCGGACCAATCGTGTTCTGCCACACCTTGACGTGCAGGATGTACTGGTCCGGCAGTGTCAGACCGGTAGGCGAGGCGCTGCATCCTTCGAACACGCCGGTACCGGGAATGTTCGCCTCGACCTTCAGGCCGAACGTCGAGCCGCCAGGCCCGTCGGCCGACGGGATGCCGACCGTGCTGTAGTCAAAGTGATAGTCCGCCTCGTTGTTCGAATTGTCTGCTGCGAGATCTCCAGAGCCTGCGGACGAATTGAAGGTCCAGAACGGCGTTTGGTCCGTGTCGAAATTTTCTGCGTAGACTTGATCAGCACGAGTCAGACACGGGAAAGCCAGAAGCGCAGCGGCAGCAATGATGCACTTGGTATGTCGCATTTCCTACCCTTCAAAAACACCCCCTGCCACGATCGATGTGTCCCCGAGGCGATTCTCCAAATCGTCGGGGACGCGTCAAGAAAAATTGTATGGGATCACATACAAATTCTTGCTCACAGGTTCGAGTTGAACAATCCGCGGATTGTTCTTGAATTTTGCCATCCCGCGGCGGTAGGTTGCACATCGCGCCGCATTTCACGGCGCGCGTGAAGGCTTCATTCCTGGGGTTTGCTCCGATGTTCCGTCGGAGATTCAAATTGTTCCGGTTATTGCTGCTGACCAGGTTGTGCAAAGTGTCAAATGAAGCGCAACAATCTTCGAATATCACTCCGAAAGCCCCCACTGCATCCGCGCCTCGCGCGCGAAGCATGCCGCGCGGCGCTGCGCTCTGGGACGGCCTTGAAGGTGCACTCAAGGCCGCCCCAGAGCGAAGCGCCGGGCTGCATTCGTGCGTTCCGAGTTGTGCGCTTCTCGCACAGGTCGAAAATTCAGAACGAACCCACCGCAGCGCGCAACTCTTGTCGGCGCGGACGGATGAAGAGATTCTCGGGAAAGCGTCTCGCGTTCCGGAATGTTCCAAATCGTTCGTTTCTGTTCGCGCGGTTCCGGGTGACAACCCACCATTCCTGCGATACAAGGTGGTCCTGCATGACGCAATCCGTCCCGACGCCGACGATGCCGCATCGCCCGCCGTCGGACGCGCGCGAAACGAACCCACCGATGGCGCGAAGAGTCCTCGCGAAGTTCAGCTCGATCGCCGGGCCCTTTGTGGGGCTCGTGCTGGTGATCCTCATCTTCGGCACGTGGAAACCCACACTCTTTTTCAAACCGCAAGTGCTCATCAATGTGCTGTCGAGCAACTATCACTTCGCGGTCGCGGCAATCGGGGCGACGTTTGTGATCATCACCGCGGGGATCGATCTGTCGGTCGGCAGCACGATGGCGCTGGCGTGCGTGTGTTGCGCGATGACGATCAAGGGGTTCGAAACGCCCGATTTCGAGATTGGCCAGGCGATCACGATTGCGGGCGGGGTCGCTCTGTTCGTGGCGCTATGCGTCGCCGGGCGGATGCGCCAGCGCGGCGAGCGGCGCTGGCGGACGATCACCGTGGCCTGCGGAATCGGCGCGATCTGCGGGCTCCTCGCGATGGGGTTGTGGTTTTTGCTCGCGGGCCATTCACTCTCGCCAAAGCCGGTCGCGATCGGCGTGATCGTGGGGATTGTCGCCGGTGCAGTGGTTGGCTGGATCAACGGGCTCCTGGTGACGAGTCTCGATCTTCCGCCGTTCATCGTGACGCTCGCGACGTTGGAGGCCGTGCGCGGGGCGGCGCTTTACATCACCAATGCGATCCCGGTGAGCAATCTGCCCGGCGATCTGCGCCTGGCCCATTATGGAGCGTGGCTTGGCGTTGCCCCGAATATCTGGTTGACGGGCGCGGTGCTATTGGTAGCAATTCCTATTTTGCATTACACGGTGCTTGGCCGATATGCGTACGCGATCGGTTCGAGCGAGCGGACGGCGCGGCTCTGCGGGGTGCGCGTCGAGCGATGGAAGACCGCGTGCTACGTGATTGCGGGAATCTGCGCGGGGATCGCCGGCGTGATGATGGCCGCGAAATACAACGGCGGGCCGCCCGACGAATTCCGCGGCTCCGAGCTGACGATCATCGCCGCGGTGGTGATCGGCGGAACGAGCCTTTTCGGCGGCGAGGGGACCGTCGTCGGCAGCGTCCTGGGCGTGCTGATGCTCGGCTTTCTCTACAGCGGCTGCAACATCGCCGACATCTCCCCGCACGTGCAGCGCATCTTCATCGGTGCGACGATCGTCCTCGCCGCCGCGGTCGACCGGTTCCGGCATCTGGGGCGCTGACGCGAGCCGATTCAGATAAGAGACCGCGAAGGCGCGAAGACGCGAAGGTCTCGCGAAGAAAATCAGAGTGAGAGCAACCCTTCGCGCGTCCTTCGCGACATCGCGCCTTCGCGGTCTCTTCGGTTTCAGGGAACCTTTCCCGCCTGCGGGGTCAGCGATCCCGCCTGCAGATTTGTATGGGATTCAAAATAATTTTCATTTTCCGAAGAATTTGTATGGTGTCCCATTCACTTTCTGTATACATTCCTCCCTGACGGCATTTCAGGGGCTTCTCTCAAACAGCCCCGCCTGATTCGCGACTTTTGGCAGGTAAACCATCTGCGGAGGACATCCCATGTGTCTGCGCCCTCACTGCGCTCGCAAGGCATTCACGCTGGTCGAGCTGCTCGTTGTCATCGGAATTATCGCCCTGCTCATTTCCATCCTGCTGCCCACGCTCGGCAAGGCGCAGGAAGCCGCCAAGCGAACGGAGTGCGCTTCGCAGCTCCGCTCGATCGGGCAGATGCTCTTCATGTACGCCGATTCCTACAAAGGCCATGTGCCACTCGGTATCAGCGGATCCGGCGTCGCGGGGAAAGGCATCGGCGAAGGCAATGCGTACGACCTCACACGCAAAGCTTCATCGGGACAGGCCGATCCTGACACGTTGCAGCCCGATCCCGATGCGAATTTCAAAGTCGGGCCCGGCGTGCGCTATATCGGCCTTGGGCTACTCATGAAGGCGGGTTTCGTAAAGACCGCGGGCGTCGCGGCCAAGACCTTCTACTGCCCTTCCTTTGCCGGCGACCTCTATCACTACTACGACAGCCCCGCGAATCGCTGGCCCCCGGTCTCGTACGCCTACGGCAGCGGCACGCGCTGCCGAATGACCTACAGCGTGCGCGGATCGTTCTGGGACAATCCCAAGCCCGGCCAGCAACCCCCGGTGATTGTCTCGTGGGGAACGAGCGGACCGTTCTATCCGGTCAAGATCGTCAACGGCGCGGTCGCCTCGCCGGTGCAAGAGCAGCCGATGTTCAAGCTCTCGCAACTGCAGAACCGCGCGATCGTGTCCGACCTGATGGCCGCGATCGATCGCGTCATCGTCGCGCACAAGTCCGGCATCAACGCGCTCTATTCCGACGGCTCGGTGAAGTGGAACCGCCACGAGGTGTTCGACAACCAGTTCAAGGCAATTGGCGGAACCGGCAAGGATCTGTTCTGGAGTTTCAATCCGCTGGCCTTCATCAACGCGGAGATCTGGGACAACCTCGACGCGCAGGGCAACAGGTATCCGGATCCGATGAATCCGTAATGTGTGAAGCGAGTGTTCGCAGCAAGAAGCGGCGTGGTTTAATTGCAACCACGCCGCTTCGTCATTCGATCATGGCTCGCGCACGATTATCCAGCGGAGCGCAGGCGGGTGGTGAAGGGTTGGCGCTCTTCGATCAGCTCGGGTTTGCTTCCGGCGGGATCGATGTTCTGCATGTCGTGCCGCATGTGATTTGCGAACGTCGTGATGTAGCGGTCCCAACGCACGCGGAGGTTCACGTAGTTTTCGAAGCCGAGGTGCTCATCGGCGATGGTGCGGATGTTCGCCTGGCGAAAGCGCTCGAGCGCCGCGAGGTAGCGTCGGCGCCACAGCTCGATCTTCTCAGGTTCCGGTGGACTCGGATCTTCGGGGATGCCGTCGGGAAGGAACGAGACGGCCAGAAGCGTCAGCGTGTGCATCGACCCGCGCCACAGCTGCGAGACCGCAGCGGATTCCTTCAGCCATGCGTACGCCTTGTCGTCGAGCGCGCTTTTGATGAGCGAGATGCCGTCGAGCACCATGAGCGTGATGCGCGACACCGCGTAGTACGGCTCTTTGAAGCGGAAATAGAAAAGCACCGAGTAGAAGTGATGCGATTCCTTGAAGCTGGCCATCTCCGCGGCGATCTCTGTGAGGTGCGTATAGCCCGCGGTGAATTCGCCCTGCGGACCAATGCCCGCGACGAGCTCGGCCGCGTCGGCGGTCTCACCGCTCGCGAGGTGCAGCTTCAGCGCGAACGTATTGCGCCGCTGCAGCGCGTTGTAGATTTCGAGGATGTATGTGAGCGTCAGCGTGAGCGTCGAGATCCCAACCAGCGACAGGAACGTCGTCAGCCACCGCGCGATTCCATTCGGCGTGATGTCGCTTGCCCCCGCGGTCGTCAGATAATCACCGGCGAGATACATCGCAGTGATCAGATCGTGCGGGGTCGGGCCTTTCGTCGCGATGAATGATTTGCCGAGCATCGGTTGAAGGATCAATCCGCCGCCGAGCATCAGCATGCTGAACCAGATCGCAATCATCAGCACGAGCATGGTCGGCCCGGCGAAGGAGAGAATCAGCTCCTGCAGGTGCCACCGCGAGAATGGTTTGGACAGCAGGCGGAAGAACCGCCACATCCAGCACGCGGCGAGGTGGCTGATGATGCCCGTGCCGATGCGTGCGTAGAGCACGGTGAGAAATACATCGAGCATCACCAGGGCGATAAGCAGTACGCCGAGGATGGGGAGAATCCAGTGGAGCATAAGATGGCCGTCCTTGGCTTCCCCAACGTCCGCCCGCAACAGCCTACACGTGGACCGTTATTTCTCGCAGCGTAGAAATCCGTGATTTATCGCGATCATTTCAGGTCGGATGGACGCTTCTCGGCAGGCTCGACATACAGATCCCAGATGTCGGCTGAATCGCGCGCGTAGCCGGTGCTTCCGCGCAATGAAAGCCGCAGCGTCCTGGGCGATTGGCAATCGCCGCTAATCGAATGACCATTGGCAGAGAACTCGAAGTGGCCGTCGTAAAACTCGATCGCGCAATCGAGGTCCTCGCCCGCTTTGTACGGGATCGGATCGCCCTTGAGATGCGGCACAGGCTTGAGGCTATTGGGGGCACTCTGCACGGTAAGCGCCGGCGTGTGGAGGGCGCTCGCGATGCAGATGCCCGCCCCATCGAAATAAATTCGCGGAGCCGGTCCGCTCGCGACGCTCATGTGAAACGAGATGCGCGAATCCGCCGGGATGTCGCCGCTGAACGCGATGCTCGCGCTTCCCTCGCAGCGAAGCCGTCCGTCCGTCATTGTGTGAAGCGAGTTCTGCTTCACCGACCAGTTCTTCGCATCGTCCAATTGCTCGTTGACCTTTTGGAATGCGACAGGCATCGGCGGACGGAGGATCTTTCCCGTGCCGGTAACTTCGGTGACACGGATCGATCGAAACTCGGTCTGGAAAGCCGAAGTCGCGAGGCCGAGCGCCGCGTTGTCCTGCAGCCGCCAGAACGGACGACTCTCGACGTCGCTGTAGTCGGTGTCCCATGAGCTGACAAGCTCACCATCGAGATACGCCTTCACGCCGTGGCGCCGAACCTTCACGACCGACACATATTCGCGGCCGGAAACCATCTGCGTGTAATCGCGCGTGGTGCGATTTTCGAAATCGCCCGCACCTTTGAGGTAATGAAACGTGAAACGTTTGCTGGCACCGGTGCCCATGACCCAGATGAACGGCATATTCTCGTGCGAGAGGATCTGGATCACGCAGTTGTCGCCGCGGACGCGCACAAAGTGGATTTCGTAGTCATATTCCTCCGGCGGCTCGTACGGAATTTGGAGCAGCTCGTCGCCTTGGCCACTGGAGCGCAGCACCCCGCCGCGAAGTGTCCACTTCCCGCGCAAGCCATCGAGCCGCGGGTTACTGAGCGGCATCAGATCGATCTGTCGCGCTTCCGCAGCGGCGGTCGTCGGCGCGGAGGTCGTCGTTGTGGTCGTCGTCGTGGCTCTGGTCGCGGAAGTTGTCGGCCGCGTCGTCTGAGCCATTAGCGAACACGAAACCATCAACAGCGGCAGCGATGCGACGATGTACTTGTTCATTGGGCCTCCCCCTTCCGCGGCTGGACGCGAATTTCGATCGTGTATGTGTCGGCGCCGTTCGCGGAATCAGCAAAGCTGATCTCGCACCCGTCATCTTCCTGTTCGACGCTCAAGATACCCCGGCCATGTTTGGCGATGGCGCGGGCCGTGGAAAAGTCGTAGTCTCGCAGAAACTCGAACTGCTTCTGGTCCTTGAAGGCAAGGTCGCTTTGCGATTCGGGAGCCCAGTCGACGTCATCGATTTTCACGTCCGTCGGCCACTGCCACTCTTTGTGCGTCCAGTGCGCACCATCGCGCGTGAATTTGAGAATGTCACTCCCATCGATGCGGGCGGTGATGATGAGCACAACCGGCTTCAGTGCGGATGTCGCCGTCGCAGGCTTCGTCGCCGGAGTCGGAGCGGAGGGCGCGCTTGTTCGACCGAACGTGGTAAGGGTCACAACCAGCAGGATGAGCAGCGCTATTGCACCACCGGTGGATCGGGTCATGAGAGGCCTCGTATGCAAGGTCGCTGGAGACCCGGCCAGTCTACCACAATCAAAACTCGCGCGCGAATTCGTCGATCTGTGGGCGGGACGTGATGGATATGACCTGAGAGCAGCCCGTGCTCGATGACGAAACAATGAAGTGGACCAAGCGTTTAATCCAGATCGACCGGCCCCGTGGTCGGCATCGATAGGGTTGTGATTTTTCCGGCGAGGTCCGTCTTCTCGATCAGGGTCCCGGCGGGAATTCCCATGTTCTCGGTCTCGAATTTCGCCGGATCGATCCGCTTGTTCACATGGATGTTGATGAACTCGCGCTCTGTGGTTTTCAGAGGCTGCTGCGGCGCTTCGCCGACTTTGGATTTGAACTGAACACTGGTGACATGGACAGGCATCCAGACACCGTCGATCTGCTCTGCCGTCACATCGGTCGTCTGCTGAAGATCGCCGATCTCGGTGAACCCGGCCGTATGTGTCAACAGGAATCCACGATCGGCATTGAATTCATAAATCGCGCGGTCTATCTCGCGCGCTGGGCCGATGGGGCTCATCGCAACCCACTTCACACGTACGATTCGCTCGTTCTTTTCGTTTCGCACCTCTTCAACACGATAGGTAAGCTGATCGAAATAAATTGCGCCTCGGAGTTCGCCGAAGCCAAGCCCAAATCCCCACAAAAGCGGGTCGTGCCCGGCCATAACATTAATCAGATCTGTTGTCATTTCGCTCGGCGGCTTGCCTGGAGCACGAAGATAGATGCGCACGTATTCGCTTCGCTCCCACAGCGCGATATACCGATCATTGATCACACAACGAGCATCCTTGAACATCGACGAATGATATGTGTTCGCCCGATTCGGGCCATCGTAGATGAAATGCCCGCCTGTCTGTCGATCGATGCCGAAATCAAACTCGATCGATCGAATCTTTGCGCGCGACGCTTCGTTCTTCGAAATCAGATCGTTGATCATCTGCCGAGCCGTTGGTTGCGCTGCGCGAGCGGAGTTGCCAGCCAACGATGCGATTAGCGTCACGATGAGTAACCGAGCTATGATAGTCCGCATGTCGCCGGATCATACGTTTCGTCAGCTAGGATGGCCAGCAAACCCATGACATCCAACAGCCGCCCCATTGTGTTGATGACAGAGCATTCCGATCCGGTTCCTCTTCAATGGCTACGCGAGCGCGTGGATCTGCGCGAAGTGAAGCTGGACGATCCGAACTTCGAGCGTGAGATCGCGCACGCAGAGGGGTTGCTGGTGCGGACCTACACGCAGGTGAACGAAGCGCTGCTCGCCAAGGCGCCGAAGCTTCGCGTCGTGGCGCGCGGGGGAGTGGGCCTCGAAAACATTGACGTAAAGGCATGCCGCGCGCGCGGCATCGAAGTCGTTTACACCCCGGATGCGAATACGATCGCGGTGGGTGATTTCGTCTTCGGCTACATCCTGCAGTTGCTTCGGCCGTGGAATTTCTTTCGCGAGCGCGCGTATGCCAAGAAAGAGTTCAAGCGCATTCGCGACACGGTTCGCGGCCGGCAATTGAACGAGCTCACGATCGGCATCATCGGCATGGGCCGCGTCGGCCGACGCGTCGGTCACATCGCCGCGAACGGCTTCGGCATGCGCGTGCTCTACAACGATCTGCTTGACGTGCACGAGCACGTGCACTTCCCCGCCACTTCCGTCGATAAGAAGACACTCTATCGCGAAGCGGACATCCTTTCGCTTCACGTCACGATGCTGCCCGGCAACGAGAACATGATCGGCCGCGAGCAGCTTGCGATGATGAAGCCCACCGCGATCGTGATCAACACCTCCCGCGGCGAAGTGCTCGATGCACAAGCGCTCGCGGATGCGATTCGCGAGAAACGTCTCGCCGGCGCGGCGCTCGACGTCTATCACCCCGAGCCGCCGCCACCGGATTTTCCACTCCTCGGACTGGACAACGTGCTGCTCACGCCGCATCTCGCGGCGCGAACCAATACCGCGATGGAAAACATGAGCTGGGTCGTCCGAGATGTGGTCGAAGTGCTCGAAGGTCGAAAGCCGAAGTACCCGGCGCCCTAGCCCGTTCGCCGCTTGCGGCTTAGCGGGAATTGAAACGCCGTTCGACGTCGCGCTAAGCCGCAAGCGGCAGGAACGCATCACACTTGATCGTACAACTCGCGCAACGCCTCACGAATGTTTCCGCGGTGTCGCGCGAAAAGCGATTCCACATCAACAGAATAATCCGGCCCCACAAGTCGCTCGATGATTTCGCGAAGCAACGCCGGATTCGTCGAGCATTCAACGACCGTCGTCAATCGTCCCGGCGAATGCGTCGTGACGATCAATCCCGCGGCGTGTCGGGTGCGCTTCTCGAAACTTCGCCACGCACGATCGGACAGCTGCTCGCAACCGTCGAAGCAGATCACATCGGACCGCCCGATGCTCTCGAAAAATGATTCATCGATCGTCCGATGCGCTTCATTCAACCGCAGAAACTTCGCGTGAAACTTGTGCTTCGCCAGATGCGGCGCGAGATCTTCGAGCAAGGTCGTCTTGCCGGATCCTTCCGCCCCGACGATCGCACCGCGATAGTTGAGTCTTTCGAGCCGATCCATCAGCTGCTCGAACGTCCAGCCCGGGGGCCGATAGCGAACCGTCAGCACGCGCTCGACGCGGAATGGATTCTCGCGGGCCTTCATTTGTTCATCGCGGTATGCAGCTCGATTTCTTCGGCGGTGGGTGACATCGTGAAGGTCTGCCGCGTGGACTCCTTGCTCGGGCGAACCACCAGTTCCACCGCCCAGATCAGCGAGATGAGTTTGCCCGAGAAGCTGTATGGCGACGGCGGAAGCTCGAACTGGAACGGATAGCTCTGCGTCTGCTGCGGGTGCTCAAGCGTTGTGGAGTGAACGATCGTCACGTCCTGCGTGCCCTTGCCTTCGGTGTACCAGAAGAGGCGAAGATCAATCTCCGCCGCGGGTTGATTGAGCTTCCAGCTTGCAATCCCGCGAAGCGTTTCGCCGGGACCAAAGTGCGTGGCGCTTTCAAATTGGAGTTTCAGTTCGCTCATGTTCGCACCTCGATCGGTTGAACGTCGAGGGGGTATTCGACATTAAGGTCCGGCCAATTCGGAATCTCACCACGCACCTTGATTGACCAGATGATCTTGTTGTGCGGCGCCTGGAACGAATGCATTGTGTTCGCGGGGACGTCGAACTTCGCTTCTCCGCGGGCGATATGCATCGCGGACGTTGCTTCAGTGACATCGATGATCTGAAACACGTTGGTGTCGGTGGCCGACCGAGTCCCGCGCTGATAGGTCGCTTCCTCGCGCGCTTCAACGCGGATTTTGAGTTTGGTGATGCGATCGCTGCGGCCGTTGATTTGCCAGCGGACGGTGGCCTGCGTTCCAAGGATCAAAGCGCCCGGCAGAAGCTCGAGCTCGGCCGATGGATTGAACATTGCGAGGAAACTATAGATGACCCCGACGATCACGCCGATTCCCACCGCGATAAACGGAATCATGAACAGCACCATGCAGATACTGTGGTCGTTGTTTAGCCATGCGTAGTATGCGATCGCAATAAATCCGTTCCAAAACAGCGCGAAGATGACCATGCCAAGGAAGCGCTTGCGCGCCGTTGCGGCCGGTTTGAGCACGATGCTTTTCTGAATCGGCATCATGTGCGGCGCGGTGCTCGACGTTCCAATGCCGGGCCGTTTCATCGCCCAAATTTTCTCGTTCGACTGCGTGCGCCGCTGATATTTGTACATGCCGATCAGCCCGCCGGCGCCGACGAGCAGAAACAGGACGGGTAAAAACGGAAATATCCCTTCAGTCGTCCATCCCCGCACAAGCACTGCTTCGGTTGGATCATTTGGGTTGACGTAGCAGGTCGCGCGGCTACGCGGACGATACTGGTCCACCACCTTTTTCTTCCCCGCGAAGCCGCTCGATGATCCGCCGACAAAGTTGTAGCGAGCGGAGGTGTACGTCTGCCCGTTCACTTTGTATGTGTAAAGGATGTCGATGCTGTAGGTTGTTCCGTCGTCGTCGCTGTGTGACTGCACGCGGCTGGAAAGGATGGTGCACGGCGTAGCGGGCCAGCTTTTCGACGCGAAGATCTTTCGCTCGGTCGGG
Source organism: Phycisphaerae bacterium (assembly GCA_025924315.1). Classification (GTDB taxonomy): domain Bacteria; phylum Planctomycetota; class Phycisphaerae; order Tepidisphaerales; family Tepidisphaeraceae; genus JAICIO01. Next base: position 53,643 of record JAICIO010000002.1, read on the forward strand.
ATCGTCCAAAAACACGTGACCGCCACGCCGATCAGGAAGAAGAGGCCGAAAAGAAACACACCAACACCCAATTTTCTGACGCCACGTTCGGAGATGGGCGAGGCCTCGCCAGAGCCCGCGCTCGCGCGCGTCTTCCTTGGAAACCACACGTAGAACAATCCCCCGCCACCGATGACGATGAAGATGATCGGAATGAATGCAAACGCGGCGATGGCCCATGGCGATTGCACTTCGAGCACAGCATCCGCCGCATTGGTCGGATTGACGAAACAACTGGATGAGGCGCCGCCGGGAAAACGCTTCTGAATCTTCTCAGCGTCCGAGTACTTTTCGGAATCGGTGTAGTTGGCGCGATAAGTCTTGCCGACGTAGCGCTTGCCACCGACGCTATAGCGGTAGGTCACCTCGAACGTGTAGCCGTTGCTCTTCGGCTCGATGGCGCTGCTCTGAATCGTGCACGGCACTTTAGGCCAGTGCAGCATGCGAACGTCTTTGCTGATCTCCTTCGTCATCAGGACGAGGGCCATGACCCCAAAACCGCCAAAGATCAAAAGGAATATCGAGGCGCCGAGTTTGCCACCGACGCCGCCGGAACGAGAGGAACTTGAGACGCTGATGTCCAGTCGCGGGGATTATGAAGTGCGCGCGTTGCAGTTGCCAGTAGACGCGAGGGCGGATTTTCTAAGCGGCCTTCGGCTTGGGCTTCGGCATCGAGAAGACTTTGACGCAGTTTCGGCCGCTGTGCTTGGCGTTGTAGAGCGCGAGGTCCGCGGCCTTGAGGATCTGGCCAGGCTGAGTGAACGGAATACCCTTCTCGAACGTGACAACGCCGAAGCTCGCGGTCACGGGAATATGCAGCTTTTCGTGCTGCACCGGTCGAGCGCCAACCGCGCGCCGTACGGTCTCTGCGACCGTCGCGGCGGTGCTTCGATTGGTGTCGGGCATGAGCAGCGCCATTTCCTCACCGCCGTAGCGCGCCGCGACGTCCTGCTGACGCGCCGCGGTCTTCAGCAGCTTGCCGATCACACGAATGACCTGGTCGCCCGCAGGATGACCGTACTTGTCGTTCACGCTCTTAAACTTGTCGATGTCGATCAGCACGAGCGAGAGCGGCCGACCCATTTTCACCGACAACGCGAACTGCTCCGCGAGGAATTGATCGAACCGCGCGCGGTTCGCGAGGCCCGTGAGCGCGTCGGTGGTCGCCTGTTCCTTGAGCTGAATGTTGATCTGCTGCAGCGTCGTCGCCTGCCGCTGCGATTGCAGCGTGATCTCGATCAGCGCTTCGTTCGCCTTCTTGAGAATCGCTTCGTATTCCTGCGTCGAGCCGACGTTGATCTCGAAGAGCGATGCGACTTCCTTCGTGCGCTTCCCGATGTCCGCGAGAAGCGCGTCGACTTCGGCTTCGGGCATCTGGTGACGTTCGAGAAACGTCTTGCGCACCGTCGCGATGGCCTGGGCGGGCTCCGGATCGACGAAGACGTCGGCGCAACCTCCGCTGAGCTCGACGACTTCGGCCAGCTTTTTGAGCCCCGGATCCGAAACCTCAGAGGATTTGTGGTGATGCGAAATCGGGATCGACAAGAGCGGCGGAAGCTTCCATTGTTCCGCGAGAATTCCACCGACCTCCGCGTGCGTTCCGCCGAGCGATTCCTGCTCGACCTCGCACAGTTCGCGATGCGTTTTGATCTTTTCGTGTACGACGCCGTACTCGTCGCCAACCACCTGGTCGAGCACGAGCATGCCGATGTCTTGGAGCAGCGCCGCGAGAAACGCTTCTTCCTGCTGCACGAGGTTAATCTTCGCCGCGATCGATCGGGCGGCCGTCGCGCTGAAGATGCTGCGCTTCCAGTATGTGATGTGCTTAAATCCGCGACTCTTGTTCTTGGTGAGGTTTGTGACGAGCGAAAAACCGAGCACGAGCGTCTTCACCGATTGCAGGCCGAGGATGACGAGTGCGTGCGAGATCGTGCTGACATGCTGGCTGCGGCCGTAAAAGCTCGAGTTGACGGTGCGGAGAATCTTCGACGACAGCGCCGGATCCTTCGAGATGATCCGCGCGATTTCCGCGATATCGACGTCCGCCTTCTGCGCCAAATCCAACACCTGCACCGCGATCGACGGCAGCGATGGCAGGTTAGGGCACTGGCGGACTTTTTGAATGAGCTGTTCGTTCATACTCACGGCCGCATGTGGTTCACGTTCAGTCGGGACGAGGTCCCCACTGTTTATTATCGACCGTCCGAGCACCTCACTTTGTCAGTGTTTGCGGAATCGTGGAGAGACAATATCGGACGTGAGAATACGATGTGGAATCGCCGGGCGCGTCATTCTGAGCGAAGCGAAGAATCTCGACATCGAGCACGTCTTACGATTTCGGGATCCTTCGCTTCGCTCAGGATGACGTCTTCTTTTTTATGCGTTAGCGCTTTTCCAAAAACGCGTCACTTCAATGCATCCTGCACTTCTTTGTCCCACTCGTTCTCTTCACCCGGGCCGTAGCCGATGTGGATTTGCTTGATGAGGCCGTCTTTGCCGATGATCACGGTTTGCGGAATGCCCTGCACCTTGTACTTGTCGGCGATGTCGCCGGGATCGAGCAGGACGGGGACGGTCAGGCTTTTCTCCTTGAGGAAGTTGTCGATCGTTTCCTTGTCTTCCTTCTGGTTCATGCCGTAGACCTTCACGCCCTTGTCCGCGTATTTCTTCGCGAGCTCATCGATGTGCGGGAATCCGGCGACGCACGGGCCGCACCATGTCGCCCAGAAGTCGAGCACGACGACGTTACCCTTCAGCGACGCGAGCGACACTTCCTTGTCGTCCATGCCTTTGAGCTTGAAGTCCGGCGCCGGTTTGCCGACGAGCGCCATCGCGGCGTCCTGCTTGCCGAAATCTTCGGCCTTGGCGACCTTCGCTTCCTGCGGGGGAGTGAAGGCATACTGCGAATCGACGATCGTCGAGTCGGGCGAGATCTGCGAATAGGTGATCGTGATCAACGCCTTCTTCACGTCCGTCGCGCCCTTAGCCGCGAGCGCTTTGGCCATGTCGACGCGCCACTGTTTGATGAGATGCGTGTCGGGATCAATAACGGCGGTGATCTCTTGATCGTCCATCGTGAAGGTCAGGGCGGGATCGTCCTGGTTGTCGACCTTCACCTTCACCGCGGCGACGTTCGACTTGCCTTCGGTCAAGATCTTCGACGCGTCGTCCGCAAGCGCCAGCTCGAGCGACGGATTCTGCGTGTTGAGCAGCTCAGTGGCCGGCGAGGGAAGTTTATTGAGATCGCGCGAGCCTTTGTCGATGTCGCCGACGGTGTAAGCGCCGACGCCGGAGTTGAACACGTATGCCTTCACGCCGTCGGAGATGATGAGCACATCGTCCTTCATCTCGTGGCGGAACTTGTTCGGCGCGGTGTACATGGCGCTAAACTCGGCGCCGTAGGATTTCTGCTCGCCTGCGACGTCGATCGCGAATTCGAGATTGCCTGTGAGCTCGAGAGATTTGAGCTTGCTGTACGCGTCGCGCACCTGGTCGAGAAGTTTCTTCGCGTCGGGTGAGATGGTGGCCGACTGGGTTGCGGCAGAGGCGGCGGGCTTGGTGTCCTGCGCACTGGCGACGGTCGCGAAAACGCAAGCGACGGCGAGAACGGTTCGTGCGATGCGAGACGTCATAGCGAACCTCAGTGTTGGTGACACAACATCATAGCCGCTCGACGCTAAAACGTGACAATGGATCCGCTTGAATTGCGCCGAACCCGCATCAGCCGCTTGGCGGTTTCGCAGAGGGAAACCGTGTTCGCTTTGCGAAACCGCCAAGCGGCGGGACGCACTTGCCCTGCCATCGATCACCCGAACTCGTCCCCGCGGAAGGTGTTGCCGAGGTACGCCGCTCGGACCGCCGGGTCGTTAATCACCTGCTTCGGCGTGCCCTCTTTAATTACCCGGCCATCCACGATGATCAACGCGCGATCGCAGACGCGAAGCGTGAACGCGACGTCGTGGTCGGTAATGAGCACGCTCTTGCCGAACTCGTGCTTGAGCCGCTTCACTTCGCGACTCAGCTCTTCCTTCGCGATCGGATCGACACCCGCGAACGGTTCGTCGAGCAGGATCAACTTGGGATCCGTCACGAGGGCGCGGGCGATTTCAAGCTTTCGACGCTCTCCGCCGCTTAGAGTTTCAGCGCGCTGATTGCGCTGCCGCGTCAGGCCATATTGTGCGAGCAGTCGCTCGGCGCGCTGGTTTCTTTCAGTCTTGGTGATCGCGCGCGTTTCGAGGATCGCCATCAGATTTTGCCAAACGGTCAGCCGGCGAAAGTCGCTGCGCTCCTGCGAGAGATAGCCCATGCCGAGCCGCGCGCGTTTGTACATCGGCAGATGCGTGACGTCCTGGGCGTCGAACGCGACCGCCCCGCTGTCCGGCACGATCATGCCGAGGATCATGCGGAAGGTGGTCGTTTTGCCGGCGCCGTTTCGGCCGAGCAGCCCGACGATCTCCTGCTGCGAAAGGACGAAGCTGATCTCGTCAACGACCGTGCGGCCGTTGTAGCTCTTCACCAACTTGGTCGTTTCCAGCAGGTTCATAAATCACAATTTCTGCAAAGGGCGGGGCTAGTCTCGCGAGAAGAAATCGAAAATCAAGCGACGTAAACCGTGTGGATAACTCGTGGAAAACCGCGAAAAATCATCAGATTTCCGAGGAAATTGAGCCAATTTAAGCCGGCGTCTTAACTGTTTCCAAACATCAGGATTTTTTCTGCCAAAATCAATGTAACCCGAAATTGCGCCGCGACTTCCCGCAGATCCGCGCGCGACTTAGCGACTACGACGGCATCAGGGATTCCGGAAGGCGCCGTCGCGCGGGACATATGTAGCCGTCAAGCGCGTCACGTCTTGCCCAGTTGTGGATAAGTTCTTATCGCCAATGGCCATTTTGAGCGTTGACAGATTATAAAAGTTTTGCAGTTTTGCGGTGCCCTGCGTTATCGTTCTGCTCCGTTGTTGGTCGCTTCCTTCGTGGCACAGAGGAAGAAATCCGTTCGGGAAGGGCTCGGCGGAGTGAAGCGTGCCTAAGTTGGGAGGCCCCGCGCCTCCTCACGTCTGAAAGGAGTGGCTTGTATGGCCACTGGTAAAGTCAAGTGGTTCAATGATCAGAAGGGGTTTGGGTTTATCTCTTCCGATAAGGGCGGAAAAGACATCTTCGTTCACCATTCTGTGATCGAAGGTCAGGGCTTTAAGACTCTCCAGGATGGGGAAACGGTCGAATACGAAGCGGAAGAAGGACCCAAAGGTTCAAAGGCCACCCGCGTGCGTCGGATGACAACCGCGAACGCCTGAAGTTCCAAACAATCTGAACCACACATCACACCACCCGCCCTCCCCGGCGGGTGGTGTGCTTTTTTTCCGATCACGCACAAGTCAAAAAAAGAACCCATGGCTTAGCCATGGGCTTTGTGCGCGACTGATTGTCTCGCCAGAATCAAGCCGGTGTCGTCGCTTGTGCCGGTGGGCCCTTCTTCTTGAGAGGCGCCGGCTTCCAATCGGGAATGTCCGACCACGCGCGAAGCTGATCGACTTCAATTCGCGACGCGAAATCGCGGAAGGTTTCGACGTCGCCGTCGACATCCTGGACCCGATAGGTCTTGTAGTTCTCAACGAGCGCCCCGATCACACGCGGGACGATCGCGCCAGGAATCTTTCGCACGATCTCTTGCGTGAATTCGGGGTTCTCGCCGAGCGCTCCGCCGATCAACATGTCGAAGGCGTCGGTCTTTTTCGGATCGTCCGCGCGTGGTTCGCAGCCGAGGGAGCGGAGATTGTCGTCGAGCAGAATCGGAATCCCGCGTAAGCCGATGTCCGCGATCTGATATTGCGAGCAGGAGTTCGGGCAACCGGTCACCGAGACCATGATCGGCGAGTCGAGCTGCACTTCCTTTTCGAGGTACTCGAGGATGTGCTTGGCGCGGTCTTTCGTCTCGGCGACGGCGAGGTTGCAGAACTGCGTGCCGGTGCAGCTGACGAGCGACTCGCGCCAGATCGGCGCGTCCGGCGTAAGACCGATTTTCTCAAGCTCGCGCGTGAGCGACGCGACGTTCTCTTTCGGAATGTTCACGAAGATCAGATTCTGCTTCTGCGAGAAGCGAATTTGTGCCTTGCCGCTCGCTGCAAATTTGTCCGCGAGGTTCGCGACCGCGATCATCTGATCGCCGCTCCATCGGCCGCGTTCGATCGCGACGCCGACGTAATACAATCCGTCCTTCTGTTCGCCCGTGCCGGTGTGATCCGTGTGCAGCGCGCCGCGCGGATTCACGATTGAATCATCGTGCTCGATCTGATAGCCGAGGCGCCGTTCGACATCATCGCGCACCCATTGCCAACCTTTGTCGGCCACGAGGAACTTCAGTCGCGCACGGCCGCGCTTGTAACGCAGCTCATCGGCATCGCGAAAGATTCCGGCGACCGCGGCGAAGATCTGCGGGATCTGCTCCTGGATTTTGTCTTCCGGGACAAAGACGCGCAAACCCTGAGCAAAGTGCGGCGTAGACGAAAGCCCCCCGCCGACCATGATGCCGAGGCCCTTGCGTCCGTCGCTTTTGATCACGCCGAACGCCGAAACGTCCTGAATCTGCGGCTGATGGCAATGCAGCGGGCATGCCGAGAGCGCACTCTTAAACTTTCGCGGAAGGTTCGAGAATTCCTTGCCGGCGTTCTTGAACATGTCCGCGATGCCGGGAACCAGATTGCCCAGATCGACGATCTGATTCTTAATGACGCCATCAAGCGGGCACGCGCAGGTGTTTCGCGGCGTGTCTCCGCAAGCGAAGTGGGTGTAAAGGCCGGCCTTGTTGTAGATATCATCAAGCGCTTCGGGGAAATCTTCGATCGAGAGCCAGTGAAGTTGAATGTCCTGTCGAGTCGTGATGTCGCTGAACCCGCGCGCGCGGCGGTTGGTCAGTTCGCCGATGATACGGAGTTGGTGCGGCGTGACGCGTCCGCCGGGCAGCTTAATGCGCCACATGAAATGGCCGACGTTGGGCTTCTGCTGATAGATCCCATACCAGCGCATGCGGGCAAACTGTTCCTCGGGGATCATGCCGAAACCAATGCGGGCGTATTCAAAAATGTCCTGCCAGACGTCGAGCCCGTCTTTGGTGTGCTTGACGTGCTCGGTCTTGGACATGCCAGGGTCGAATTTCATCGCGTCTATTCTCCGAAGGGGGAGAACTATAGTGAGGCACCGGCCAGTTTGCAACTCTCTGAAAAATCTCCCATAGGATAAGTAGGAGATAAGGCACCGACCGTAGATCTCGGTGGTGAATGAGCTTACATGAGCCAAAGGCCCTCTTCGTCGCCAAACGAAGAGGGCCTTCGAAATTATTGGTCGGTCTAGACGGAGTTACTTCGGCGAGCTGCTGGAAGAGCCACTGCTGCTGGACGACCCGCCACTGGCGCTCCCGCTGCTGCTGTTACTCGGCTGCTGCGTACTGCCGGCGGTCTGAGCATTCTGGTCGTTGCTCGAGGTGGAATTGCCGGCCGTTCCAGTGTTCCCACCCGCGACACCCGTTGATCCACCGGCGGTGCCTGTCGAGCCGCCAGCAGTTCCGGTCGAGCCACCGGCAACGCCGGTCGGTCCTCCTGCCGTCCCAGTTGAACCTCCGGCAACTCCAGTTGACCCACCGGCCGTCCCCGTTGAACCACCTGCCGTCCCTGTCGAGCCACCGGCGGTCCCAGTTGAGCCACCTGCGACGCCGGTTGAGCCACCCGCCGTCCCAGTCGATCCGCCAGCCGTTCCCGTCGAGCCGCCTGCGACACCTGTCGACCCACCGGCAACTCCCGGCGATCCGGTGCCTGCGGTTCCGGTCGATCCACCCGCGGTTCCGGGCGAACCGTTACCCGCAACGCCTGGCGATCCGTTGCCGGCAGTGCCCGGCGAACCGTTCCCGGCGACGCCTGCGGTTCCCGATCCGCCGTTGATCGCGCCAGTCCCGGCGGTTCCATTCGCGGTGCTGTTCACGCCGGTCTGACCTGTGCCTGCGGTCCCGTTCGCAGTGCTGTTCACGCCGGTCTGGCCTGTGCCAGCCGTGCCGTTGGCCGTCGAATTCACGCCGACCTGTCCGGTGCCGTTCGCGCCGTTGGCGGTGTTGTTCGCGGGCGAACCGCCTGTGCTTCCAGCGCCCGTTGTGTTCGCAGCCGTCGAACCGGTTCCGGTCACGTCGCTCGCTCCCGTGCTCCCCGCGCCAGTCGTGTTCGCCTTTGATGTGCCGACAGAGTCGCCGGCGCCGGTGCTACCCGCACCAGTTGTATTTGCTCCAGTCGATCCAGATACATCACTGGCGCCGGTGCTGCCCGCTCCCGTCGTGTTGGCGGCGTTATTCGATGCGGCGCTTCCGCTGCTGCCCGTCGCACCGGTGCCGGCGCCCGTGCCCCCCGACGTGCCGGGAGGAGCGCCGGTCGATCCCGCGCCGGTGCTGCCTGGTCCGCCACTCGCAGGCGTGCCGGCAGTGCCAGATGCGGCTGCGCCCGCGGTTCCAGCGGCGGTTGGGGCGTTCGCGCCGGTACCAGCGCCATTGCCGGCGGACGTTCCGTTTCCAGCACTGCTTGAATTCGCGCCGATCGCGCCCGCGGACGATTGACCCGCCCCACTGGACGCCGTGTTTGCATCGCCCGATGTCCCGCCGCTGCCGCTTGTGCTTCCCGCGGAGCTGCCACCACTACTGCTGCCACTGCCGCCTCCACCGCTCGCGGCGAGGGTGCTCGTCGGATTGAAACTCAACGAAAGTCCCGCGACCGCCATCGCTGCAGCCGCCACGATTCGCCAATCGTTCCGCATGGGAACTCCTCACAAAAAAATCCGTGATTATGGCCCCCGCGGCGGTCACATCGTCGCGGCAAACTGAGCCGGGTTTGCGAAAATGCAAAGCCCAGGCCCAATCAAGGGAATTGCTTGAAAGGATGACGGAAATTTCCCGCCGCCTAGGCACGATGCCGCTGAAACCTATAATGCCACCGAGTTTGTGAAGGAGACCGCGTGGCCAAACGATCGCCGCTTGCTGAAAAATTGGACGAGGTGAAGGATCGCATCGCCAAAGCCTGTCAAAAGGCCAAGCGCGATCCGAGCGAAGTGACGCTCATCGCCGTGACAAAAACCGCTGCCCCCGAGCAGATCAGGGAAATACTGGGGCTGGGCGTATCCGACCTCGGCGAATCGCGCGTACAGGTGCTCGCGCAGCGCGCGGGCCAAGTCAATGAATATCACCAGCGCCGCGTGCAGCACGGCGAGGCCGGAAATCTCCCGGCAAAGATCCGCTGGCACATGATCGGCCATCTCCAGCGCAACAAGGTGAAGGCGATCCTTCCGATCGTGTCACTCATCCACAGCATCGATTCACTGAGACTCGCGGAGGAGATTGACAACCACGCGGCCAAGGCGGATCGAAAGGTGCCGGTTCTTCTTCAGGTCAACGCGAGCGAAGAGTCGAGCAAGTTTGGCGTCGCCGTCGGCGCCGCCGTGCACCTCGCCGAGCAGCTCGACTCGATGCCGAACCTGCAGATGATGGGCCTCATGACGATGGCCGAGCCCGATCAAACCGAAACGAAGCTCCGCCACACCTTCGCGCGAACGCGTGAGCTCTTCGAAGAAATGAAATGGCACAAAATCGGCGGAAATCACTTGCGCCACCTCAGCATGGGCATGAGCAACGATTTCGAAGCAGCAATCCTGGAAGGCGCGACGATGGTGAGAGTCGGAACAGCATTGTTCGGAGGGAAGATTCAGGACCACGAGGAAGCAGAGGAAAAGTGAACCACTAAGCCACGAAGGCCGCAAAGAACAAAAACTGCTTAGTGCTCTTCGTGTCTTCGTGGTTCAATCCACGGCGTGCCCCAAATCGACTTCTTCAACTTCTTCCGCTACTTCCTCGGCACGGTGGTGACGATCTACGCCACTGTCATCACACTGCAATCTTTATGGGGCTGGTACGTGTGGCTGGCGGGGAGCGATAAGTATGTCAGCCTGATTCGCCGATATGTGATTCTGCAGGGCCTGCGGCTGCGGTTTAAGACGTTTTGGGGAGACGTGATTATCTGCCTGCTGCTGTGCATTGCCTTTTTGATTCTTTGGCGCGGGCACGTGTTGATTTACGATCTGGGGTACCGAATCGAAGATGTCCAGCGGCACGCCCAATCCTTCTGATGTCAAAATGCTTCCCGGAAGCGCAGGCGAAACCGCGCCTATCCGCGCGCCGCAGCAGCCGATCGCAACCACGCCCCCGCCGCGGCAGCTCTCCGAAGTCCCGAAAGACGAGCTCGAACATCTCGCGGAGGAATACGGACTCGATCCGACGCGCTTCAAAACGCGGCAGCATTTGGTCGCTGCCATTCACGAGCGCCGCCAGATGATCGCCGCGATGGATCGCGACGCGATGCTCGATGTCATCCGGTGGAGTCGCCGGCCTGTCGCAATCAACGCATCGAAAGATCAGCTCGCGATCGAAATCTCGCGCATCAAGTCGATGAAGTTTTCCGGACTTTCGCAGCGAGGACTCGTCGCGCTCGGCCGCCTTCGGGGCGTGATCATCCAAGGGAACGAGCCGATTCCCGTGCTCGTCCGCAAGCTGAAGCGCCAGGAAGGCATCTTCACCAAGATCAACCGCAAGCGACGTGCATTCATCGGCTCAATCGTCTCGAACATGCTCGGCGAAGGTGAGCCCGCGACGAACTACGAATTCCTCCCGCCCGACGGCGGAACGCCCGGCGTCTCGCAAGCGTCGCGAAGCGCGACGATCAAGGACGAGATCGAAGAATCCGGTCTCTTCGGCGGCCTGACCAAATCCATCAAGAAGTCCGCTGACAGCTACCTGAATCAGAAGCTCGATGAAATCGAAGCGCGCATCGATCGCAAGCTCGACGAGATCGACCGGCGCCTGGCGGAATGGCGCGACAAAGAAATCGCCAACCGCATCCGCATCCTCAAGATCACGCTCTGGGCGAGCGTGATCGTCGGCGCGTTTTCCCTCATTTATTCCTACGTGCAGGTCTATCTCCTTCCGAGTTCGAAAGAACCCCCGCCCGCGCACGTCGTGCATCACTAACGCGCGTCTCTTCGTTCAGCCGGCGAGCTTGCTCGGCGTTAATACGCTCGTTGGCGAGATGCCTCGCGCACGTGTATAAGTCGCGCAGTTGTGACCGACACCACCTCGATACCGAAAAACAGCAACTCCGCCTGGCGGCACACGCTGCGCGCTCTTCGCTTCCGCAATTATCGACTCTTCTTCTTCGGCCAAGGCGTATCGCTCGTCGGCACGTGGATGACCCGCGTTGCGATCAGCTGGCTGGTTTATCTCCTCGCGAAAGATTCTCCGACCGCCGTCAAAGCCGCAACGATTCTCGGAATCGTGGGATTCGCCGGGCAAATCCCGATGTGCATTCTCGCGCCGTTCGCGGGCGTGATCGTCGATCGCATGAATCGCTATCACCTGCTGATCGTGACGCAGATCCTGTCAATGTTGCAGAGTCTCGCGCTCGCGCTGCTCGCGTGGCAGAAGACGATCAACATCCCGTGGGTGATCGTGCTGGCGGCGGCGCAAGGGATTATCAATGCGTTTGATGTCCCCGCGCGCCAGTCTTTCGTCGTGGAAATGATCGAAGATCGCGCTGATCTGCCGAATGCCATCGCACTCAACAGTTCGATGTTCAACAGCGCGCGCCTCATTGGGCCCGCGATCGGTGGATTGCTCGTCGCCGCCTTCGGACCAGCATTGTGCTTTCTGATCGACGGCCTCAGCTACATCGCGGTGATCGCTTCGCTCCTCGCCATGAAAGTTCCCGAGGCGGCGAAGCGAAAGATCACGGGACACCCGTTACAGCAACTGCGCGAAGGCTTCAATTACGCGTTTGGTTTTCCGCCAGTGCGGGCAATTCTATTGCTCATTTCACTCATCAGCTTCACTTCAGCGGCGCTGCAGGTGCTCCTGCCGATTTACGCCGATCGGATTCACGCGAGCATTCACGGTGCGACGACGTTTGGTTTTCTCCTCGCCGCGATCGGCATCGGCGCGCTGCTCGGATCGATCTACCTTGCCGCGCGAAAATCGGTCCGTGGGCTCGGCGTCGTGCTGACCGTCGCCGCGGCACTCTTTGGTTTTTCGTCCATCGCGTTTGCATTCGCGCACACGCTGTGGGTTTCGTTCTTCCTGGCGATGCTCTGCGGCGCGGGAATGGTCGTGCACATGGCGGCCGTCAACACCGTGCTGCAGACGCTGGTCGACGACCACATGCGCGGACGGCTCATGAGCTTCTTCATGATCGGTGTGATGGGGCTCGCACCCTTCGGCAGCCTCGCCGCCGGCGCGGTTGCGGATCGAATCGGCATCACGCCCACGCTCGTCCTCGTCGGCATCATCAGCGTTTTGGGCGCGGGATTGTTTACGCTCAAAATCCCCGCGATCCGTCCGCTTGTGCGCGAAATCTACAAACGCAAAGGCATCATTCCCGAAGTTGCCACAGGTCTCAACGAGGCCGCGAGGCTTGCGCCGCCGGAGGAGTGAGGATATAAATCCGCACGTGCCTCCGAAGGATCTGGAACAATCTCTCCGCGATCTGCCGCGCGTCGGCACGCGCATCCGCGATTACGACGATCGCCAGGTCTGGCGCATCGAGCACAACGGCAAACCGTATTACCTCAAGTTTTACACCCGCGGCGAGGGACGACTGCGGCGATTGTTCATCGGCAATCCCGCCATGCGCGAGTTCCTTCGCTTGCAATGGTTGCAGAAGGCATCGATTCCATCGCCGCGCGCGGTCGCGGTGCTGAGCGGATTTCGCATCGACAATCTGCGGGGCGACGCGGTGATCACCGAGGGAATCGAGCCAGCGCAGAACCTCGACCAATACCTCAACGATCTGGAGTTGAACGCGCGGCCGGTTCCCAATCACCTCGATCTGAGCAAGCAAATTCGCACGCTCGTGCACAACATGGCCCTCGCGAAGCTGCGCCACAGCAACCTGCAACTGGACAACTTTCTCGTCCACAAAGGAAACGTTTATCTGCTCGATGCGATCAACGTGCATCGCGGCGGGCCGAAGATGCGCGACATCCTGCTGCTCCGCCACAGCACATCGCGTTTTGCGACCAAGACCGATGTCCGCCGCGGATGGGATCTGTTGGCGGCCGGACCCGTGCCGAAGAAAAACTCGATCAGCGCAAGCGTCTACCGACGGTTTAACCGCCTCTTTCGCACAGAGAATGAATTCTTCGGTCGCCTGCGCGACAACAACTGGCGCGGCATGTTCTTCAAGCACTGGAATTATCCCCGGCGCTGGTCGCGCGTGAGTCGCGAACGATTCACGCGCGCGGATTGGGAATCCGCCTGGCCGCAACTGCTCGCGCAGGTCGAAAGCGATCAGTTCGAAGTGCTGAAACGCGGACCTTCGGGCGACGTGCTTGCCGGCGAAATCCTGCTCGGTGGGCGCCCGTTTCCGGTCGTCGTCAAACGACCGCGCATGAAGTACGCGTATCGCTACATTACGGCGATCGGCCGGCCGAGCCGCGCACTGCGCACGTGGATCAAAGCGTGGAAGATGATCGTGCGCGATGTGCCGGTCGATTGGCCGATGTTCATCATCGAGAAACGCGTCCTCGGTTATGTCGTCGACAGCCTGATCGTCTTCGAGCGTCTCCCCGGCAAGACACTCGCGCATTTCGATCTCGACGCGCATACGCCCGAAGCGCGCGACACCCTGTTTCGGCGGCTCGGCACGATCCTCCGCCGGATTGATTCGATGGGTTTCGGTCACTTCGATGCAAAGGCGACGAACTGGATCGTGCTTGAAGATGAAAAACTCGGCCCGACGCCGGTGATGATCGACGCGGATGGCATTCGTCATTATCCGACCGCCCGGATGGGAATGGAGCGCTTGCTGCGCGCGATGCGCGATCACCCGCAGTACACGCCGGCCGACTCGCTTTCGCTCTGCCTCGGCTACGCGCCGTTCGGTCGCCTTGGCATCGAAAGGGCTGATCAAGCGGAGAAGCATGAGCCGAAGGAGGCAACATGACCGCGTTGCCCATCCCGGACAATCCGCGGATTCTGATCATCAAACCGTCGGCGCTCGGCGACGTCGTTCACACGTTGCCGGTGCTGAATCTGCTGCGACTGCGATGGCCGAAAGCGCACATTAGCTGGATGATCAACCCAGCGTTTGCCACCCTGATCGATCGCCATCCGCAGCTCGACGAAGTGATCCTTTTCGAGCGGCGAAAGTTCGGTCAATTCTGGCGAAATCCATCCGCGGCGATCGGATTCTTCAAATTCACCGGCTCCCTGCGCGCGCGACGGTTCGACCTTGTGCTCGATCTTCAAGGCCTCTTTCGAAGTGGGTGGCTGACGTTCAAAACCCGCGCGCCGATCCGCGTCGGCTTCGCCAACGCGCGCGAACTGGCGCATCTCTTCTACACCCACCGCGTACAGGTGGGATCGCCTGAGCAGCACGCGGTCGAGCGATACCTGAAGATGGCGGATTTCGTCGGCGCGGGACGCGACCCAGTCGAGTTTCGCTTCGCGACGACGGATGAAGATCGAGCGTCCGTTTCGCAATTGCTGGGCGACGTGAAGAACTTCGCCGTCCTGATGCCCGGCACAAACTGGGAAACCAAGCGGTGGCCCGTCGAACATTTCGCAGCGCTCGTCGAACCGCTCCGCGAACAATTCGGCTTAACATCGATTGTCGCCGGCGCGCCCGACGTCGCGCCGCTCGCCGCGAGAATGCCTGGCACGATCAATCTCGTTGGCCAAACGAACCTGCGACAGCTCCCCGCCCTCCTCGAGCGCGCATCGCTCGTCGTCGCCAACGACAGCGGCCCCATGCACATCGCCGCCGCCCTCAACCGTCCGCTCGTCACCCCGTACGGCCCCACCAACCCCATCCGCACCGGCCCCTACGCGCGCATGGACAGCGTCGTCCGCCTGGACATCCCGTGCAGTCCCTGCTACTCGCGCACGTGTTCGCATCAGAGCTGCCTGCGATGGTTGAAGCCAGAATCGGTTTTGAACCTCGCGCAGCAACAACTGGAGACACGCGCTGAATGATCGTCCAATTCGAGGCATCCTCGCTGAAGTCCGAATCTGAAGACGATAATGATCCGCCGTTTGTATACGTATTCGCCCTCGGCTTGACCGGGGATTACCTTTCGCTTGCGAGAGCTAAGCCGATCGGTGGTCCGGAGGATTGGGGCATTCACATTGAAGTAAACGATCAAATCTACTCGGGCTACGACCAGATCGCGCGCTGCGAATTGACAAGTACGGCGATGGCTATCGTGCTAACGAAGCCGCTGGGGCGGCGCGCTGAGATCGAAGGTGTTAACGTTCGATTCACCCCCAAGAACCCGCCAAATCCGCACTTCATCGAGCACTTGCGTCTAATCTTCACGGGCAAAGAACAGCTCCTAGACGTGACACTTGGCACGTAGTGTCACTTAACCTTGTCTTTCATCGCCGCGAATTCATCCCGCAGGGGATTCAAGCGTTCGCCCAAATAACGTTCGGTCCAGAGGTCGGGCATGAGCCCCGCGAAGGTCGACTTGGTCGCGCTGGTCAGCTCGTCGCCCTGCTCGATGATCTTCCGCAAACCTTCAAGGTTCCGTTCCGCGGTCTGGCCGGCGGCGCGACGCGGGTCCATCGCTTGCGTCGTGAATTGCTCGCGAAGGTCACGCACCATATCCCAGCCGCGCGTGCGCAGATTGGTCAGTGCTTCCATGGACTTGAACCATTTTTCAAAACGCTGGCGTTCGCCGAGTGTCTCGAGAAGTTTCAGGCAGGTGTCGCGGCCGCCTTCGGGAGGCTGGCCGTCATGTAACACGACACCGACGTCAACCATGATATCGAGCGCCGCATCAATCGGTTCGCATTGCATGCGGTGCGTGTTGTAGCGGCTCCAGGCGGTAGCAACGATGCCCCTCAGTTTGAATCGATCGGCCACTTCTGCGTAACCCAGCGCATTGTCTTCACGCGCTTTCCAATTCGGGAGATCGGCATCGGGTCCTTCCGCGCCCTTGTACGCGCACGCGCCCCACAGCGGGATGCCGGCGGCTCGCAGTTTCTCGAAGCTCGCCGCGGAATGGTGTCCCTTCGTTTCCATCACCTTTCCGCCGTAGCCCCAGACCATGAGATCCGCTTTCGTGCTGATCTTCTTCAGCGCAGGCTCTTCCCAATGAAGCATCATGTCGTGCCAGAGGATCGGTCGAATGTTCTTCGCGTTCAGTTTGTCGAGCAGCGGCTCGACGTGATGCAGATAGAGCGCCCCCTTGCCGTTCTTTTCAATGAACGCTTTCGTGTCGGGATGTGTGCCAAAGGTCCACGCCTCATCGCCACCGAGATGAAAATGCTTCACATCCGGCAGCAGCGCGAGCACGTCTTCCTGCATCTTCTCGACGAGTTCTCGCGCGCCGGGCGCGAGTGGATTGAGCACGTCCGGCCGATCGGGCACCTCGCGCAGCTTCGCATAATCCGGAATCGACAGCGGCGTTTCCATGTGGCCGAGACATTGCACCAGCGGAATGATTTCGATCCCGAGATGATGCGCCGCCTCCGCGAAGGCCTTCACCTGCTCCGGCGTGTACGCGGTCTCATTGCGAAATCGTTTGTCCACCGTCCACGGAAACTGATCCTCCCATTCAACGAGCACTGCGTTGTATCCCGCCGCGGAGATCACCTTCAGCAGCGAGACGAGGCGCTCGGGCGTTGGTGGACACCCCTTGAGATCGAGATGCACGCCACGAATTGGAGTGATGGGATCGGATCGGCGGAAAATGTCCATGCGGAAGGTGTAACCGATGGAAGCGATGACGCAAGCGACATGTAGGGCGGCCTCAGCACACCGTTTGGGACGCTACACAGAACGGTGTGCTGAAGCACACTTCACTTTTCGTTGGGTTGACCGATCGAGTATTTTCCCGCGAGGATGGCGCCGGCGCCGACGGCCAGGCTCGGGGCGGTGACGTCGCCTTTGATTTCGGCTTCGGGGCCGACCAGAACCGGGCCGCGGCTGACGACGTTTCCTTTGACTTTTCCTCTCACGACGAGGCCGTTGCAGAGCACATCGGCGACGACGTTGCCTTTTTTCTCGACGGTGACGACGCCGCAGATTTCGATGGAGCGGCGGGCTTCGTATTGCGTGACGCGTTTGTCTTCGAGGCGGAGGGATTTGCTGCAGAACTTGCAGGTGATCGTCATCGCCTTGCGTCCGACTTCCTGCGATTTGTTGCAGTAAAGGCAGACGACCGTCGTGCGATCATCCGGCTGCGGGACGTTGTATTCGGGAGCGGCCACGCGATCGAATTGTAGGCCCTTTGCGTTCGTTCAGAAACCAACGAATGTCGTCGTGAGCGCAGCGAAGGATCTGGCGTCTTACGGAAACATGCCAGATCCTTCGCGTTGCTCAGGATGACGCGCCGCGCGGCGCGACAGATCAGCCTTGCTTCACCGGTTGCGGTCCGCCGGTCGGTGTCGGGCGCGGAGCGCCGCCGCCACCACCGGGTTGGCCTGCGGGACGTTGTGCGCCGCCCGCGTGCGTCGCGCCGGCTTTCACTGCGTCGGGGCCGACGAGCACGTGTCCGCTGAAGACCGCGCCTTCATCGACCACGAGCTTGCTCGCCTGCAAATCGCCTTCGTAGCGGGCCGACTGCTTCAGCTCGACGCGATCGCTGGCGGTCAGGTTTCCCTTCACATCGCCTTCTACGATGATGGACCCGGCTTCGACGTCGGCCTGCATCTTTGCTTCTTTCGAGACGTGCAGACGTCCGGGCGTGTTGATCTTTCCTTCCAGTCGACCTTGCAGTCGCAGTCCTTTTTCGAAGGAGAGCTCGCCCTTGAATGTCGCGTCAGGGCCGAGGACGGTCGGGAAATCATTCGCGTTTTCTGCCATGGTGTGGTGCCTCCTGCAAGGTATCGAAACGTTAGTAAGTGGCGGCGGATTATAACCGCGTGCTTCTGATGAACAATCGCGCCAAAGCCACGAAAAAAGCTAATTGATGGTGACCGGATTGAAGACACCCGGCCGTCCAATATATCGCAGCACGTCGTCGAATTTTGTGACAAACATGTCTTCGAGTCCTTCGCTCCGAATATTCAGAATACCCGAGAACGTCGGATTGAAATCAACCGTGCCTTTGAATCGGCCCGCCATTGTCAGCCCGCCCGTGTGCGGATCGGCGGCGATCGAATCACCGAAATCATCACTCGTCGAGCCAAACGTTGTCGCGTTGATCGGCGTGCCATCGAGCGTGTAATTGACCGCGAAGACGTCGTAGCTGAAATCGCGATTGTCGTCGTTGCCGTCGTCGAAGTTTTCGGCGCCGAGCGTGCTGGTGAGCGTCGCCTTGCTTCCGCCGATCTTCATCGTGTCGTAAAACGCGCCGCTCAATACGAGCTGGTTGTTGTCGACGATCAAGTCACCCGCCACTTCGAAACCCGGCCCTGAAAGCTGGCGGGCGTAAACGAAGTTGCCGTTCACATCAAGCTTGGTGATCAGCAGATCTGTAAAACGCGGATCGTCGCCGGGGTTTTCGCCCGCGACGGTGATCGTCTGCTTCGACCCGAGCGACGCGAGCGAAAACTGATCCTGGACGTAGCTGATCGCGTAGACGTTGCGGTTGCTATCGGTCGCGACGCGCAGCCCGCCATCGAATTCGTCGCCACCGAGCTGCTTCACCCATGCAAGCTTTCCGCGATGGCTGAAGTAGGCGATGAACGCATCGGTTTCGCCTTCGGACTTGAGTTCAGTGATCCCTTTGCCCGGATTGAAATCCGCATGATCGGACGCGAACGTACCGGTGACAAACACGTTGCCGTATTGATCGATCGCGAGGCCATTCCCGCTATCTCGTTGCGGGAGATCGGTCTCGTCTCCGCCCATCGTGCCGACCCAATTCAGTGCACCAGCGGTGTTCAATTGCATGACGAACGCATCATCTCGTCCGGACGCAGCAACATTCGCGACTTTGCTCGACGGATCGAAGTCCGCCTCGCGCGTGAAATAGCCGGTGACATACGCGATTCCGTTCGCGTCGACCTTGATGTCCTTGCCGACGTCGTTGAACACTCCACCCATGCGGTCGCCGTAGACGAGCGAGCCGGTTGAATTGAGCTTGATCACGAAGATGTCGTAGTTTCCCTTGTCGCCGAACGCTTCGACGTTTTGCGTACCGACGCCGGGATCGAAATCCATCGTCTGTTGAAAAGCGCCGGTGAGATAAATGTCGCCGGAGGGATCGACCGCGAGGCCGTTCACGTATTCGCCTGCATCCTCGGGCGCGATGCCGACGCCGTTGACGAATCCACCCGCGCGCTTGGGATCGGTGGCGAGCTCGTCCTTGAGCTTATCATCCACGTCCGAGCCGAGTTGTTTCACCCACACGAGCTTTCCGCGAGGAGAGTACTTGGCGACGTAGATGTCGCTGGTTCCGTTACTCGTCAGCGAGACGACGCCGCTGCCCGGTTTGAAATCGACCGTGCCGGTGAAGAGGCCGGTGACGATCGTGTTGCCGTCTGCGTCCACGGCGATGTGCTGCCCCGCATCGAAGCTGGCGCCGCCGGCGGTGATCGGAAAATCCGTCGCGGACAGAAGCACGCGTCGTTCCATCGACTCGAGCCCGAAACTGTGCATAGTGATTGCCCTCAGATTTACGAGCCGGAAGCGTACACGGACGCGCGGGGATTTGCGAATCGCGCAGGCTGGCAAAAGGCTAATCACTATTAATGGTGGCACCGACATTCTTGTCGGTGATCGGGCGCGGTAATCCGCGCCCGATACGCGTCGATGCGTACATCGACGCGTCACAGGCAAGAATGCCTGTGCCACCGAGGCGGAGGCGCGAATGGCACTCTTCACCGGAATGCACGATCTGTATCGACTGACGAATGCGCAATCGCGGTCGATCAGCCCTGAGAACTTCACCGGCGAAAAAGGCAAAGGTGGAATGGCGACCAGCGGCACAGGCGAGAAAGCCGCGCGCGAGCTGGGGCCGGGGTGGAAGATCTCGCCGTCGGTGCGCATTGAGGCCGGGCAAACCTTTACGATGGCGGACATTCCCGGCCCCGGCGCGATTCAGCACATCTGGCTCACGCCGACCGGCAAATGGCGGAACAGCATCTTGCGAATCTACTGGGATGATCAGGCGAACCCATCGGTGGAATGCCCCATCGGCGACTTCTTCGCGTGCGGGTGGAACAAGTCCGCACAAGTGTCATCGCTTGCTGTGTGCGTGAATCCCGGAAGCGCGTTCAACTGCTACTGGCCGATGCCCTTCCGCAAGCGCTGCCGGATGACGCTCGAAAACCGCGATGCGGATGCGATGGTGTTGTATTTCCAAATCGATTACGCGCTCGATCAAGTGCCCGACGACGCCGCCTACTTCCACGCACAGTTTAGACGAGTGAATCCGCTTCCGTACAAGCAGGTTTACACCATTCTTGATGGCGTGAAGGGTAAAGGCCAGTACGTCGGCACGTACATGGCATGGGGCGTGAACAACACCGGCTGGTGGGGTGAAGGAGAGATCAAGTTTTATCTCGACGGAGATGACGAGTATCCGACGATCTGCGGCACAGGCACAGAGGACTATTTCTGCGGATCGTACAACTTCGAGAATCAGACGACGAAGCAGTATCAGGAGTTCACCACGCCGTACTCGGGGCTGGCGCAGGTGATTCGACCGGATGGGCTGTACCAATCGCAGACGCGATTCGGTTTGTATCGATGGCACATCACCGATCCGATTCGCTTCGAGCGCGAATTGCGCGTGACGATTCAGGCGCTGGGGTGGAGAAGCGGCGGGCGATACCTGCCGCTTCAGGACGACATCGCTTCGGTCGCGTTCTGGTATCAGACCTTACCCACCGCGCCGTTTCCTCAGCTTGGATCGCGCGATGCGCTTGAGGTGATTTGAATGCGCCACAGAGGCACAGAGAGCACAGAGAATCTTTATCTTGTGTGTTTTCTCTGCGCTCTCCGTGCCTCTGTCGCGCATTCCTTCTTCAATAAAATAAGCCCACGGCTTAAGCCGTGGGCTTGGTGAAAGGTCTCAATCGATCGGAGCTTACGGCACGGCTGCCGGCGGCGGCGCACCACCACCCTGCATCTGCATCTTCATCTGCATGCCCGCTGCGACGAGGCTTTGGATCAGGCTCATCGGGGTGTAGCTGTCGATGCGGACGGACGAGCCTTCCGTTGCGATGGCGATGCCGATCGGGGGAAGGTCCGGTGGGAGCTGAAGCGGCACGCCGAAGCCGAACTGGCGAGCGTAGTTCAGACCCGTCGTCACGATTTGATCGACCGCGATGTAGCCGACCATCACGCGGTTCTTCGGCAGATTGGCCGCGACGGTCTTCAGCGATTCGGTGGACGCGACGGCGGTGTCCTTCTTTTTCGCGGCGTCGATCGCTTCGGTGAGCTGCGCTTCGGGCACGCCCATTGCAACGATCACGGTGTTGTCATCGGCAGCGCCGAGCAGCACCTGCATGCCGTTCGGGCCGTACATCATGTTGATCCCCTGCTGCGCCTGCTGAGCCTGGGGATCGTTCGGATCGGCGTTGAACTTCATGGTGATTTGATCGAAGTTCACGCCATTGACGGTCTTAGCATTGTCCTTCGATTCAATATCCATCTTCACGGCCTGCTGACCAAGCCCCGCCGCCAGCTTCTGTTGTGCGGCGAACGCCTGTTTGTACGCGGCGACCAGCTCCTTCGAGTTCCCGTGGATGATCGACACCGTTTGAACCAGCGCGTCCTGACCGATCGCGCCCGTCGGAGCGATCACGCCGATCGCCCCGCCGGTGTAGAGCGACAGAATCTTCTTCGTCGAGTCGATGTAATCGTTGATCGCCGCCGCCTGATCGCCCTGCGCCTTCTTCAGCTCGTCCGCGATCGGATCGAGCAGCGCGGCTGAGATCTTCGGCGCGTTGGCGGGATCATTCACGAAACCACCGAAGAACAGATACTTTTCCGTGGGCAGCCCTTCGAGCAGCGGCTCGGAGCTGTTCTTCACGCCACTGACGATGTCCGCGGCCTTCGTGCCTTCGTTGAAGTCACCGAGCAGCGTCGTGCTGATGCCTTCCGGCGTGAAGTTGATGGCGAAGCTCGCGCCGCGCGAATCGCGAATGAGCGCGCTGGCTGCATCAACGAACATGCTCACCATGTTCTTCATCATCGCGGCGTTGGGCGCGCCGCTCTGCTGGATGCCCGCCTGCACTTTTTCGAGCAACTCGCCCTTGTGCTCCTGAATCATCGGGAGCACGCGCTCTTTCACCTTCGGCATATTGCCGAAGACGACGATGTCCTTCGACGCCAGTTCCTTCGCGACGGCGCCTTGCGGCTTCACCCCGCCGTGCTTCAGGGCGACGATCGCCTTGCTGGGCGCGAGTACCGCATAGTTGCCCCAGTGGGCGATGTACGATGGCTGCGGCGTGTTCGGTAGCGTCACTTCGGTGACTTCGCCTTCGGTCTTGGCGTCGGCGAAGTTTCCGATGAACGCCTTGTAATCGGTCACCGGAATGAGAAAGAGCATCGCTTCATCTTCGTGCTCCGGATCCGTCTTCGGATCCAGACCCACGAATGCGAGATCGCCTTCCTTGTTCAGGCCTTCCTTGATTCCCGCCTGTTGCTGCAACGCATTGAGCGGATCCTTGAATTGCTGCATCGCTTGTGCGAGCCCGATATCATCAGCGAATTTGCTCAGCTTGTTGCTGACGCTCTGCAGGTTGTTCACCTTGATCACGACCAGCGCGTCTTCAGGCACCTGTTCGAGCACATCGGCCCGAGTTCGCGCTACGAGGCAGATGAGCAGCACGACGGCTGTCATCGCCAATCGAATTTGTCGCTTCATATACGAGGCTCCTTCTTATTTGTCACCGTGTCGGAATCGTTCCCACGCAACAAGTCGCCACTGCGCCGAGTTATGTAACACAACCCCTAAGACCGGTCCACGGTCGATTGGTTAGAATCCGCATCCTCGCGTGTAATCGAGGGATGACGTTTCCTATTACACAACCGGTCGCGTAGAATCCTGGCACATGCGGCTTCCCGTCTTTAGTTCCAGCTTGCCAATGCTCGACACCGGCCCGCAATCGATCGCGGCGGTTCGAGTGCTGCGCATCAGCGTGACCGACCGCTGTAATTTCCGCTGCGTGTATTGCATGCCGGAAGAAGGCGTCCGCTGGCTGCCCAAAGAGGACATTCTCACCTTCGAAGAGATCGCGGATGTCGTTCGCGCCGCGATCGATGTTCACGGCATCCGTCGCTTCAAACTCACCGGCGGAGAGCCGACGCTGCGACATGGGATCGTCGATCTCGTGCGAATGCTTCGGTCGATTGAGGGCGCGGAAGACTTGTCGCTGACGACGAACGGCTTTCTGCTCGAAGACCTCGCCTTGCCTTTGAAAGAGTCCGGCCTCGATCGGGTGACGGTCAGTATCGACAGCCTTCGCCCCGATCGTTTCCGCCAGATCACCCGAACCGGCGATCTTGCCACTGTGCTTCGGGGCCTCGATCGCGCCGAAGACGTCGGCCTTGCATCGCTCAAGGTCAACTGCGTGACGATGCGCGGAACGAACGACGACGAGCTGGTCGACTTCGCAAAGCTCTCGCTCGATCGAAAGCTCACGGTGCGCTTCATCGAATACATGCCGCTCGGTGACGCGGCGCTCCTACGACCGACGAGCCGCGCGATCGACGCATCCGAAATCGGCCCGGCCGGTGGATGCGGCGCTCAGGATCGTGGCGCCGATGCATTGATTCCCGAATCCGAAGTTCGCGAAACGATTGAGCGAGCACTCGGCCCGCTCGCGCCGTTCGATCAGTCAAAAGAAGCCGGCGTCGGGCCCGCGAAGGTTTTCGTGCTCTCGAAGGGAAATCCGAAAGGCCGCATCGGCTTCATCAGCGCGATGTCCGCCCCCTTCTGTTCGACCTGCAACCGTCTGCGCATCACCGCCAACGGCATCCTGCGCAGCTGCCTCTTCGAAGGCGGCGAAGTCGATATCCGCCCGATCCTGCGAACTCCTGATCCGAGCCGCGATCGAAAGATCGCGGTCGCGCAAGCCATGACCGACTGCGTGCGCCTCAAGCCCGAGGTTCACTCCCATCACGGCAACGAACAGATGAGCCGCATTGGCGGATAACTCATCACCAGATGCCCTGCCGCGTGCGCCCTTCGACCTTTGCATCCTTCACGACGATCGTCCCCGCCAGCAGATCATGCAGCGCTTGACGACGCTCCGTCACGAGACATGCGAAATAGCCGTACACGCTGATGAGGGAAAGGAACTTCGCGAAATAGCGCGTCGTCGCCCGCCCAAATGAAATTCGCCGCCCCTGCGTGTCCGTCACTTTGATCGCCACCAGGCGCTTCCCCAGCGTCGCCTGATACACCGAACATTCCTGAAGCGCTTCGTAAACCCATCCGATGAGCACCGCCACGACCAGCTTCGTAACGTCCGCGGCGATTTGGTCGTCCCAGTTGGTGAGATAGATCCCGTAGTGCTTGTTAATCGCATTGCTGATTGCCCCCGCGACCATCGCGGTCGCGAACAACGTCAGCAGGCCATCGACCCACCATGCGACGAAGCGTTCCTTGAAATCCGCATATTCGCGCACCTCTTCGGACTCGGGGCCGAAGTACTCAACCGTCCGCACCCACTCCGCCTCCGGCCCGTCAAACACATGCGGCACCTCCGCGGCACGCTGCCATTTTTCTTGCCCGTGTCGGCAGAGCCGATCCTCCGGCGACAGGTTTCCTGAACTCGCCATCGCGCGCAGCTGCACGAGCGGGTATGGACCCACCTTTCGATCACCCCGGGCGATGTACCAGTACTTCAAACTCGCCTCCCCAACATTCGCGGACGCTCAATCTATCATCGGACCAAAAAGCGTCGTCAGTTGACAGTTGTCAGTTGGCAGTAAAAGGGTTTACTGACAACTGCCAACTGACAACTGTCAACTATCCTGGCCGCTTCCCTTCATCGCGATTGCTCATAGAATCCTCGCACGCGTGGCGAAGAAAGAGCGAAATGATTTCATTGATTACCTGCAGTACGTCGGACTGCGGCTGGTTTCGATGGCCCTGCACAGCTGGCCGGTGAACCTGAACTTGCAGGTCGCCCAGCTGCTCGGCAACTGCATGTATTTCATCGACCGCAAGCACCGCGAGCGCGCGATGGCCAATCTTCGCCGTAGTTTTCCCGACATGCCCGAGCGCCAGCGGAAAGATCTCGCCCGCCGCAGCATGCAGCAGCTCTTCATGCTCTTCGTCGAGGTGCTTTTCACGACGCGTCTCGTCCGCATCGACACCTTCGCCGAGTTTATCGAGCTCGGCAACTTCAAAGACACGCTGCAGCTTCTGCTCCGCAAGAACCAGGGCCTGATCATGCTGACCGGGCACTACGGCAACTGGGAAATCCTCGGCTACGTCCTCGCGACGCTTGGCTTCGAGACCACCTCGATCGCCCGTCCGCTCGATAATCCGTACGTAAACGAATGGCTCCTCGGCGTCCGCGAGAAAAAGGGCCAGCGGATCATCGCCAAGAAAGGCGCGACGAGCGAAGTAACCGACGTGCTCGAGAACCACGGCGTTGTCGGCTTCATCGCCGATCAGAATGCGGGCCCAAAAGGCATCTTCGTTGATTTCTTTGGCCGCAAGGCGAGCACGTATAAATCGATCGGACTCCTCGCGATCAATTACAATGTCCCGGTCGTGATCGGCTATGCGAGGCGTCTCAACGACCGCTTCCGCTTCCGCATCGCGATGCAGGACATCATCTGGCCGGAGGATTGGAAGGACCAGGTCGACCCGCTGCGGTACGTCACGCAACGATACAGCAAGGCGATCGAAGATTTCGTGCGCGAAGATCCGGGACAGTATTTGTGGATCCATCGTCGCTGGAAGTCCCGACCAAAAGGCGAAGCGCCTGAGGCGTACGACTGATGATTATTCTCGGAATCGATGTCGGATCGTCCTCCGTGAAAGCAGGAATTCTGCGGAACGGTCGGATCATAGGGCAAGTCTCCCGCTCACCTTTTTCCACAAAGTACGACGGCGTTCGCGCCGAAGTGAACGCTGACGCCGTTCTGCGCGCCATCGCGGTCGGCATCGAAGCCGCGAGGAAGCGCGCGAAGTCCGTCGATCTCATCGCGCTCAGCGTCATGGCCCCGTCATGGCTCGCGATGGACAAACGCGGCCGCGCGCTCACGCCGATCGTCACGCATCAGGATCGCCGAAGCGTGGAGATCGCGCGCGAAATCGAACGACGCGTCGGGAAGAAGCGCCATCTCCACCTCGCAGGCAATCGCCCGTTCCCCGGCGGGATCAGCTCGACAACGTGCGCCTGGTTTCTGCAAAACGAGAAGTCGCTGATGCACCGCGCGGATCTCGTGGGCCATCTCAGCACGCTGCTCCTGCGACAACTCACAGGCGCTCGCGCGACCGATCCGTCCAACGCCAGTTTCATGGGCCTCTACCGCACGCTCACGCTCGGCGGATGGAGTGACGAGTTGTGCGACGCGATCGGCTTGTCTAAGCGGCTGCTGCCGGATGTGCTCGAGTCGAACGCGATCGCCGGCCGGGTTACGAATAAAGCCGCGCGGGAGTTTCGACTGACTGAAGGCACCCCCGTCGTCACAGGCACGATGGACACCAGCGCCGCCCTGCTGCTCATTGGCGCCAAACCCGGTCAGCTGCTCAACGTCAGCGGATCGACCGACGTTCTCGCGCTCTGCACGGGGAACCCGAAACCGCACGAGCGATTGCTCACGCGCGCCGTCGGCGTCGGCCAACGCTGGATGTCGGTAAGCACCCTCGCCGCCGCGGGATCGGCGATCATGTGGGCGAAAGACCAACTTTTTCCAGATATGACAAAGGAAAAGTTCTTCACTCTCGTCGAGAAACTCGCGCATTCACGGCGAGAGACAGGCGTGCGCTTCGATCCCTATCTCGCTGGCGAGCGCACCAGCATCGAGCAGAAACAGGCGGCGTTCCGGGGCCTGACGCTTGCGACGACGCGCCAAGAGATGCTGAAGGCGGTGATCGAATCGCTCGCCGCGGCGAGCGCCGCGAGAATCGATCTTCTGCGAGAAGTGAACGGACAGATGAACCATCACGTCGTCACATCCGGCGGAGCGCAACGCGGAATTGGAAAGGTTCTCTACCGCGATTGGAAAGGACGTTGGAGCTTCCACGCGGAGAAGGAGGCGACGTTACGCGGGCTTGCGAACCTGGTTCCGTAGGGTCCGCTTCAGCGGACCGGTTATTTCTTCATTCTTACAAGGCGAATAGCCGGTCCGCTGAAGCGAACCCTACAAAGACCCGGTGACAGAGCCCTCAATGCCCGTCGTTCTTCCCCTCCGGCACCGAGATCTGTTTCACCGGCCCATTTTGATACGTCGGGAAATCTCGCAGCAGTTTCTTCTCGCCCGTCTGCTTATCGATCTTGCTCACGTCATCGCGGTGGTATTGCACCGCGTACGCGACGCGCGGCTGTGGCGTGTTATTCGCGCCAGAGCCGTGGATTGTCAGCCGAGTGAATGCAACACAATCCCCGGGACGCATGCGCAGCGGGAGAAAATCCTCCGGTTCGAACGTCACTTTCTGATGCCCGTCACCGTCCCCGGAAACAATCGAGTTGAGCGTGCCACCCAGATGCGACCGCGGGACGACTTGCAGGCAACCGTTTTCAGGCGCCATCGGCGCCAGCGCGAACCAAAGGTTGATCCCTGGTCCGTCGAAGCGCGTGTAGTTGTTGTCCTGGTGAAAGTGAAACCGCCCGCCGCCGGAACCTTTGACGGCGGTGAACGGCAGATACAACCGGCTCGGCCCGCCCATCAATTGCGCCGCGATTTTCAGCAGGTTTTGGCTCTCGACGAGCGTCTGCAATCCGCTGCCTTCCAAATACTCGCGCGACTGAAGGAGCTTCTGCGTCTTGAGCCCGATCACGCGCATGATCTCCATTACCTCGCCGTTGAGTTTTCGCGCGGTTTCTTCGGAGATCAATCCGGGAAGGAGCAGGAATCCTTCGTCCTGGTAGAACTTGATCTCGCCACCGGAAAGCTCGAGCGGTAGAACCGGATCTGACACGGAAGACACGGACGCTGCGACCATGATTCACTCCCAGACGTTTAAAGAAGGGTCGCAATTATACAACGCCTAAACGTCTGCGAAACCGCAAGCGGCTCCTGCACGTGTTGAACGCGCGGGAGCCGCTTGCGGTTTCGCAGAGATTGACGCGCGTTTACTTCTCGCTGGGCTGCGTCGTCGCCTTTCCGGTAATCATGCGGGTCAGCTCATTGAGCGCTTTATCGTCCTGGTTCGTGCGCTTGTAGAGCTCGACAAGTTGGAAGCGGATCGAGCGCTCGATGGTCGGATCTTTCACATCCGGCAGGAGCTTCATGTAGTAATCGATCGCGGCTTCGGGGCCTTTTTTGCGGAGCATGTCGCCCGCCATGACGACGGCGGCCACGCCGCTCGTGCTCGGGTCGCGCGACATGCGGGCGGACTGCTCGACCATCATCATGTAGCCTTGGAACATCCGCATCTGCGGGGGCAGCATGAATCCGCCACCGTCGCCGCCCATCATCGGGCCGTCCATTCCCGGCCCGCGATCACGGTCGCCGGGTCCACGATCGCGATCACCGCCACGATCGCCCTGCGCGCCGGGGTGCTGACGTCCGCCGGGAGGTCCGTCCTGCCCAAGCGCGCTGCCCGCCACGAATCCCACGAGTGCCAGCCCCAGAATCATCCCTTTGAATTTCACGATGCCTCCTGCGTGGTTGCGGTTGAAGAACTCATCATCTCGTCCATCGACGGCATCGACGGAATCTGCGACAGACCCATCGAATCAAGCGTTGGCACCACCGTCACGCCGTCGGGAAATGACTCATAATCGGTCGTATTTTCTGCATTTGCCTTCTTTGTAACAACTTTCGGAGTCGCTGGCGTTTTGATCGGCGATTTCACGCTCAACTGATGCGGCGCCCGCGCAGGCGCATTGAGCCACAGCGCCAGCGCCACCACCGCCGCGACGGCAATTGCGGCGAACGTCGCCATCATCGGCCAGATCCGCCGCGCCGCTCTTGGCAAAACATCGCCCGCGAGGTCGCCCGGATAACGGAGCTCATGATATTCCGCTTTCGCACAGTCGAGATTGTTTCGCAGTTCGCTCATTTGAGTTTCGCCATTTTCTGCTTCAGTGCTCGAAGCGCCTGATGCACCGTGGCTTTGATCGTCCCCGCGGCGCATCCCATCGCGGCCGCGGCTTCTTCCGTCGATAAATCTTCAAAGAATCGCAACACCAGCGCCTCGCGCTGCCGCGGCGGAAGCTCGTCCAGCATCTCGCGGACGAGCGAATTCTGCTCCGCATCGCCCACCGCCAGATCCGGTGAATCTTCACCGCGCTTTGCGGCGTCAATCGGGATCGGGCGATCCGTCCGCCGGATCTCGCGCGACACGTTGATCGCGATGCCGATCGACCAGGTTGTCAGCCGGCTCTGGCCGGAAAACTTCGGCAGTTCACGAATGAAGCGGAGTGCCGTCTCCTGAGCGGCGTCCCTCGCCCGCTCGTGATCGTGCAACTGGCCGTAACACACCCGGAACCAACGATCCTGCAGCTGCCGCAGCAGGTGCGCCTGCGCGGAGCGATCGCCTCCGCGGGCCGCCTCGATCGTTCGATCATCCGGATCGTCCATCCAATTGCCTCTGATCTGTGCCGATCGTCAGGATCGGGTTTAGTCCATCTTTTGCCCTTTTTACTATCGGGCGAGTGAGCCTTTCGACCGTTTCCCAAACGCGGGCATCCCGGCTACGATCGCCCCTCACGACCAACTAAGGAGGCTTCGTGTCCAAGCAGTATTCCGCTCCGCCCGCGATGAGCATCGATACCAATAAGCACTACACTGCAACATTCGAGACCGGCAAAGGCACGATCGTTTGCGAACTCTTCGCCAAGGATGCGCCTAAGACGGTCAACAACTTCGTCTTTCTCGCCCGAGAGGGATTTTACAACGGCACGAAGTTCCATCGCGTCATCCCCAACTTCATGGTCCAGGGCGGAGACCCCACCGGCACCGGCCGCGGCGGACCGGGGTACAAATTCGAAGACGAAACCAAGGGCAATCCGCACAAGCACCAGGTCGGCAGCCTATCGATGGCCAACGCCGGGCCGAATACCAACGGCAGCCAGTTCTTCATCACCCACGTCGTCACCGATTGGCTCGACGGCAAGCACACGGTTTTCGGCAAGGTCAGCAGTGGACAGGACGTGGTCAACAAGATCGAAGGCAACGACACGCTCAAGAGCGTGACGATTAGCGAAGCGGCATAAGACGCAAGAACATACTTTGTCGCGAAGGCGCGAAGGTCACGCGAAGGTCGCGAAGAAAAACATTTCGTGATTCTCTTCGCGAGCTTCGCACTCTTCGCGCCTTCGCGACAGCTGTTTTTTTATTTGTAACGCCGGGCTGGGCTCGACGATCGATCACAACAACGATACCGGATCGACATCGACTGCGATCCGGTCGCGTTCGGCGAGGTGACCCTTTTCTCGGACGGCTGACAGGATGTTTTGAAGCTTGCTCGCACGCGGGCTGCCGAGAACGATTTGGTGGCGGAAGTAGCCGGCAATTCGACTGATCGCGCACGGCATGGGGCCTTTCATCGACACACCGTCGCCCTGCTGCGCGATCGCCTCCGCGAGCTGGGCGGCGAGTGTTTCGGCCGTCTTGTGCAGCTTGTCCATGTCCGTGTCGCGCAAAATGATCCGCACGAGTCGAGAGAACGGGGGCAGGCCGACTTCCTTCCGATGGGCCAGCTCGCCCGTCGCGAAGCCGAGATAATCCTGTCGCATGGCCGAGCGAATCGTCGGATCGTCCGGCATGAAGGTCTGCAGCACGACGCGACCCGGCACAGCGCCGCGACCGGCGCGCCCGGCAACTTGCGTGATGAGCTGAAACGTTCGCTCGGCCGCCCGAAAATCAGGTAATGCCAGCGCGGTATCGCCACTGATCACACCGACGAGCGTCACGTTCGGGTAATCCAGCCCCTTGGCGATCATCTGCGTGCCGAGGAGCATTTGAATTTCCTTGCGCGCGAATCGACCGAGCGTCTGCTCGTAATCGCGCGAGCCGCGCATCGAGTCGCTGTCGACCCGCGCGAACTTCAGCTGCGGAAATTTCTTCGCGATTTCCTCTTCGACGCGCTGCGTGCCGAGACCGAATAGACTCAGTAGCTTGCCACACTGCGGGCATTTGTCCGGCAGCGCGTTCACCGCCAGGCAATAGTGACAATGCAGCTGCCCCTTGTGCAGTCCTTCCTTCAGCGACGCCCCCTCCGCATGCACGCCCGCGGAGCGGTGATACGTCATCGTCGTGTCGCAGTACTTGCATTGCATCAAGTGCTGGCACGACGGGCAGTAAACGAAGTTCGAATAGCCACGACGGTTCAGCAGAAGAATCGCCTGCTGACCCTGATCGATCGTGTTCTTGAGCAGGTACTCGAGCCGCGGCGAGAGCAAGTGCACTCCGCGGCGCATACGATTCACCGTTCGGAGGTCGACCAGCTCGACATGCGGGAGCGCCAAGCCCATCACGCGATTGGGCAGCGGAATGTAGTGGTAGTTCGGCTCCTTCGAATGCTTCACGCGCTCGAACGTTTCAAGCGACGGCGTGGCGCTGCCGAGAATCACCGGCGCATTCTGCAACTGCGCCCGCTTCACCGCCACATCTCGCGCGTGATACCGGGGAGCGCTGTCCTGCTTGTAGCTCGATTCGTGTTCCTCATCGACGACGATCACGCCGAGATTCGGGATAGGCGCGAAGATCGCCGATCGCGCGCCGACGACAACATCCGCGTGTCCCATCGCGATCCGCTGCCAGAAACGATGTCGCTCTGTCGCGCTCAGCCCGCTATGCAAAACTGCGACGCGCTTGAAGCGATCGGTGAAGCGCTTCACGGTTTGCGGCGTGAGCGCGATCTCCGGCACGAGCACGATCGCCTGTTTGCCCTGCGCGACAACCGAGCGAATGCATTGCAGATAAATCTCTGTCTTGCCGCTCCCCGTCACGCCGTGCAGAAGATTGACCGAAAACCCGCCGCTCGCCATCCGCGGCTGAAGCTGCTCGAAGGCGATTTCCTGATCGGTGTTCAATTTCAGATCGGGCTGATTGCCATGAGCTCCGCCCGAATCCGCAGTGAACTTTGGCAGATCCACTTCGGGACGGATCGTGATCAGACCGAGTCGCGCGAGCTTGCGAACCGTCGGCGGTTTCGTCCCCGCTTCGCTCGCGAGGCGCGTGAGCTCAATCGACCCATCGGGTTCGAGCTGAAGCAACCGCGCCAGGATCGCACGGCGTTTCGGCGTGGTCGTCTTCTCGAGAATCGCTTGAACCTCTTCGCGCGACTTCGCCAGCCGAATGATCTGTGAATAACCGATACCCACTTTCTTCCGCACCGCCGATGGAATGATGTTCTCGATCACCATTCCCAGCGGCGTGCAGTAATAGCGGCTAATCCACCGCGACAGCTCCATGAGCGGTCCGCCGACGAGCACGCGGGCGTCTTCGATGTCGATCAGGTTCTTGATCTTTGGATAGGTCGTCGTCGGATGAATCGACACGACATAGCCGAACGCCGGCTTGTTCTTCCGACCCAGCGGCACGCGCACGCGCTGCCCGACCTGAATCGAATCGACAAGCCGCGGCGGAATTGCATAATCGAGGTCGCGATCGATGCTCTGCTCGAGCGCCACACCCGCGAACGGTCCTTGCGGCGCGCCTGCCAATGGCGCATCGTCGTGCGCATCGAGCTCGGCGTCGGGAAAGAGAGTGGACGGCAAAGTCACAGCAGTTTATGGTATCCCGTCCGCAATTGTTCGGCAATCGTTAGGATTTGACTTGAGCGGATTTTCCACAGATTTTTCCAGATGATCCTCGCCTCCTACACCCGCGCTCGCTTGCTCCTGCTTATCGGCACGCTCATCTCCGGTGCGATGTTCTGGTGGCTCGGCGACGCGTTTCACTTCCCCGCCAGCCTTTCTGCGAGTCTGATGCAGCAGCCCTCGATCGGTCCGCTGCTCGTCACCTTCGCGGTCGTCTTCTTCGCCGCGACGCTCGTCGGCACCATCATCGCGGGGACCGTTCGCTTCGACGCTGGAATCCTCTGCGCGTGCCTTGGGATGACCATCATCTCCATTCGCGCCGGGACCATGCGCGACGTGCTTTTTCGCGCAAGCGATCGAAATGTCTTCTGGATGCTCGCGGTGGAAGTCGCATTGCTTGGGTTCATCATCTGGTGCGGCTGGCAATTGCAGTGGATGTTTTTTCGCAAGGGCTGGCTGAAGGAGGATTCGGACCGCGACGGCGTCATCGCTTCGGATGACGAGATGAATCAGAAAGCGATGGCGCTTGCGGCCCAGGTCGTGGTGACGATCGTGCTGATGCTGCTGCTGGCGCAGAGCGACCAGAAGCGGCAGGTCCTTGGGGCTATCGCGATCTCATCCTACGTCGGCACGATCGCGGCGTACTTTGCGGCGCCGACGCAGCCGAGCGTGTGGTACTGGATCGGCCCGATCATCGTCGCGGTCGTCGGATACACCGCAACAATGATCGCGCCCGCGGGTTGGGAGATCGGCGATCCGCGCGGCCCGCTCGCGAACCTCGCGCGGCCGTTGCCGATTGACTATGCAAGCGTCGGAACGGCCGCGTCGATTCTCGGTTATTGGATGAGCCGAAGATGGCAGCGCGCACGCGAAGACGCGCAGGAAGAACAAGCAGAAGCGGCGACGCAGGTGTGACTGCCTGGGTGTGGTCTTGTAGGGTGCGCTTCAGCGCACCGGTTACTTTTTTTGTTCAGACGAGAAAAGCCGAATAACTGGTGCGCTGAAGCGCACCCTACGACGCAAATCTATGATCGAACTTCGGCAATATCGTCGTCACGAAATTCCTCCGCTCTTGGCGGCGCAGATCGCTTCCTATCAACGAATCCAGTGGCCGCAGATTCGCGATCGCAACAACCGCGTCTGGGAATGGGACGACGTCAATCGCGACTACATGCATTTTGTGCTGATCGATGAAGAAGTCGTCATCAGCCACGCCTCCGTGAATTGGCGCCACGTAACGCTCGGCGGGGAGCGATTCAACGTGTGGGGAATGAGCAGCGTGTTCACCTATCCTGCGTTTCGCAAAGGCGGATTTGCCACGAAGACAGTGTCGGCCGCGACGGATTTCATGCGCGAAGGATCGGGCGATCTCGCGATGCTTTTCACCGGCCAGCCGCTCGTGAAGTTCTACACCGCGATCGGATGGGAACACGTGCCGACCGCGCGCATTTTTTACGGTGACCCCGACGCTCCCGTTCAAAAAACCGACAACGCGATCATGATGCTGTTCATGTCCGATCGCGGACGAAAAGCCTGCGAGCAGTTCGCGAGAGAAGATGTCTTCGTCGGCCCCCAAACGTGGTGATGCGTTTTTCACCACGGTGCTCGTCATCCTGAGAGCGTGTGATCTTTTCAGCGTGGCGAGGGCATCTTGCCCTCGCCAACGCGGCTGTAGCCGCAAATGCGAGGGCGAGACGCCCTCGCCACGCAAAAAATCACAGACTCTCAGGATGACAATGCTGATCCACCTCGGCGCCCGCACCTTCACTGCACAAAAATCACAGGCTTGGTCGTCGGCGCCACGCTTGGTTGCGTCGCGGCGGCGAGGTCGGCTTCACGCTCCTTAATCTGGTCATCGAGCTTATCGAGCATTCGCTGCAGGGTCTTCACCGTCGGCGAATCATCCTTCAGCTTATCTTTCGCGCTGTCGAGGTTGAACTTCACGCTCACCCGTTGCCGTTTCATGGCAAACATGGCTCGATCCCCGCCGTTCTTCATGAAATCCTGGTTCACTTTCTCGATTTCTTCGAGATAGGCGATCATCCGCTTCTCGCGCAGCACCGCCGGGTGACTGTCACCGTACGTTTTCTGCAGTTCCGCCAGCTGGGTTTTGTGCTGCGCGACCAACAGCGCCATATTCAGCACCGCTCCGCGGCGCTGGCCTGGCGGCGGTTGTTCGGGAATCGGTTGATGAATCAATTTGTATCGAATTGCCAGACCATGTGATTTGTCATCGATCGACGAAATCTCGAGCCCGCCGATCTCCCCCTCGCGCGTGCGGAACAAATACGTCTTCGGCAAAATCAGCCCGACATCGACCGCGTTGAACGGCTGCGCTTCGACCGACTCGAGCTGCTTCTTCAGCGCAAAATAATCCTTCAGCTCATCGAGCTTCTTATCGATCTCGACCAGCGCCATGTCGTACGCGACAAACCCGTCGGCCGGGGCGCGGCTTTCGCACATCAGATCCGCCCCGCTGTCGCGCAACCACCGCCGCGACGCATCGAGATCCTCCGGCGTCGATTCGCCGTAGGAAAACGTCTTGCCCTTGTCGAAATCGAAATACGATTTCGATTGCGATTTGATGGGATCTTCGAGGTTCAATTCGACAATCGAATCAACCGGTTGCTGCACCACCGGTGCCGGCGGAGTGACCGGTTGGGCGGCCGGGATTGCGGTCACTTGGGCGGGCGGTGCCGGGTTCGCCGGAGCGATGGGCGGATTTGGTGTGACGGTCACGTAGACATGTTGCGTTGTTGGGACAAACGGCTTGAGCTGCGACGCAGCATGAGACGGCCACAGCGCGATGAAACATCCGGCCGCGAGCGGAAACACCATCTTCATGGCGACCCCGGTTGGCGTGTGATCCTTCAGAGTAGTAATGCGGAGTGCGGAGCGTCAACAGAATTTTGCGTCCACTTACGTCGCCACGAGGCGTTGGGCGGCGCTGACGATCGCGGGTTCTTCGCCTTCGTATGGCGCGGGTTGATCGAAATGGGTGTACGCGTTGGGCTCGTATCCGCCCTGCTCGTGGTGGCGCACCGTGCAGAGGTACCCGATGGAATCGTTTGCATAACCAGTCGACCAGATTTCCTGCGCGTCGGTCAGTGGGCGGAGCGTGCGCTCGACGGCGTGGCCGATCTCCTGCACCGGCTCACCGGGGATAGCGATGATTTGCAGGGGGCCGATCCGCATCGATTGGATTTGCGCCGCCCGACCTTTCGGCGCGGCGTTGCGCGCAATGAGGTCGAGCGTTTTGCGCGCCCACGGCGCTTTCACCGCGAGATCGACGGGCGTTGTGCCGGCGGCGATTTTGTGGAGCTCTTCATTCGATTTCGCCGTGCCGTATGGAAGGAAGAGCTCGCCTTCGCGCGATGCGAGGTTGTCCGCGTCGGAGGTCGTGAGATTGCCGGCGGCGTCGCGCACGGCGCGGGCAAGTTCGTCAGCGATCGCGTGCAATTGCTCGCGGTTCGCGGCGATGAACTCGTTCTTCTCGTTCACCATCAGCGGGCGGACGTTTCCGCAGCACCCCTGAAGGAACACGGCCGAGCATTTCATC
Organism: Phycisphaerae bacterium; assembly: GCA_025924315.1. GTDB lineage: Bacteria > Planctomycetota > Phycisphaerae > Tepidisphaerales > Tepidisphaeraceae > JAICIO01. Next base: position 90,109 of record JAICIO010000002.1, read on the forward strand.
CACTGCTCGATTTTCGTGCGCGCGATGCCGGGATAATCTGGCGAAATCCAGCCGTCCGATCCGCGCTTGGTTGTCGGATGACATGAATAGTGGAAGAGAACCGCGAGCGGCTCACGATCCGCTCGATCGATCCGCAACACGCGCACGCGGCGATCGACGATCTCCGCGAAGTTGGGTTGAAATTCGCCAGCGATCCCCGGAACCGGCCGGCGATTGACGTTGAAGTTGGCCGAGCCACACCCGAGTCCGAGCGTCACGGGCTCGAGCTTTTCCTGCGCCTCCGCCACCGCATCGACCACGCGCGTCTCGACCATTTCCACGAAAGCGCGATCGGGAACCAGATCGCCATTGGCGCGCATCGCGGGGCCGGAATGCGTGTGGCTCGCCATCAGAAGAATGTGATCCGCCGGGATGGCGCAGCGGCGAACGATCTTGGCGCGGATTGATTCGGTCGTCGCGCGCGTCACGCCGATCAAATCGAGCGAAACAATCGCGAGCGACGTCGAATCGTTCGCGAACACGATCGCGCGCAGCTCCAGCGGATCCTGCACGCCGACCGACGGATTTGTGCTCCAGTGCCCTTGTAATCTCAGGCCCGGAGCGGGTGTGATGTCTCGGCCAGCAACGCCTGCGCGCATGGGCTCACGCTACGTTGGCCAAACGCGCCTGTCAAAACAAAGAGACGGGGTGCCGCTCGGACGCAACATCTATTACAATCGCACGACGAACCGACTCTCGGAGCATGCATGAAATGGAAAATTGAAGGCACGGACGGCAGCGGCGATGACGTGATCGTGATGGTGGAGGCGGACGATTCCGAATCCGCCTCGCGGCAAGCCACCTTCGCAGGCGTGAAGGTGAAGGCGGTGTATCCGGACGAGGCAACGCACCAAGCGGTGAAGTTGCCGCCGACGAATTCCGAGACGGCGCCGGGGCTCGCGACGCCTCCGCCGGGCTACACCGGAAAGGTCGTGATTGAGCGGGAAGACGACGGCGCGCGCAGCGGCCTTTCGGGCCTCGGCTCACATCTGCATCTGCCGAGCGGCGACGCCGGCACGATTTTCACCATCGCGTCGCACATCATCGCGCTCACCCTTGTGCTCATTGGCATCATCGTATTCCTGCACGGATGGATCGAATATGGGCGTGTGGACATTCCGTCGCCTCCGCCACTGGATCTCAGTCCGACAACCGAGCAAGCGAGCGCGGCGGATTCGATCAGCCTGATACGCGCTGTCGGGTGGACAGAAGCACTCGCGTACGTCGGCCAGATGGTGATCGGCCTGCTGATCGTCATCATCTCGATCATGATCGAGGGCTTCATCACGCGCATGGTCGTGAACATCCGCGATACGTGGCACAAGAAGTGACCTTTCCGCGCTGGGTCTCGAATACGTTTGAAAGGAATTGTCGCATGCCGCGCTGCGCGTGGATGGTTTTCGTCGTTGCCCTTGGTGTCAACTTGAGCATTCGAGCGTCGGTGCGGATCGGGAACTTTTACTACAACGCGCCCAACGGCATCGCGTTCATCAAGGACGACGCTGCCGCATTCGTGATCGACCCGGGCGGATCGTACAACGCGGGCATCGTCGCGCCGGACGATTCATATCACCAGGTTTTTCTCTCGCAGGGCGACAATTATCTCATCGATTTCCAATGGGCACGCATCGGTGACGGCGTTGTCGCGCGACTTGAATCGCAGCGAGCAGAGAAACTCACGTTCAAACTCGATAAGAACTGGCCGGATTTTTCCAGCAAATACACGGGCGCACCCGATGGCGTGACCGGCATCGCCAAGACTGCTTCTGGCGATGTCGGATGGAAGCTGCAAGCCAAGCCGGCGCCGGAATCATCGAATGCGACGTCGATCACATTCGCACTCGCCGGTCCCGGAAAGCCGACGTATTTCGTGGCCGGTCTGGGGGATCTTCAGCCGATGGATCGCGTCGAGGCGCTTCTGTCCGACGCTCGGAAAGGTACGAGAAGCTGCGCCCACGGGCTGAGGGCCCCTCGGGCGACATCATCGGCGCGATCACCAACAACCTGAACAACTCCCGCGTTTACAGCAATAACAACCACCTCGCCGCCATCACAGTCTCGCGGACCTTCGGCGTGAATCATCCAAACACCACGCCCTACTTCTGCTGGGACAGTTTCTTCAACGCATTGATGGCGTCGATCGACAACCCTGAATCCGCGAAGGAAACCGTTCGTGGAATTCTTTCGGGGCAGAGCAAAGAGGGCCTGGTCCCGAACTTCACGCACTGGGCGTTCGATGGCGGCGGAACGAGCACCGATCGCTCGCAACCGCCCGTCGGGTCGATGTGCATCTGGAAGATGCTGCAGCGCCATCCCGATCCCGATTTCCTCCGCGAGGTGTATCCGAAGCTCGTGCTCTGGCACGCGTGGTGGCTGAAGGATCGCAATCCGAAACACGATGGATTGCTGTGCTGGGGCACGAACGTCGACAAGATGGACGGGCCGCTGGGTTCGCTCCAAGGCGCGCTGTGGGAAACCGGCTGGGATGACACGCCGCATTTCCGCGACGTGCCGGGGGTGAAGATGGTCGGCCATACGATGAACCTGTACGCCGTCGATCTCTGTTCGATGTGGGCGATGGACGCGCACTATCTCGCGCTCATGGCCGACGCACTCGGCCGGAAAGACGACGCCGAGAAATTCCGACGCGACGAAAAGGAGATGAACGAGCGGATCAACAAAACGCTCTGGAACGACGAGCTCGGCATTTATTGCAGCCGCTTCTGGGACAACGAAGACGGCTCGCCGGGCAAATTTCTCACGCGCATCACGCCGATGAATTTCTATCCGCTGATCTGTGGCGCCGCCTCGCCCGATCAGGCCAAGCGCGTGCTTGCCATCATGACCGACCCAAACCAATTCTGGGGCGAATGGATTCTGCCAACGGTTTCACGGAAAGATCCGCTTTACTTCGAACAGCGTTATTGGCACGGCACGATCTGGGGACCGGTGAACTATCTTGTCTTCCAAGGCGTCAAGCGGTACGCAGCGCCGGAGGTTCAGGCCGAGTTTGCGCAGAAGAGCGTGCACCTCTTCATGAATAACTGGCTCGGCACCGGACAATGCGGCGAGAATTTTCTCAGTCTCAACGGTCGCGTCGGCGGAAATCCGAATTACACCTGGGGCGCGCTGATGTGCCTCATCGGCGTCGAGTCGGTGATCGACATCGACGACAACGGCCAGCCGCATCCCGGCCCGGGATATAACGAGCCGGTGACCATCGAAAATCTGCCGATCAACGGCAAGCCCGCGCGAGTCACGCTGAACTACGGCAAGGCGATGGCTACGATCGACCACCACTGATTGGGTCGCACAAACATTCTTGTCTGTGACGGGACGAGGTACTCCTCGACCCGTGTCTGCTTGTGTTCCGACATCGGCCGCCGGGTACGGTGTCCGATCACCGACAGGAATGTCGGCGCCACCGTTGAACGGCGTGGAATATGGTGAGTTACTGCGCGATCGCGAGAACGCCCTGCTGGCGTTCGAGCAGGTCATCCGCGTCGGCAATGATCGGCTCCCAGGGCGCGCCGTCGAAGCCGAGGTCGATCGCACGCCGCCGCGCTTCCCGCGCGGTGTGGCAAATCTGCGTGACATAATCGATCGACTTCTTCAGCTCATCGCGCTCGGTTGAGGTCAGCCCGCGACGGCCATTGTTCAAATAGGAATTCGAGAGATCTTCGGCCCGTTCGGTCTGGTGGCGAATGCGGCTCAGTTCCCCACCCATCAGCGAGCGTGCGTGCTCGCCGAGCTGTTTGAGTTCGGTGTGGGTTTTCTCCGCCGATCCGGACGTGGCGTATTCGAGATAGGCGATGTCGAGAACCATCGGCAGGATCTTCATCGTCGGCACGAGCGTGTCGTCGTGCATGGCCGCGTCAATCTTCTGCTGGTTCGCGCTGAGCAAATCATCGCGCAGTGCCGCGAACGCCTGCTTGCGCGATTCGGAATCGAGGATGTCGATCTGAGCCGTGCCGGTTTTCGCCATGTACTTATTCGCCGGCGACGCCTTCATCAGCACGATATTCGCCCGCGCGGTGGCGGCCTCAGCCGTATTCGAAGCGCTCTTCGCAGCTCCTTCGAACGCGGAGCCCGCTTCCATCCGCTGGCCGAGCTGCAGCTGGCACTCGCCGCGCATCATCAGCAGCTGATATCGCGTTTTCTCGTCCTTCGCATCGCGCCGCGCCAGCGCGTCGGAGATCGTCCGCAGCGCGTCGCGATAGTCTTTCGAGTCCATTGTCTTCTGCACATCCTGAATCGTTTGCGCATGTGCGGCGAACGAACCCGCGAACGCCAAGAGGACTGCAAAGCGTCTGATGATGATCGGATTCACGGGCCCTCCATCAAATTGAATGGAGGCATTAGAACCCGGCACACCACTGCATTTCCAAAAATCGTGCCCGAATCCACATTCGATGACCACGATTACGACCATGCACGGCGCTCGATGTAAGCGATGGCGCTCGCGATGCCGACGATCGCGATCGGCGCGACGAGAGATCGGCCCGTCCAGCGAACAACTGCGAATGCGCCCGCGGCGCCACCGGTGACGTAGATGGGCCAGACCGCGATGAGAAATCGCCACGAAGGTCGTCCGCTGAGCTCGAACCGTGTGCGAGCGGTTCTGGCGTGGCCGAAGACGCGAGCGATCCATCCCGCCGAGAGATCGCTGAGCGTTCCGGTGACAAACGTCGTGGCAACGCCTCCGATGCTCATGCACCGCGCCGCTTCCGTCTGCATTCCCATCGCGATCGCGGAGAGCGCGATGAACACTCCCTGCGCGACGCGCGGCGACTCATTCGCCAGGTAGGTCGTCCACAACAGCATGAGCAACATGATGAATGCCATTTCGCACAGCAGCGTCCGCCACGCATGCGATGGATCCGGCGTACGCAGTCGCCGCGAATAGAGAACGAGCGTGCCCAGCGCAACGCCTGAGCAGTAACCGGCCAGCGCGAGCAACGACCCAATCACGCGCGTGCTGTGCATGCCGGCGATGGCGATCCCGAGCAACACCGTGTTCCCAGTCATATTGGCGGTGAAAACGTGACCGAGGCCGACGTAACTGACCGCATCGAGATAACCCGCGGAGAACGTGAGCCCCGCAAGCATCAGATTGATCGTCGCGGGTTCGCGTGGCTCTGGCGCGGTCATCGTCGTCATGTCATCGGCCGCTACACTTGAATCAGCCCGAGCCCGGAGTCGGCATCGAACTTGCGTTGCAGGTGCTTCGGTGAGTCCGTAAGGATGACCTCCAGGGTGGGACGCACATGCGCCTCCATAAGGTGTCCGCCGCGCGTTCTGCAATCGCGCGTGCCGAGCACCACATGAGCGTGCACCTTCCTTTTCCCGTGATCGTCCAGAGAAATATCGCCCGCGAGCGTGAGCACCTCCATCTGTTCGCGCAGGGGAAACTTCTGATATTCGCGGGTGGACCAGTCAAAGTACGCGAGCACAACATCGCTGAACGCGCCGATCGCGGTGAACTGCGAGCCGGCGAGCTCATGCTCGTTTGCGACATCGTTCAAGCCCGAGATGACTTCGTCACCGGATTCGAAAATCACCGCGAAGGTGCGCTGGCCGTGCGCCTCGTTGAGGAGTTTGGATTGCATGTCAGGCTCCATGTTGTGAATCGCGATGTTTGAGAAGCGCGTACAGGCCGAGGCCGAGAATGCCTCCGGCCGCGGCGAGAGCGCCGGCGCGCACGGCGGCGCGTCGAAACTCGCGTGATTGCTTCGCGACGAGCGCCGCTTCCGGTCGATGCCAGGGCGCCTGCGAGTATTTCGCGAGCTGAATCGCCTCCGCCAGATGCAGCGCGTGGCGATCGGTCTCCTGCTGAATCTGTTCGCGGCAGCTGAAACCGTCGGCGATGATCATCGTCTCGTCATCGGCTTCTCGGACTTTTGGCAGGAGCGCGCGCTCGCCGCAGGCGATCGACACGTCATAGTGATCGCCCTTCTCGTAGCCGAACGCACCGGCCATCCCGCAACAACCGGAATCGAGCAGTTCATAATCCGCGTGCATCCGCTTGAGCGCCGCCTCCTCGGCGCCGGGACCCATGATCGCGTGATGGTGGCAATGCATCTGAACCATGGCCTTGTTTGCCAGCTTCGGCACTTCATAGTGCGGCGCTTTTTTCTCGAGGAACTCGCTCAGCAGAAACGTCTGCTGCTGCAGTCGGCGGGCGTTCATGTCGTTGGGGAAAAGATTCGTGAGCTCATCGCGGAAGACGGCGCCGCAGCTGGGTTCGAGCATGACGAACGGCACGCCCGCTTCGATTTCGCGAGACATCTCACTGAGGATTTGCAAAAGCCACCGCTGCGCCATGCCGAGGAAGCCGTAGTCATACAGCGGCCGCCCGCAACACATGTCGCGCTTCGGAACCACCACACGAAAGCCCGCGTCCTCGAGCACTTCGACTGCGGCGATCGCCACATGCGGTGTGAAGTTGTTGTTAAACGTGTCCGGCCAAAGCACGACGGGATCGCCGGCCGGATTTCGCGGCTGGTGTGACGCGAACCAACTCTTAAACGTCTGCGGCGCAAAGGCCGGCACCGTTCGCTGCGGGGCAACGCCGCCGAGGAACTTGAAGACGTCGCGAATGATTGGTGTTTGGGTGATTGCATTCGCGACCATCGGCGCCAAACTCGCCAGCCGCGCCCAATAGTGAATCCAACCAAACGCGTACGCATGCCGCGGACGGAGACGCTTCTCGTAATAGTGCGAGAGGAACTCGGACTTGTAGGTCGCGAGATCCACGTGCACCGGGCAATCGCCTTTGCACCCTTTGCACGAGAGGCACAGGTCGAGCGATTCCTTCACCGATTCGCTCTTCCATCCGTCGTGCACCGCTTCGCCCTGCAGCATCTCGAAGAGCATGTGCGCGCGGCCGCGCGTGCTGTGCTTCTCTTCGCGCGTCACCATGTAGCTGGGGCACATCGTGCCGCCCTCTTCACGGCGGCATTTGCCTACGCCGACGCAGCGCTCCGTCGCGCGGCGGAAGCTATTTTGATCGCCGGTGTAATGGAAGTATGTCGCGGGCTCCGGTGGATCGTAATCGGGACCGTAGCGCAGGTTCTCGTCGATCTTGTAGGGATGAACCACCTTGTGCGGATTCATTTTGTTGGTCGGATCCCAGATCGCTTTGAACTCTTCGAACGCTTTGATGAGTTCCGGCCCGAACATTTTCGGAAGCATCTCGGCGCGCGATTGGCCATCACCATGTTCGCCCGAAAGTGATCCCTTGTAGCTCACGACCAGATCGGATGCTTCCTCAATGAACCGGCGGAACTTCGCCACGCCATCCGCGGTTTTCAGGCCGAAGTTCAAGCGCGTGTGGATGCAACCGTCGCCGAAATGTCCGTAAAGACATCCGACGTAATTAAACTTATCGAGGAGCTTCTTGAAGTCGCGCAGATACGGGCCGACGTCTTTGGGTGCGACTGCGGCGTCTTCCCAGCCTTCCCAATTCTCTTCCTCGCCAGGAATGTGCGCGGTGGCGCCGAGGCCGGCCTCGCGAACTTCCCACACTTGTTTCTCCTCCGCGGGGTCGTCGAACAACTTCATATCGGGCGCATTCTGTTTCTTCTTCAGCTCATCCATCAACTTCCGCGCCTTGTCGTCCGCTTCTCCGCGCGTTTCCCCGCCGAACTCGATCATCAGATAGCCTTTGCCTTTGGGAAACAGCTTGAGGTGATTGAGCTGAAGATGTTTCTTCTGAAGATCGACGATGAACTTGTAATCGAGCGCTTCAAGTCCCTGCGGCTTGTGCCCGAGAACTTCCATCACGTGATCGCCCGCGGAGAACACGTCCGGATATCCAAGCACCAGGAGATTTCGATAAGGCGGCCAGTCCACGAGATTCGTGACCGCCTCCAGAATCGTGACGCACGTTCCTTCGCTGCCGACGAGCGCGCGCCCGACGTGAAATCCCTCTTCGGGCAAGAGCGCGTCCAAGTTGTACCCCGACACGCGGCGCGGAATCCGCGGGAAGCGCTCGCGAATGAGCGAAGCGTATTTGTCCCGCAGCGCCTTAAGCTTGCTGTAGATTTCGCCACGTCGTCCGCCGGCGCGGATGATCGATTCGAGCTCCTCGTCGCTCGTCTTTCCGACGCGCATGCGCGTGCCGTCGTAGAGCAGGATGTCGAGCTCGTGAATGTTGTCGGACGTGCGACCGGCCATTACCGAGTGCACGCCGCACGAATTATTTCCGCACATCCCGCCGAGCGTGCACCAACGATGCGTCGCGGGATCCGGGCCAAACATGAGGCCATGTTTCTCCGCGGCGCTTCGTAGATCTTGGCACACAACGCCGGGATGCACGCGCGCCAGCTTCCGCTTCGGATCGATCTCGATGATGTCGTGGAGATACTTGGTGAAATCCATGACCACCGCGACGTTGCAACATTGCCCCGCGAGGCTGGTCCCACATCCGCGGCTGAGGACGGGTGCGCCGAACTGGCGGCATGTCGCCACCGTTTCGATCACATCCTGTTCGCTCTTCGGAATCACGACGCCGATCGGCACCTGGCGGTAATTCGAACCATCCGTCGCATAGAGCGCGCGACTGCCGTCATCGAAGCGCACCTCGCCACTGATCCGCCGGCGCAACTCCGACGCGAGATCCTGGGCATCCAGCTCCGGCGCATGCCGGTGATGAAAGAACCGCCGCTGGGGTTGCTGTTGAGAAATATTCTTTCGTGCGATCACCGGTAAATGCATAACTGGTGCCTTCCTTGCTTCGTCACGCGCAACGTTCCCGAACTGTCATCCTGAGCGAAGCGAAGGATCTCGATGTCGAGCACGTGTTGCGATCCCGAGATCCTTCGCTTCGCTCAGGATGACACTCAAGAGCGCTCATTGAATGGATCCGAAACGTCCGATTGCGTCATTTCCAACTCCGAAACAGGCCCGGCCGCTTCAGCGGCAGGGAATTCACTTAATCAATTCGTCTTATCCGCAATCCGATCGCTCGCTTCGTCATCGACCACCGGCAGGATGTGTCCGCCAAATCGCAACACCGCGATCGACGCATCCTTGCCTTGTTTTTCCAACGCCATCTTCACGCCTTCGTTCGCATCGCGCGCGTAGCGAAAGCCGATCTTCTTCGCCTCATCCGGCTTCACGCCTGGCGACACCATGATGCAGTCGGTCTTGTCCACGATCTGGCACACGTCCGCGAGAATGGCGGCGCCGACGAGGTCATCGACTTTGCCGTGTTGCACCATCTCGACGATCTGCGCGTGCGGCTTGTAGCCGATCTCCAGAAGGTTCTTGTGATTCGACGCGACGCCTTCGGGATTGGGGCTCACGAGGATGAGCGATCCGCCGTCCTTCACCGCCATTGTGCCGGCATATGGACCTTTCGCTGATTGCCAGAAATCCCGATCGGCGGAGTGCGAATCGATCAGCACGATGTCCGCGCGCGTCGGCATGTGCGCCGCGTATACTTCGCGCGAACACTTGCACCCTTCGCGATGCGCTTTGACGACGTCGCCGGTGAAGCATCCGACGATCGTGTGATTTTTGTCCACGCCATACACAACGTTGACGATGTACTTCAGCCCCGCCATCTCCGCGGCCTCTTCCATGCGGAGACGCATCGGATTCTCTGGAATGCCCATGACGGTTTCGGACATGTGCATCGACGCTTCCCACTGATTGCGATCCATGATCTCCGGCCCCGCGACGCCGGGGAACGCGATCTTCGCGCCGCCGGATAATCCCTTCACGCGATGCGGGACAATCGAGCCGACGCCGACGACAAAATCAAATTGCGTCAGCAACTTGTTCGCGGTGACAGGCGTGCCATCGCGCGTGGTGCCGAAATGATGAAGCGATGATTTGTCTTTGTAGTGATGCTCGTGAACGCGGTATTTGCCGTAGAGCGGGCCGAGTTTCTTTTTGACCTCATCCGGCTTCATCGGGCGGTGCGTGCCGGGCGACTGCAACAGCTCGATGTTCTTGTCATCGATTCCCGCCGCGTGCAACTCGTCCATGACGTGCGGAAGAATTCTCGCCGTCGGCGTTTCGCGCGTTCCGTCATCGATGAGCAAAAGGACGCGTTTGGCCGACTGCGCCGCGGCGCGCAGTCGCGGCGCACCGATGGGATTGGCAAATCCTTTTTCGAGCACCTCCTTTTCGTTCACACCTTGTGGCGTATGCGGAGAAAAGACACCCATGAGATTCCGCTTGGGCAGGTCGACGGGCGCGATCTTCTCGTATCCGGGATACGGAAAGTCGATTCGGACGGTTGTTTCGCTCATTGAGACGAAACTGTGCTGCAGCGCCCGTTCCCGGGAACCAAGTAATTTCCTTGGTTCTGTAATTTCCTTTCATGTGGCATGAGTTGTGTCGAAAGGAAATCATGCCCAACCATTCCCAAGCCACCGTCGCCATTGCGCATACAAAGGAAAAGCACCGATCCCCTGAAAGGGTGACTGCCCTGGTGCGACAGGCCGTCGATTTGATCGGCGGAATGTCACGCTTCGTGAAACCGGGGCAGACCGTTCTGATCAAGCCAAACCAAACGGTTTACTACTCGGCCGAAGAGGGTTGCACGACCGATCCGAACGTCGTCGCCGCCGTGATCCGGCTCGCGAAAGAAGCCGGCGCCGCGCGCGTGCAGATCGCGGAATCGAGCGGCGGGTTCTTCAACTCCATCGCGTGCATGAAGATCACGGGGATGGCTGCGATGGCCGAACGCGAAGGCGCCGAGCTCGTCGATCTCGGCCGCTGCGAGACGCGCGACACGCGCATTCCAAACGGCCGCGTCATTCAGAGCTGCCCGATTTCCGTTCCGCTGCTGGAAGCGGACGTGATCATCGATTGTCCAAAAGCGAAGAACCATCACATCCAGCCGATCTCCGGCGCGCTGAAGAACTGGGTCGGCGCGGTGAATGCTGAATGGCGGCAACAGAATCACGGCAAGCCCGACATGTTCGGAAAATTCATGGACATCATGTCCGTCACGCGCCCGCATCTCTGCATCGCCGACGCGCTGATCGCGGGAGAAGGTGATGGCCCGATTGCGAATCTTCCGCACTGGTGCGGCTGTGTGCTCGCGACAACTGATCCCGTCGCGATGGATGTCAGCCTCTGCAAACTGCTTCAGCACGATTGGCACGAGCTGAAGTTCATCCCCGAAGCAGTCGCGCGCGGCATTGGTGTGGCCGAGCCGATTCGGTATGTCGGCAAGCAGATCGAAGAGGTCGCGATCCCCGCATGGCATCCCCATCATGGTTTCGACTATCTGCCTCTCAACTTCCTCGTCGGCGAAGGTGTCACGCTCGAAGGGACGGTCGGCCACGTGAAAAGCGTCGTCGACAGCATGCTGCGTCGTGGGGAGCTCGAAGAAGTGATGTGGCTCAAGGGCACGCCGACGATCATGATCGGCGCGATCGAGGACCCCGAATTCGAAACGCATCTGAAAGAAGGCCCGTACGTCGTCTTCGACGACGCCGCACTACCGAAATACAAAAACGATCCGCGCGTGCATTTCGTTCCCGGTCATCCTGTGCTGCGCATGGCGATGCCGGAATTGCAGGCCGGCCTCGGTGTGTCGATTCCCGGAAAGGTTGTTGAGGTCGGCCAGCAGTGGCGCCTGTGGGGAATCCACGCCAGCCATTACGGCACACCCGCGCGCAAAGCGAAAACCATCGCGACTCCGATTGCGATCGCGGGCGCGGCACTTGCGGGATTCATCGGCGCCGTCGTCCTCGCCGATCGCGCCGTCGTTCGACATCAAAGACGCAACTCATTCCCGCGAAATGCGATGAACCGACTGCGCGACATCATTAACACCTGACCTATGCAGCATCTACTCAACCACACGGCCAGTACCAGTGCTCGTCACTTCATCTTCTGCACCGGCATCGAGAACAGCTATCCCGTCATCACGACGAAGGACGGCAAGCGTCTCCGCCGCGATGGAATGAAGCTGAGCGATCATTACCGCCTCTGGCGGAAAGACTTCAACCTCGTCAAAGAGATGGGCATCACCTTTCTGCGCTACGGCCCGCCCTACTACAAGTGCCACAAAGGCCCGATGCAGTACGACTGGTCTTTCGCCGACAAAACCTTCGGACGCCTGAAGGCAATGCGCATCCACCCGATCACAGACCTGTGCCACTTCGGCGTGCCGGACTGGATCGGCGATTTCCAGAATCCCGAATGGCCCGAACTCTTCGCGGACTACGCCGGCGCGTTCGCCCAGCGCTTTCCCTGGGTCCGCCACTACACGCCTGTGAACGAAATCTACGTCTGCGCCCGTTTCAGCGGACAACTCGGCTGGTGGAACGAACAGCTCAAAACCGATCGCGGATTCGTCACCGCGCTCAAGCACATGTGCCGCGCGAATCTCCTCGCCGAGGAGGCGATTCTCAAAGTCCAGCCCGATGCCCTGTTCATCCAAAGCGAGTCCTCCGAATACTTCCACGCCGGCACGCCCGAAGCGCAGGACAAGTCCGAATTCTTCAACCAGAAACGCTTCCTCTCCCTCGACCTGTCCTACGGCCACGACGTCACCGGCAGCATGTACGAATATCTCCTCGACAACGGTCTCAGCCGCGAGGAATACCACTGGCTGCTCGATCACGGCAAAGCCCTGCGCCCGCGCTGCATCATGGGCAACGATTACTACATCACCAACGAACACGAAGTCCGCGACGCCACCGGCGCGTCCGAACCGTCCGGCGAAATCTTCGGCTACTACGTCATCACCAAACAATATTTCGATCGCTATCACCTGCCCGTCATGCACACGGAAACCAATCGCAAGAACGATGAGGAAGCCCCGGCCTGGCTGTGGAAGGAATGGTCGAACGTCCTGCGCCTGCGAGCCGACGGCGTGCCGATTCTCGGCTTCACCTGGTACTCGCTCATCGACCAGATCGATTGGGACACCGCGCTGCGCGAAGACAACCATCGCGTCGATCCGCTCGGCCTGTACGACCTCAACCGCAAAATCCGCGACGTCGGTAAAGCCTATCGCGTGCTGATCAACCAGTGGCGCGACGAGCTTCCGATGCAAAGCATGTCGCGCGACATGCGCCTGACGAAGCAGGATCTGGAAAGCCACCCGCGAACGCTTCCGACGGAGCAAGAACAAGCGCGTGTCGAAGATAAAAAACGCCAACCCATCCGAATGAAAACGCGATCCGGATCGCGAAAACATGCGCAACGGCAAAAGAAGCGGGAGAAACGCAGCTCCAAATCAAAGTAATTCTTCCACCGACTGCGGGCGCGAGAGGAAATCGGTGAGCAGCTCGTATCCCGTTTCGCTCACGACGACCATATCGCAGTGCCGCGCCCCGCCGAGGCCTTCGATGTAGATGCCGGGCTCGACGTTGAACACCATCCCGACGTCGAGCACATCCTCCGACACCGGATGAATCCGCGGCCGCGCATTGTGATCGATCGCGACGAATCCCACGCCGTGGCCTGTCGGATGTTTGAACTCCTTCTCAAACCCGTGCTCGCGCATGACCTGTCGCGCGGCGGCATCGACCTGTGCGCCGGTTCCGCCGGGACGAATCGCCTTCAGCGCCGCCTCCCGCGCCGCGAAGATCGCGTCGAAGATTCGCTTCTGCCGATCGTCCGCCTCCCCAACAACAAACGTCCGCGTGATGTCCGTCCAGAACCCATCCACGCACGAATTGCAATGCACTAGCACGAGATCCCCATTTTCGATCCTTCGACCGCGCGACCGCTGATACGCCGCAAACGCCTCATACGCATTCGCCCCCGACATACAGTACGCGAAGCACATCGCGCGACGCCCCTCCGCCGCTTGTCTTCGACCCTGAGGCTCAGACCCGAAGGGCAGTTTCGCAGATGCAACCGCATCCATCGCCGCTTGCGGCTTAGCGGGATCGCCGGAAACTGATGCTCCCGCTAAGCCGCAAGCGGCCGAGTGCGCTTCCGTTTCTTCAAAGCAACCCAGCGCCTCCACGAACTCCGCTTCTAGCGCCGACGCCACCGCACGCTCCGTCATCCCCACCCGAATCCGCGAAACGGTTTGCTCATACGCCCGCGCCGCGATCCGACAACTCAACCGAAGTCGCTCAATCTCCCCCGTCGTCATCGGCTCGCGCAGCCGCTCCAACATCGCGCTCGCGCCAATCCACTTCCCCTCCGGCGCCGCCTTCACAAGCTCCCCACCATAAACATTCTGCGCGACGTACGATGCCGGCCGCATCGACGTCGAACCTTCAAACCCAATTCGCCCCGTCGCCACCCCCAACTTCGCCAGCACCACCGCCAGCTTCGCGCGCACCACATCCACTGTGGACACAATCTTCTCCATCGACGCCGGCTCAAACGTCACCACCTCATCCGCCCACCCGCCCTTCGCCAGCTCCTCCTCATCCGACGGCGCGAGCACCACGATCTCGCCCGCGCTCGTCACCACCGCCGCCGATACCCCCGTCACCGGCCAATACCCGCTCGCCAGAAGCACGTTCTCCGGCGCAGCACAAACCACCGCGTCCAACCGCTCCGCCCGCAGCACCGAAACCATCCGCCGAACTCGGTCCTCGTCGCGCTTCACAACCCCAGTGTCACGCGCCCACCCCAAAGAGGACCACCAAGGAAAATGCTCACCCCCGCCCCGCGCCTCCGCCTGTCACCCGCCCGTGGCTTCGTTTCACCAACGCCCCCGGACCGGTCAATACCGGTAAACAACGGTCAATGGCGGTCAATGGCGGTAAACTGAAAAATCCCAAAGCCCAAGCACCAATGACCAATGAATGACGAATGCCCAAGCCCCAATGGTCGTTGGGAAATTGGGATTTGATTGGTCATTGTGATTTGGTCATTGGTCATTCCTCCCCGTTGGCTTCGTTTTGAATTTTCGCGCGTCGCGGTCAACAAACGTTAACTTTCGTCAACTTTTGACAACCAGCGTCAACCGCGAGCGTTCCAATCGATCCGAACCCGCGATCCTGACTTCGACGAGCAAAGTCGAGTCGCCGACCGCCGCTAACTAGCCCCCCAATTAGCGGCGGAGCAAAGCTCCGCGGGTTCCCCAACGCATCCTACCGCCGCCCCGCACATATTTCCGCGGAAAAATCGCAAGCGAGGGAGGCGCGCATCGCCGATTTGGTAAACGCCGTTCCCAATGTCCCGGTTTTTCGGGCGCCGAATATTCGGATGTCCCTCTTGTGTCTCCTACGAGACTTCGGCGTGTTCGGCGCGGGCGGAGCGAAAGACCACGCGGGCGGCATCGGCGTTCATCGCGAAGATTCCGCTGCCGACGATCAGGTCCGGCCAGGCTGATCGCCAGAAAAACGCGGTGACCATGCCGGCGAGGATGATCGCGATGTTCGCCAGCACGTCATTGCGCGCCGAGAGAAACGCGGCGCGAGTGAGGCTTGCGGCGTGATGGCGGTAGCGCGCGAGCATCAGTGCACAGATGAAATTGATTGTGAGCGCGCCCGCGCCTGCGAGTGTCAGTGGAACGGGCGCGGGCACGAGCGGCTCGCGGAATTTTCGCCATGCGGCCCACAGCGTCGCCAGTGCCGGGAGGAGAAGGATTCCGGCAAGGATTATTCCCACGCGAGCGCGGTTTCGCGGGGTGAAGCGCAAGGCGGAGAAGATCAGGAAGTTGAGCGAGGCATCTTCGAGGAAGTCGATACTATCGGCCAGCAGCGAGACCGACCCGATCGAGAGCGCGACCGCCAGCTCGATACCGAAGTAACCGAGGTTGAGCAACGCGACCAGGCGAACGGTGCGGCGAAGCCGCGCGGCCGTGGCGAGGTCGTTGGATCGCGGTTCGGGCATAGCCTGCGACGCGACAATAGTCCGAAGCGCGGGAGGGGTCGAGTTCGACCGCGGGACGATTGCGCCATCGGTCGATAAAATGGCGCCAATGAAAGCGTGGTATTTTCGTTTCGCGCGACCGATGGTGTATGCGGGGGCGGGAATCGCGATCGTCGGCGTGATCGTTGCATCGGCATGGGGGCAGGCGGATTTTGGCCGCGTGCTGGTGGACACGCGAGAACTCTTTGGATTGTGGGCGCTGGGATTGCTCGTGGCGTCAATGCTGCTCGGTCCGCTCACGTCCGTGTTTCCATGGATTCCGCTCAAGTCGCCATTGATGTACGCGCGGCGTGCGATCGGCGTGTCGGCGCTCGTGTTTGCGCTGCTGCATGTCGTGGCGTATTTGTGGTCGGTGCTTCGTCGGGATTGGCATGAGCTTTACACGCCGGGCGCGCTCTGGGTGGCCGGGCTCATCCTCGGCATTCTCGCGAGCCTGGACATGCTCGCGCTCGGCGTGACCAGCCGGGATTCAAGTGTGAGGAAGATGGGCGGGCGACGGTGGAAGCGACTGCACCGGACGATCTACCCACTGCTGGCGATCGTCCTGCTGCACGCGCTGTTCGTCGGCGCCGATTTTGGGATTAATCGCGCTCCGGACGTGCGCGGCGAGGCGGACGCGGGCGCGCTGGTGACTTTCGCGTCTCTGACAGCGGCGTGGGTGGTGTTGTTCCTTCTTCGCCGCCGAAAGTTGCATTGGATCCCGCGCTTGTTCGTGGCACACAACGCGAAAGGCTAAGCGTCATTTCTGCACGTGCTCCTCGTCCATCCTGGCGCGCCGGGACTGCACCGTCAACAGCTTGATGATCCGCCCGGTCTTAAATGTCCACTTTTACGCTTTTACAGCTTTCGAAGCATCTCCGCCGTTCCCTGTGGCCCGGTGACTTCGAACGTCACCGGTCCTTCGCTGGGCTCCATCGTCACTTGCATGCGGAGAAAGCTGCAGCAGTCATGTTCTTTTTCCATGATTCGAGCCAGGTCAGTGAGCAACCCGGGCGCGCTCTTGAAATGAAACCGAAGACCATTTTTGATGTCCTCGACTTTGTCGGCACGCTTGAAGAGCCCGGGAATCAATTCATGACGCTGCGCGGCCAATTGCTCGGGCGACAATTTGCAGGAATCGCCGGCAGAAACCTGCACGGAAGAGGTGCTGGGCATGGTTGTGGACTCCGCAAAAGACCGCGCCCCGATGGCAAGTCCGACGACGGACGCGATGCTGAACAACACCAAACATCTCATCGCTGTTCCTTTCACTTGATCTCGAATCAACTCCATCAACTTTATACGCGCGAAAACGTCCGACAAACAGGAAGCACTGCAGCGACCTACCATCTTCTGCACATGCTCCTCGTCCAGAATCTCCGGAACCGTGACCAGCTTAATCAATCGCCCGGTGCACGCGTCGAAGGCGGCACAGCGCCGGTAGCCGCGTCAGCTGGACTTGCGGCTCGCGGAGTAACGATCGAGCGGTCGCTGGAGCGTTGTACGCGCCTCGCGGCGGCATCGGCCTCCGGTCCCTCCAGTGCATCACGCTTGATCACTTGATCGCTCAGGACCGCAGCGATCTCGTTTTCATCAATGTTCACCTTAACGACACGTCGGAGTTCTCGGCGAATTGCGTCGAGAACGGACCCATTTCTGAGGATCAGCGCGGCGAGGAGATATCTGCTCGTAGCATCCTTTAGGTCGCGTACCTCGTCCTGCGCTTCATGATTAAACCCTTCCTTGGTGAAGAGAAAGAAAAGCTGTTGCTACGCTTCGTCTTTGCAATCCGCCTGCGTCAAATCGAGTTCCGCGATAAGCTGCTTGTCGATCGGTTTGGCGAAAATCACAAAATATAATCGCCAAGTAATGCCGTTAGTCAGAGCAACCCACTCGATGCCCTGATTGGCGGCGTAATCGACGGCCTGTTTCACGTGCCTGTCTTCCAACGAGATTCCGATGGCCTTCACTTCGATGAGGAGCTTGAGCTTTTCACCGATCTTCACGGCGAGGTCGCAATAAGTCCCCCGGATCGCGTGCTCGCTCGTTACGTCGGCGTACTTATCAAACCCGAACACCACCTCCAGCAGGTCCATCACAAGCTTCACGGTGTCTGCCTCGGATACATCTCGGGATCGTTGATCTTCAATGATTGGGCGCATCTGCTTCATCCCTGCGTTGAGGCGGTCGCAAACCTTTTTCGGGATGTTCATTGCTTCACCTTTCCATTGAGAAAATTTCGTTGTTGGCGTTTGGAATTGAACGGCGGATCGATGCAGATCAGGTCGATGCACTGCGGCGGGAGGTTGGCGAGCTGCTCGAGATTGTCGCCGCAGTAGATGACGCGGGTGTCGAGCAGTGACGAAGGTTTGCCCGGTCGTGGAGTCGCTTCAGTTACTTCCCCCGCTGGGCGCTTGGTCGCGCGAGTGGATTTCCCCATGCGGGAAAAGTTAATCGCTCGCGGTGGGATCGGCAACCGAGCGGCTACGAAGCGCCGCCACGCGCGTGGGGAAGTGACCCCTTATCTTCATCCAACGGCGATTTGCCAATCGCTTAGCACGACTACATACGGCAGCTCAGGGTGGTGACTGACGATCTTGATCTCAATCGAGCAGCTTTCGGCCGGCATCTTCAGCTTCGCCTCGTAGGTTCCTTCCCAGAGCGTTTCATCCTCAAAAGGTTCTTTGGCTTTCGCGCGCGGCATCTCCTGGCCATCGACGTGAACGAGCTCTTCGACGAGCTTGCATTGGACCCAATCGGTTATGACGTCGGGATTGTCTTGATCCGTCGGTCTTTCTGGATCGCCGATCCGGACGAAAAACTTCGCCTCGTCGAACGGCCCGTACGGGTTCGCATGGGTCAGCCGCACGGTTGCCTGCTTATTCGCCTGCGGCGGGTCGGGCGTCGTGCCGGCATGCAATTCCGATTCGCCCGGCAGCTCCCAGAATGCTTCTGAGTCGCGGACCGCTTTGGGCTTGGAGGTTTTCGCGGACGTTTTCGCGGCGGATCTGGGCTTCTTCGCCGGAGCTTTGACCGGTGGTTCCTCGCCCGAGGCAATGGGCTTTAGTTTATCGATTGCTTTGAGGTCGGCCGCCCTTAGCGTCTCGACTGGTTGTCCCGCGACGTTGGCGAGGAACTGCGCGAGCGCGGCGCGAGTTTCCGGATCGCGAGGAATCTGGCTGGCCTGCGACGCCATGATTTGCAGAGGGTTGGTTCGCGCCATGATGACGATGAGATCGATGCTTGTCCAACTCGCCGACGCGCGAACGAGCGCACCGAGCAGCTCCGGCGGATACCCTTTGAACTTGCCGGCGACGTTAATGATCGTACTGGCGACGCCCTGCCCGATGGCACATCGCGGGCGGCGTGCTTGAATCAAACCGGCGCATTGATCGAACCAGGACAAGATTTGCATCGCGGCCACAATGTATTTAGCCCGCTCGTCCGGCGACAAGGTTTCGAGTCGCGTGATGCCGGGGTTCTGCTTCAGATTGCGGCTGCCCCATCTCCCCTGCGCTTCATCGCTTTTCACGATTTCCACAACCGCTTCGAACTGCGGCCGGTACGCCTCGACGCCGATGCGGTCTGTCGCGACAGCGAGCGCTTGCTCGAGCGCCCCTTCTGCGGGCGGCAGATAACTGTCATCATCCTGGTGCCGCCAGAGGAAATACGAAAGGAATTCAGCTCGATCCATGGGGTGCGATTGATGAAGATTAACTGAAACAAGGGAAACGGAAAGGTGACATCCAAAGTTTTCCTTCGCCGCTAATTCTCGATGTTCCCTTTTGTGTCTCCCTGTAACACCTTCCCTCGGAGCAGGGCAACTCCACAAAAGATCAGTCCGCCCATCAACGGCCAGAAGGCGAAGTGAAAGACCAGCGCAGCAAGCATCCCGCTCGTCGTCCCGGGGGGAAACACGCTGGGGAGCGAATTGAACAGAATCTCCTCCATCGCCCATGCTTTTGCCGCAATCTGTGGCCCTGTGAGCGGGGCAAGAAAGATGACGCACGCCGCCACGAACCCGAACAGCATTCCCCAACAAAAGAGGCGGATGCTTTTCATGAGGATCTGTTCCCCCTAAAGGAATTGACATTCATTGGCCGGGGCCGACGGAACATAAACAAACGTAAAGGGGATATCCAGAATTTCCTTCGCCGCTCATCCTGGATCTCCCCTTTTTTTGTGTCCTCTTCGGTGTGTGGTGGACTAGTGGACTGCGTAGCTCTCGACGCTGCCGTCTTTGTGCGGGCGGTTGGCGGTGCCATCGGGATGAGGAGGATCGACTTGCCACGTCGAGGTTGCGGCGGAGAGGTCGCTCATGATCGGGAAGTTGGTCTTGTCTTCGCGCGAGAGCGCGTCGAGCTTGTCCCAGACCACATAGCTGTAGCTGATGCCGAGCCGACTCGAAGAGGCGGTGGCGGTTTCCTTCCAGACGCGCTCGTCGGCGGGACATCGGTAGACGTCGCTCCTGGGTGAGAGATAGCGGGCGAGGGCGTCGTAGATTGGGGGTGCGTTGTCGGGATTGGAGATCTCAAAAGGCTTGGGCATGAAGGCGGCGCTGGGCCAACGGGGTCGTTCCAGGAAATGTAGATCAACCACGCCCCAAGGATTGCGATCCCAAGGCCGATCCACTTCATGAGCGATCAAGCTAATCACTGGCGGTGGAATCGGCAGACGAAATCGTGGATGGCGCGAAGTCGTGCCAAGGGTTTTCCTTGGACTTGTTTGACGTTGACTGATTTTGAGCGGTGGGTTTAGGTTCGCACTTGCATGCTGGATGAGAAATCTATTCGGTCGCTGCTGTCGCGAGTCGCGCGGGGGGAGGAGTCTGTGGAGGCGGGGGTTCGGGCGCTGAAGTGTTTGAATGTGGAGGACCTGGGGTTTGCGCGGCTCGATCATCACCGCGAGGTGCGGCGTGGGTGTGCGGAGGTGATTTACTGCGATGGGAAAACGCCTGCCCAAGTTGCATCGATTGCGGCGAGCGTGGCGGCGCTGCATGCGCGGTTGCTGGGGACGCGGGCGAATGCGGAACATTTTGCGGCGGCGAAGGCGGTTGTGGCGGATCTGCAATACGATGCGACGTCGCGGTGCATTTGGCTGGAGCGCGATGTCGATCGTCCGCGGCGCAAGGGCGTGATGCTGCTGGCGGCGGGGACGAGCGATCTGCCGGTGGCGGAGGAGGCGTGGCGCACGCTGGACTTTATGGGCGATCAGGCGGAGCGGATTTACGACATTGGCGTGGCGGGGTTGCATCGGTTGCTCGAGGTTGTGCCGAAATTGATGAGCGCGAACGTGGTGATCGTGGCCGCGGGGATGGAAGGCGCGCTGCCTTCGGTGGTGGCGGGGTTAATCTCGGCGCCGGTGATCGCGGTGCCGACTTCGGTGGGATATGGCACGAGCTTCGGCGGATTGACGGCGCTGCTCGGGATGCTCAACACGTGCGCCGCCGGCATCGGGGTCGTCAACATTGATAATGGTTTCGGCGCGGCGCAATTGGCGTCGATGATCAATCAGCGGATACACGGGGGGCCGGTCGCCCAGAAGTGAATGGGTTAGCCCCGCCGCTAGCGGCGGGTTACCGGCCGCGAGCGGCCGGGCTAACGGTGGAGTGCGAGATGAACGACGTAGTCCAAATGAAGCTCGATGCGCTGGTGAATCTCCTGGGGGAGATGCAGTCGGTGCTCGTCGCGTATTCTGGTGGTGTGGATAGCGCGCTGGTGATGGCGGCGGCGCATCGCGCGCTGGGCGATCGCGCGCTGGCGTGCATCGGGCGATCGCCGAGTTATCCGCAACGCGAGTTTCGGGCTGCGGTTGCATTGGCGAAGCAAATCGGCGCGCGGTATCGGGTGATTTCGCCGCAGGAAGAGCTCGACGATCGCTACAACCGCAACGACGCCGACCGGTGCTATTTCTGCAAGACCGCCCTCTTCGAAAAACTGCGACACATCGCGGCCGGTGAAGGATGGAACGCGATCGCGGACGGGACGCACTGCGATGACGTTGGCGATCACGTTCACGGAATGCGAGCGGCGCGTGATCGGAAGATTCGTTCGCCGCTGATCGAACTGAATTTTACGAAGGCGGACGCGCGCGCGTTGGCCCGCGCGCTCCATCTGCCGGTCTGGGATAAACCGGCGATGGCGTGCCTCGCGTCGCGCGTGCCACATGGAACCGCAATCACCCCGAAGTTACTTCAGCAAGTCGAACGAGCCGAAGACGCACTCGCTGAGCTCGGCTTCCGACAATTTCGCGTGCGACATCACGGCGAGATCGCACGCATCGAACTGGCGAGTGATGAATTCGATCGAATGCAGCAGCATCGTCGTGAAGTCGTCGAAGGTGTTCGCGCGGCGGGGTATCGGTTCGTGACGCTGGATTTGCTTGCGTATCACGAAGGAGTCGAGTCGCCTGCCGATTCGTTGGTCCAGCTTCATGTTCCGACTTCGGGGCCGGTGTAGGGTGCGCTTCAGCGCACCGGTTATTCATCGCGTCGAAAAGCAAGGTGCGCTGAAGCGCACCCTACAAGACTCTCCAAGTCACACGTGCGCAGCGCGCGTCATCCTGAGCGGAGCGAAGGATCTCGGGATCGGGCGTTGCTCTCGAGTTGGAGATCCTTCGCTTCGCTCAGGATGACAGCTCTCGCCGTGACGATAAATGAGATGATCATTCGAGGCTCGTCACGCCTTCGCGGATGGCGTAGCGCGTGAGCTCGGCGACGCTGTAGATCTTCAGCTTTTCCATGACCTGCCGGCGGTGGCCTTCGACGGTTTTGCTGCTGAGGCCGAGCTGATACGCGATCTCCTTCGTGTTCTTTCCTTCGGCAACCATCTGCAGCACTTCGCGTTCGCGCGGCGAAAGCGTGCCACAGAACGCGCCGCGCTCGGGGACTCCGCCGACGCATTCCTTTACCAGCACGCCGGTGATCTTCGGGCTGAGGTAAACTTCGCCGCGGAAAACGCACTCGATTGCGCTTACCAGCTCGTCGATCGGGCTGTCCTTCAGTAAATAACCTGATGCGCCGGCGGCGAGCATTTCCATGATGAATTGCCGCTCGGGGTGCATCGAGACCGCGATCACCTTGCAGTTGTGCATCAGCTCGCAAATCTTCCGCGTCGCTTCGATGCCGTTCAGGCCGGGCATTGTCACGTCCATGATGATGAGATCGGGTTTGAGTGACTGGCACAGCGCGATCGCGTCGCGACCGTTGTCGGTTTCACCGATGACTTCAAATCCGCCCGATTGCTCCAGCATGCTGCGCAGGCCCTGCCGCACCAATTGATGATCGTCTGCCAACAGAATCTTGATGCTCATCGCGATCTCCCTGTTTGATCAACGGCGCGTAAATCACGGCTCGACATCCGGCGTCCGGCTCGGAAGAAATTTCAAGTCGCCCGCCGAGGTGCGCCAAGCGCTGGCGGATGCTAAACAATCCAAATCCACCCCGCGAATAGTCGACCGGCGAATTCGTCGCAAAGCCACGGCCGTCGTCCTTCACAACGATGCGCAGCTCCGAATCGAGGCAGCGCACCTCCACTTCGCACCGCCGCGCATGCGCGTGTTTCACGATATTCATCAGCAATTCGCGCACGGAATGAAACAGTGCAATGCGCGTTTCTTCGGTGATCGGCTTGCGCTTTCGATCATCGCGCAGCGTGAAGGAAATGCCGTGATCTTCGCGAATGCGATCGCCGAGCCACTGGACCGCGGCGGCAAGGCCCAGCTCGTAAAGCACGGGCGGACTCAGCTGCGCCGTGAGATTTCGCGTGTGGACGATCGAACGATCGATCAGCTCGTAAACTTCCTCTAGCCGCTTCTGCACCGGCTCTTCGCGCACGTCTCGTCGCAGACCGTCCAGCTTCATCTTCGACAGCGCCAGCATTTGCACGACGGCATCGTGTAAAACCTGCGCGATGCGGCGGCGCTCGCGCTCTTCCGCCATCATCAGTTCCGATGACAGCTCCTGCAGCCGCTCCTTTTGCTCGCGCGTCTCGGCCTCGGCGCGCTTACGCTCTGTCAGATCCAGCACAAACCCCACCACCTCTTCACGCGGCGGATCGACGAGTGCGCAGCCGACCAGGACCGGAATGCGCTGGTTGAGCTCGACGAGATGATCCTTCTCATACGGCTCACACACGCCGTCGCATTTCAGTTGTTCGACCGCCTTCTGATCGCGCTCCCGATGCTCGGGCGCCGAAGCGCTCTGCCAGTTGACGGCGCCCGCTTGCAAGTCGTCCTGAGCCTTGCCGACGAGCCGGAGCAATTCCGCATTCGCCCACGTGATGTTGCCTCGGATGTCGGAGAAGAACACGCCGATGAGATTGGCTTCGGCCAGTCGCTGAGCGCGCGCCTCGTTCCGCCGCGCGAGCATCGCCTCCGCGGCGCATCGGAAGTTGGCTCGCCGCAATGCGCCATTCAACGCGGCAATGAGCGTTCCGATGGCGATGAAGATGCATAACCGCGCGGCCAGCTCGACGCTGCTGATGGTCGCGATGCGCAATGGCGACACCAGAATGACCAGTATCGCCGCCGTGCCGAGGGCGACCGAGAGCAGGCCCGGGCCGGTCCCGCCATACCAGGAGCTGAACGCCACCGCGCCATAGAAAAGCAGGAACGGCGCGAGCGCGAGAATCGGATGTCGAATGAGCAATGCCAGCGCAGCGGCCACCGCTGTTGCAATGACGGCCGTTAGATACCGCCTCGTCACGGATTGAGGCTCGCTTGTCGGATGCATGATGCGAGAGGCGCAGCTTATTCGGATCGACCAATTTCAACTGCGCCGAAAAGTCGCTGCGGAAGGCGAGGATTTTCCTTGGCAACAGGGCGTGAGCTTTCCTTAGCCTCGCTGTTCGCGAGGAGGTCCGGCCGCAAGCGGCCGGGCTAACCAGGGCAATCGCATGTGAACCGTTTTGTGATCATATGAGTTCGAGCGGCCGGGCTAAACGAGCGTTTTTGACTGATATTGCCGGCTCGACTATCGTCTGATGACGACCGCCGGAGGAGTGGCAGAGCGGTTTAATGCGCCGGTCTTGAAAACCGGTGAGCCCGCAAGGGTTCCAGGGGTTCGAATCCCTTCTCCTCCGTTCGACTCGCTGCGCGACTCGATTGAGCTCGTCGAAGTCTCGCTCACGGCAGGCCGGACGATTTCATTCGTCGCTCGCCTGGCGTGCCCGCTATTTTGGAAACGGCGCGTCGTGCTGGGCGGCCTGCCAGGCTAAGGCTGCGAGAAACGCCGTGTTATACTGAAGGTCGTCGGGCTGCAGGCGCTCATACACATCCGCGTTCGAGTGATGCGTGCGCGAGTCGTATTCGATCGCATCCTGCATAAAGTTGAAGCTCGGCACCTGGATCTTGAGGAACGAATTCTCGTCTTCTCCCCCAACGTCCCAGGGCGACACCGTCGTCGTTCCCATTTCGCGAAACGGTGAGATCCATCGATTCAGCACTGCGTCGGCCGCCCGGTCACTGGGATTGAAGATGCCACGGATCTTGCCTGTGCCACCATCCAGGTTGAAGTAGGCCACTATGTGTTCCTGTTCTAAAGGCTGCGTGGCGGAATTGCCTTCTCGAGATCGAGCGTGCTGCGTTGCATACGCTCCAGAGCCAAGCGCTCCCTGTTCCTCGCCCGTCCAAAGACCGATTCGAATCGTCCGCCGTGGCTTAAGGTCCAGGGCTTTGATGATCCGCATGGCCTCCATCAGCATCGCTGCGCCGGCGGCGTTGTCCGTGGCGCCGGTCGCGTAGGTCCAGGAATCGAGATGAGCGCCGAACATCACGACCTCATGCTTTAGCTTTTCGTCCGTCCCGGGAATCTCCGCGATCACATTCGAGACGCGCGCATTGTCATAGAACTTGTTCTGCACCTCGAGTTCGAGTGTCACCGGAATGTTCTTTTCGAGAATGCGCGCCACGCGGCCATACGATTCGGCACTGACGTCTACGATCGGTAATGGACCGACATGACCGGACATGAAAATCGTCCCGCCGTCGCCTGGGGCCGCGTAAAGTAGCGCCGCGACTTGCTCCTTTGCTAACCAATCCCGCGATTCCGCATCGTCCAAAATCCTGTCGGTAAAACGAAGTTCCTCCACTTCACGACATTTCAGATTTGGGGGAGGCTGTGGCGCGGCGAGGCGGGCCGAGTGCTCATCACTCTCGCGCGTCGCCTCTGGCGTGAAGTGCGCGGGTGTTGGCCGTGGTGGGTCGAGAAGCAGGAATGCGTTCTTCAGTTTTCCGCTATAGCGTTTCATGTCCGCCAGCGAGTGAACATCAAATCGAATCGCGGGACCGGAGATACGGCCGTTGGTGCCGGGTGAGCAGACCACCGGCGCGGCTTGAAGCACAAATGCCTGTGGAGTGACGGCGCGGAACGTGAACTCTTCGTTCGTCCATCCGCGGGCGGATCCCCACGGCTCTAAACGCGCAGCGCTAATACCCCACGACTGCAGCCTTTCCACCGCCCACTTGCCGGCCGCCTCAGTACTCGGCGAACCGGTAAGCCGTGGTCCATAAACGTCCGCCAGCCAACTGGCGGTGTCCATGACTTTTGAATGCCCGAGCACCTCCGCTTCGATGCGCTTCACCGTCCCGGCGTCGATCTCCGCGTATTCCGCATTTGAAGGCCGACTCGAGGACGAAGCAGCGGATGTCGTTTTGTCAAAGATGTGACAATCGGTGTGTACGTTGTCCAATCGAAAGGCGATGTCGTTCTCACCAAACTCGACGCGCTTCAACTCGCACGTAACGGTGTGAATCGGCTGTGTCGACGCTTCGTCAATGAACAATCGTGGTCGGGCATAATACGCGGTCACGCACCGCCCGGGAAGCCAGATCCCTGCGCTATCGTAGATTTTCCAATTTTCACAATGCATGTGGCTCACGCGCTGGCCGAGGACATTCCACTGCTCGCTCTCCGCGACCGCGTATCCGTGTTTCGCATCGAGCAGAAAAGTAGCGGTGCGCGTCGCCTTGATATCCGCGCGCGGAGGGTCAAGCCCAGCCCTTTGCTCGGCGGCCATATCATCGCTGATGCGAAACGTCACGCGAACGTCGTCGCCGACTCGCTCGACCTTGGTTAAATCGCCTTCCGCCGCATAGTGCAACGCCGCAGGTTCGAGAGCGGTGAATCGGCCGAGCTGCGCTCCGTAGTCCGGGGCCCAAATACCAGCGGCCTCCAGGTAAGGCCACCGGAATGGTCTGGCGCCCAGAGTGGAGACATCGAGCAATGCGCATTTTCTGATTGTTCCGCCGGTATCGCGCCGCTCGATCGTCTGGCCATCGAAGGTGGCCTCGTTGTCGTACGTTTTGTGATCGGCATCATAATTCTCACGCCGATAAAAAAAGCCTCCTCTGAAGTCGACAGAAGTCGTCATCCTCGGGCTGTAATCCCAGTTGGCGAGTGTCCCGGTGCATGTCTCGGTCGACTCGAGGTAAACCGCGCGGAGCGATGACCGTTGTTTCTCTAATTGCCGAAGCACCTCTGCCGGAAGTGCGATGCCCCCATTCGAGTCCTGCGTGGAGGGCAGTTCGGCGGCGGCAGCACTGGCTACGAGCAAAGCGGACAGAGCGATGACCGCGAGAGTGTTCATCCGGCGGATTTGAGGCGTGTGAGACACATTCCCTCCTTCACACATGAATATGGCCGATACGGGGACGGGAAGACATAATTCTCGCCCAGCCTACTTGGTACAGCAACGGCGTCGGGGCAATCCCGACGCAACGTGGTCGCGGGCGAAACCCAAGCGCTCGGTCAGGGGCGGCCAGGACTTCCGCATTTCCTTACTACGATTGTCGTGATGAGGATGAATTTTCGACCTTTTACGCCGAAAATCAGCGGCGAGCAGGTCAAAACCGCCTCGCTCAAAGTGCAAAAAGATTTATTTTTAGGGGTTGAAGTGGTTGATCGAGGTAGCAATTCGACCTAATTAGTTCCCCACACATTTTGCGTCGGAGGCCTGGAGCTGTTCGGGCTGGGCTTCAATCGGGCTTTGCCTCTGTGACGTGCAACGTTGTCCCTCTTTGTCCAAGAAGGGTTGGTCATGCAGGATTTCTCCCTTCGCGCCTGGCGCGGGTGCGCGAATTTTTTCACGAGCGGGGCCGTACGGATTGGCCGGCTTGTGCGCAGCGTTTTTTCGTTTCTCACGCCTTCACAGAAGATCCAACTGGCGGTCGAACAGACCCTCGCACAGCTTCGTGGGTCGGTCGTCTGCTTTGAAGGATTGGAAGACCGGCAACTGTTCGCGGGGATCTCGCTCAGTGGAAGCGTCCTCACCATCACGGGTAACAGCAGCGGAAAGAATACGCTCGGGGCGAATTACAACTCCGCCGGGCAACTTGTCGCGCAGTTCAACTCGACCACCAAGACCTACAGCGCCAGCAGCGTGTCATCGGTCAATATTGTCGGCGGTTCGAGCGGCGACTATCTCTACCTCACCTCCGCGACGACCAAGCCCGGCACGTTCCACGCCGGCGGCGGGAACGACACCGTCTGGGCGGGCAGCGGCAACGACACGATTTATGGTGAAGCCGGCGACGACTCTTTGAACGGTCGCGGCGGAAACGACGTGATCTACGGCGGCGACGGAAACGACGCCATCGATGGCGGGAGCGGCACGAACAGCATCACCGCCGGCAATCCGTCGACCACAACGACCACGCCAACGCCGGCGCCGACCGGAAGCACCAGCAGCGGCACCACCGATCCCACCAAGCCGTATCCGCCGGTGTCACCGACCAATCTCGCGGCGAGCTCGGCGTCTTCGACGTCGATCAAGCTGACGTGGAGTGACAACACCAACCGTGAGCTCGGTTACAAGGTCGAGCGCAGCACGGATGGCAGCACATGGTCGCAGATTGCCACGACCGGCGCGAGCATCGCGACGTACACCAACACCGGCCTGACCAGTGGCAAGAAGTACTACTACCGCGTCCGCGCCTACAACGAGTATGGCAACAGCTCGTACACGAACACGGCGTCGGCGACGCCCGGCAGCAGCACGACGACCACCGGTGGATCGACCGGCGGCACGACCAGCGGCGGGACGATCATCCCGCACGATGCGAATGCGTCCTCGCCCAACGCAGTCATCTCGATGCTCGCCGGCAGCGCTAACGCGGGCATTCCCATTACCGTCAACGCGATGAGCTCAAGCCTCGGCAGCGGCACGCCGCTGACCGCGCGCTACGAATGGGACTTCGGCGACTCCAATGGCAAGTACAACAAGCTTGTCGGTTTCAACGCCGCTCACATTTACGACAACGCCGGCACCTACACGATCACGCTGAAGATCATCAACGAATCCGGCAAGATCGACACCGCCACGCGAAGCGTGTCGATCGCGTCCGCCAATCGCAAGACGATTTACGTCTCGGCCGCGGGCAACGACAACAATAGCGGAACCTCCAGTTCCAGCCCGGTGAAGACCATGTCGCGCGCCGATGCGATCCTCGGCGATAATAGCAACTACGAGGTTCTCTTCCGCCGGGGCGATACGTTCACAACGACGACCGGCATCAATTTCGGCGGCGACAACGTCGTCATCGGCGCCTATGGCACCGGGTCGATGCCCGTCCTGAAATACAACGGCCCGCAGTCGTACGATGCGATCATCTGGGCTCGCGGTGGAAGCACCGGCGCGACCGTGCAGGACATTACCTTCGACACGATCTACACCGGCTCTGACTCGAGCAACATGCCCAACGCGCTGGCCGCCAGCGGAACCAACTTCGCCGCGCGAAATTGCCAGTTCCTGAATGTCGGGTATGCATTCAACGGCAACATGTACACACACGGCCTGCTGCTGCAGGACAACGACGCCCCATCGATCACCGGCATCAAGTCGTACTTCGCCTGGATCGAAGGCGATGATCTCAGCATCATCGGCAACAAGGTCGCGAACTCCACCCGCGAGCACATTGTGCGGGCCGAGGACGTCAATCACGTTCTTCTCGCGTACAACGACTTCACCAACCTCAACCGCACCAGCGTCGATCAGTACGACAGCAACAAAGGGTGCATGACGATCCACAAGGGCAACTATGTCTGGATCGCCAACAACACGATCAACGACGGTCCGCTGAGCGTTGGGCCTCTCGGTCAGACCAACGGTCTGAACGACACCGGCGCCCGCATGAATTACACCGTCGTCGAAAACAACAAGATCAACGCGGAAACGCTCGTGTTGCACGGCGCGCAGCACGTGATGTTCCGCAACAACATCTCGACGATGGACGGCGACGTCGCCTACACCATCGACGGGTATAACAGCCAGTACAACCGTGAAGTGGTGGACCTCAACCTCTACAACAACACGGCCACCGAAAGCCAGGCCGAAGGCAATTTCATCAAGGTGCAGGGCGATGTGAACGGGATCAATCTCGTGAACAATCTCTACGTCGCGCCGAATGAACAAACCGGCGCCAATCGCGCGGCCCCGGTGTATGTCAACGACACGAGCCTCTCCAGCTTCCACGTTGTGACCAACAACGTCTGGAGCATCGGTTCGATCCTGGCCTACGCACAAGGCGGGATCAACTACATCTGGCCGAGCTGGTCCAGTTCCGCCGGCTACCAGACGCCGACCGAATGGAACGGCATCAGCCAGGTCGGCACCGACGTCTTCTCAAAGGTGACGCTCAGCGGATACACGCCCTCCAGCGTCGCCGCCAACGAAGGCACCTGGACTCCCGGTGTGTTCTACGACTACTACGGCAAGCTCCGCCCAACCACCGGCATCGCCGCGGGTGCGGTAGAAGCGTAAATCGAATCATCGCGAAGATTGAATCGAGCACCGCCCGAGGCACGCATGTCGCGGGCGGTGCTTTTGTTTCTATCGGGGATTGCTCAACGCATTTGGAAGATCGCCGCGAGAAATGGCCGATAACACGGATGCCGCCTGACGCCGGCGCATCGATCTTGTAGGGTCCGCTTCAGCGGACCGGTTACTCCGTCGTCAGGAAAAGAAATAACCGATCCGCTGAAGCGGACCCTACTAGAGCCGAAATCGGTCGTAACCCGTTGCACGTGCGAATTGTGCTTCGGCGCGTATCTTGGTTGACAGAATGAATCATCCTTTTATTGCAATTGAAGCAAACGCCGGAAAACCGCGGGTTCGTGGCGCGACGCAGGCATCGCTCGGGCACTCCTACGCCGGCCCCGATCCGTCGAATCGCCAAGGCGTCTTCGCGGAGTGGAAATGGGATGGCGAGCAACTTGAAGCGACAACCGATCGACTCGGATTCTACAACCTGTATTACTACGGCGACGGCGACGGCGTGATGGTTTCGCCGTCGATCATTCAGCTCATCGCGCAAGGCGCGCCAACGGAGTGGGATGACGCGGCGCTCGGCGTGTTCTTCAACATCGGATTCTTCATCGACGAAGAAACGCCCTTCGCAAAGATCAAATCCCTTCCACCGAACGGAAAGCTCGTGTGGCGGCCGGGATCGCTCACGGTTACGGGCGAGGTCGAGATCCCGCCCGAAACGCGGCTGAATCGCAAGCAGGCGATCGAAGGCTTCGCCGAACTCTTTCGCGAATCGACACGCCGCGCGATCGCCAGTTGCACCGACAAATACATTTGCCCCCTGAGCGGCGGGCGCGATTCGCGGCACATCGTGCTGGAGATGAAGGCGCAGAACAAGCTGCCCGAGCGCTGCATCACGTATAACTATTCGGTCGGCGCGCTCGACGCCGAAGCGACCAGCGCGAAGATGGTGGCCGACGCCATCGGCGCGAAGCACGAAATCATCCACGGCAGCAAATCGTCGCTGCGCGACAATCTCCGCGCGGTGCTGTTCACGGATCTGTGCTCGGACGAGCATTTCCAGATGACGCCGCTGCGCGATTACACGATCAAGCATCAGCCGCTGTTCACGTTCGACGGCATCGGCGGAGACGTGCTCTCGCGCAGCAAGGGTTTCGCCCGCGCGAATCTTCACGAGGCCTGCCGCCAGGGCAAATGGACCGAAGTGGCCGCGGATTTCGTCAAAGGTCATCGCACGCTCGTGCGCTGGTCGGCCGCGGACGAAATGAATGCAGCCGTTGCCGAGCGCCGCTTCGGGCAGTCCGCCGCCATCGAGCGCATCGCCGAAAGCCTGGCAAAGTTCGAATCGGCCGCGCATCCCGTCACCGCGTTTCTCTTCAACAGCCGAACGCGCCGCGAGATTTCACTCGTCACCACCGCCGTCCTCTCCCACGCGAAGGTGCTCTGCCCGTTCCTCGACCATCAGTTGGTTACGTTCCTCCAGTCTTTACCGGCTGAAATAACCGCCGATGCGAAACTTCATGACGAGACGACCAAGACCTCATATCCCGAGTATGCGAACATTCCGTACTGCGATGAGTTGAAGATCAATTCCGCCGGACACCGTCACGGCCTGCTTTGGCGGATGAAGCGCACCCAGGAAGCGATCGCCGCGATGATAGATATCCGCCCGAGCCTTGGCTATTCCGAATTCCTCACCCAGGCCCGCATGCTCTACGACCGCGAACGCCGCCACCAATACATCCACCGGGTGCACTTCATCGCGCTGCAAGCCTGCGACAACCCCAAGACAGCGCAGCGCATGCTCAATGCTCTCGATAAAATGGACCGCGCCGCCGTCTGATGCGCAATGAGAGCGAGACCAGACTCGCAATATTCCGCATCGAATTGAAATGTCTAGACCCGTCGCTTAAATTGTCTTCCAATGTGGGGGTCTCCGCAGGAGGGGCCACTCCCCGTTTGTTCGTCAGGGAGAATTCCTTTGTATCGATCCCGAGCACTTCGCGCGCTGGCAGTATCCGCCGCGATAATCGTCGGATTTGTCTGCACCTCGTCTGCGATAGCGATGGGTTACACGGATCTATACAGCGTCCAGGCGCCGCCGGGGCGGCAAAATCTGGTGTTGAATCAGTCTGTAGCTCCCGGAGGACAAATCGTTGGAAGGGCGTCATCATCGGCGTCGGGGCCATACGCAACGCTTTGGACCCCATCAGCCCCATCGGGCATCGATCTTCATCCGACCACTGGTTTTGACAACTCTCAAGCGCGGGCAACGGATGGAACTCATCAGGTCGGTTACGGCGCTGTCTCAGGCAGTCAGAATGTCTACCACGCGCTGCTGTGGAGTGGGACGGCGGCCAGCGCAATCGATCTGAATCCGGCTGTCGGTTTCACCGATTCACAGGCAGAGGGAGTACACGGGACGCAGCAAGTTGGTGCAGGATCAGGAACGGCGACGAACAATAGTTACCACGCGATGCTCTGGTCCGGCTCCGCTGACAGCTACGTTGATCTTCATCCACAGAGCGGCTTCAGTTCCTCTGGTGCATTCGCCACAGATGGTGTGCATCAGGTCGGCAGCGGTAACACGACCGCAATGGGCAATCCGACTCATGCGCTGCTTTGGTCCGGCACGGCCGCAAGCTATCTCGACTTGAACCCGTCGCGCGTCACCAATTCCAGCGCATATGGTGTTCATGGAAACCAGCAAGTCGGTTACGCGATGGGAAGCGCGACGCAGAACTCAATTCATGCGGGGTTATGGGCGGGTACCGCCGCGAGCTACGGCGATCTCAATCCCGCTGGCTATTCGCAATCCGAGGCGTTGGCGACGGACGGCTCGCGACAAGTTGGATCCGCGAATGGCTTGAACACCGAAGGGCAGGACCACGCGTTTGTGTGGGCAGGAACCGCCGCGAGCGGGTTTGACCTGCACAGCCTGCTGCCTTCGTCCTTCATGTACTCGTACGCAACCAGCATCGATGGCGACACGGTCTACGGTTACGCCGCGGACAATGATCTGCACTATCACGTGATCGCGTGGAGCATTCCGGAGCCCGCAGGCATTTCATTGATTGCAACGGCCGGCGGCATCGTACTCCTCTCTCGCCGTCGTCGACGAGTCTGCTCCGAACACTGATGCTCACACCGATTCCACCTTCACCACCCGCCCCTCTCGCACGGACTGCTGAATCGCCACTGCCACCGCGATTGCTCGAGCGCCGTCTTCGACGGTCGCTCGCGGCGGGCGATTGTTCTGAATTGCATCCGCGAGATCGACAACCTCCGGCTCGTACGGATGACCTTCGACTTGCGCGACCGGCAGCGGCGACCATTCTTCCTTCCCGCGCGGCGCAAATTGATCGCGGACGACTGTCGCTTTCGTGCCATACGCGCTGAGGTTGTACAGCTTGGGCATCGGCCCGCTCGGCGCGTACGCGCTCGTGCATTTTCCGATCGCGCCGCTGGCGAATTTCAAAATCGCGACGGCGCAGTCGTCTTCTTTCATCTCGGGAAACGCGAGGTGATTGCTCATTGCCTGCACCTCGGCGATCGGCCCCGCCCACCACTGCATGATGTCGATCGGATGACACCCGCCGCCGATCATCGGCACCTCGGCCTCCAAGTTCCACCCTTTCTGCCAGCGGAGATCGTGAATGTAGTCGCCTTCGAGATAGAACAGTTTGCCAAGTTCGCCCGCATCGATGCGGCGCTTCACTTCGACGAACACCGGATTGAACCGCAGCACGTGGCCGCACATCGCTTTGACGCCTTGCTTCGCAACGCGGCGGTACGCTTCGACGATTCTGCGACAGTCATCGAGATTATTCCCGAGCGGCTTCTCGCAGAAGAGATGCTTGCCGCGGTTCAGCGCTTCGACCGCGGGCTCGACATGCAAATGATCGGGCGTGTGCACCGAGACGAGGTCGAGTTGCTCTCGGTCGAGCATCTCGCGAAAGTTGGTGTAGACGCGATCGACGCCATGCTCCGCCGCGACGGTTCGGGCTCGCGATTCGTTCACATCGCAGATCGCGACGAGATTCATCGGCGCAGTCGTTTTGTACGCGCGCGTGAAGGCAGCGCCGTTCTTTCCGACACCGATCTGAGCGACTCGGATTGCTCGCTGCTCGCTCATGGCTGTTCCCGCCAGCCGTGAAGTTTAAGAAACGCGTCGAAGCTCGATTCCGGCTGCCAACCGAGTGCCTGCTTCGCCCGATCGATGCGCGTGACGGGCCAGAAGAATTTATGCTCGGGCTCCAGCTTCAACTGCTTGAGAATCGGCGAACACCCCGGCCAATGCCGCTCCAGCACCGCCCACGGATCCTTCGCCGCATCGAAAATGTCCGCCTGCGTCAGCGGCGTTTCCGGACCGAGGTTCAGTTGCACGTCGCGCAGTCCCGGCCTGGTCGCCGCAAGTAAATTTGCCCGCGCCGCATCGACGGCGGTGACGTAACGACACAGCAGCAGCAGCCCAAGCTCGTTAATCCCCTCGTCGCCGAAACCCATGTAGCGCAATTGCACCGATTCCAACTGATCCGTCCGCGCGTACATGCTGCCAAGCTCTTCAATCATGAGTTTCGAGGTGGGATAGATCCACGTCGGTCGCGGCGGGAGCGATTCATCGATGATCGCATTCCCATACGCCTGCCAATCGACACCGACGTATACCTCCATCGTGCTCGAGAAAACGCACCGGCGGATGCCGTTCCGGATCGCGGCGTTGTAGAGATACTCGGCCGACAGAATATTCGTCCGCAGAAACTCCGCGTTCGTCGCCTTCCCGTACTGCGCCCCATGCATCGCGGCGGTGTGAATGATGCAGTCGCAACCCTCCGCCGCGCGAAGCACCGCATCCGGATCGGTGATATCGGCGCGAACTCCGCCGTGTGCGACGACTTCGTCGGACGTGTCGAACAAAACAAACTGATGTTCGCTCCCGCCAACTCGGCGAATCGCGCGACCAAGCCGTCCGTTCGCACCGGTCAAAAGAATCTTCATGTTCTCGATGATCGTCATTTCCCGCGCGCGTGCCAATTCGTCATCCTGAGCGAAGCGAAGGATCTCCATATCCAAGCACGTTCTCGATCCCGAGATCCTTCGCTTCGCTCAGGATGACATTGCTGGAGAACCCAGACGCGCTATATTGATCGCATGCCCCGCTCGCTCCGCATTACGAAAATCGCCGCCACGCCCGTCGTCGTCCCTTCGCGGGCGGACAGCATCATGTCGCCCGAACTTGAGGACGACTGGAGCAAATCGCCCGGCATCGGCAAATCGACAGGCCTGAGCACCGCGAAGCTCGCGGAGTTGCCAAAGTACATCCTTCGCGTCGAAACGGATGGCGGCGTCAAAGGCTTCGGCGAAACGTATCGCGATGTGAGTGTCGACAATCTGCGGCGTAACGCGCGAGCCCTCATCGGCAATGACGCGCTCGACCTGCAGTGGTCCGCCCTTCCGATCCCGCACGATCGCGAATACGACGGCTTCGAGCTGGCGATTTACGATCTCGCCGGAAAGGCGCTCGAGCTCCCCGTCTACCAATTGCTCGGCGGACGCTGTCGCGATCGCGTTGAGTGCAGCATGTGGACCGGCCGGCGCACGCCGGGCGATGCGGGACGAAAAGCGTTCGAAGGGATGCAACGCGGGTTCGACACGATCAAGTTCAAGTGCAACCAGCACGACAACGTCTCCGCCTGGGCCCGCGAAGTGCAGACCCGCTGCGGGCCGGACATGAAGATGATCTTCGATCCGAATCAGCGATGGGATCCGTACGACTTCGCGGCGGAGGAAATGCAGAAGCTCAAGCGCGGCGGATTCAACGTGCTCGGCATCGAAGATCCGGTCGATCGCAAAAAGCTTACCGATTATCGAAAGCTCCGAGAAATCGGTTTAAACGTCGTGCTCCACGTTGCGCTGCCCTACTGCGCGTACGGCCAGCGCGCCGAAGATGCACTCGCGGGACTGAAGGAAGACGCCCTCGACGCATTCAATTTCAACGGTGGGATGGCGAAGTTTGTGGAGCTCGCGAACATCGCTCATCTCGCAAACAAACCATGCTGGCACGGCAGCGAAGTCGATCTCGGCTTGCTCGAAGCGGGTTACGTTCATGCGAGTGCCGCAGCGCCGGCCTGCACCTGGCCGAGCGATATCTTCGGCCGGCTTGTCCGCGAGCACGATCTTCTGAAATCGCCGCTGACGTTCGACGGCAAAAACATTCGCGTTCCGACGAAGCCAGGGCTCGGCGTCGATCTCGAT
This sequence comes from Phycisphaerae bacterium, assembly GCA_025924315.1. Taxonomy (GTDB): domain Bacteria; phylum Planctomycetota; class Phycisphaerae; order Tepidisphaerales; family Tepidisphaeraceae; genus JAICIO01. Next base: position 126,960 of record JAICIO010000002.1, read on the forward strand.
GAATCCGCGATCGAAACATATCGCGTCGCAGCAGGTATTGATTTGGAGGCAACGTGAAGAAAGAACCGATTTATCCCGGCAAAGACAACGCGACGGGCGCTTACACGCCGGGCATCGTCGTGGGTGAAACCGTTTACGTTTCCGGCCAGGGGCCGCTCGATCCCGCGACAGGCAAGCTCATCGGCACGACGATCGAAGAGCAGACGCGCGTCACGCTCGAGAATATCAAACGCATTCTCACAACCGCGGGCTGCGGAATGGACGATTGCGTGAAGCTCAGCGCGCATCTGGCGAACATCGACGACTTTCCGCGATACAACGAGGTCTATCGCTCGTTCTTTACGAAGCCATATCCCGCGCGCACGACAGTGGGATCGGTGCTCAGCCGCGGAATGCTCGTCGAAATCGACGCGATCGCGGTGCGTGGCAGCGGCAAACGCGAATGACGCAAGTGAACGTCATCCTCTGGAAGCAGCGCGGCGGGCAGGTCGCGGGGACGGGGATCGTTCGTGAGTTGCTTGAGTCGCTTGGATGTTCAACTCGTCTGATCGTCACATCCGAGCAAGAGCCGAATGAGTCGCTGCGCGCGGATGTGAATCTGTTCAGCTCCGAAGTTCATTCTGATTGGCTGACGCTGGCGAAGAAGAATGTGCTGCTGGCGAATCACGAGCAGGATGTGCGGCAGTCGTTCACTCCACCGAGTGATCGCAGTCATGTGGAGAAGGACGATCAGGTCGAGCTGCTGCGGAAGCTCGATCGGATTTTCGCGAAGTCGCGATACGGCGAGAAGGTGTATCGTGACCTCGGGCTGCGCGTTACGTATGTCGGCTTCACATCACGCGATCGATTGCTGCCGGACGTTGAGCGAAGCGACCGCGAGCGGCTGTTTTTGATTGGCGACAATCATCGCAACAAGGACTGGCCGACCGTCATGCAGGTTTGGGAGGAGAATCCCGCATTACCGTTGCTTCACGTTGTCACCTCGCGCGGTCCGCGGGAGATGGCGTTTCCGGCGCTACCGAACGTTCGTTACCACTTTCAACACCTGAGCGACGACGAAGTGCGGATTCTGCAGAACCGCTGCCGCGTGCACGTATGCGCGACGCGGATGGAGGGCTGGGGACACGCAATCGTCGAGGGCATGAGTTGCGGCGCAGTGGTGCTGACCACCGACGCCCCGCCGATGAACGAGCACATCGATGGCCGAAACGGCGTGCTGTTCGCAGCGGAATCGCGCTCGCCGCATAATCTCGATTGGTGCTGGAAGATCAGCGAGCGGTCTCTGGCCGCTGCCGCGCGAGGCGTGATGGAGATGCCGGAGGAGATGAAGCGGAAGATCGGCGCGAATGCCCGTGCGTATTTCGAACGAACGGCCAACGATTTTCCAGTTCGATTCCAGGAAGCGTGGAATCAACTTCTGCACGCGTAGGGGTCCGCTTCAGCGGACCGCGTTATTTCTTCCGGTTCAAAAAGCTGAGTAACCGGTCCGCTGAAGCGGGCCCTACAAATCCGCCCATTTTTCCGCGGAAATCCGAGTGATCGCATGGTATGAGGTGGTTGTCGAGGCAATGTTGCTTGCGGGCCTCGGTTGACGCTGGTTTACCGCTGTTGACCAGATGTGCGAAATGCGGAACGAACCCACCGCGTTCTCTCAAGCCGAAACGTCGTGTGTAGGGTGTTCGCTTCAGCACACCATTCTTTCGCCTTCGAATGACCGCGCAGTTGGTTGACACAAGTTGTCAAAAGTTGACGAAAGTTGACGCTTGTTTACCGCGAAAGGAGGTTCGCGAAACGAACCCAAACGCGTTCAAAGGCCCGCGGTTGACAGACTGTCGGGCGACGCGATCGCCTGGCCATCGAAGATCACGGTTTTCTCGCGCATTAGGTTCGCGACCGACTTCGACGGATCGTGTCGCGTGAGGATGAACCGCGAGCGATGGCCAGGTGCGACTCGGCCAATCTTTTCGGGGAAGGCCAATGTATCGGCACTTCTGCTCGTCGCGCTTTGAAGCACTGCCATGGGTGAGAGCCCGGCGCGTTCCATCTGCTGGAGCTCTTGAAGGAAGCCAATGCCGTGCGGAACGCCGCACGAACCCGCGTCGCTTCCGGCGACGATCGTCACGCCCATCTCGTGTGCCTTGCGCAGCATCGTCTGGTGTGACTCGATGATCCGCTTGAGGTGCCCCACCACCACATCGTCCCAACCGAGATCCTTCGCGCGGTCGATCTGAAGTTGCACCGGCGCGAAGGTCGGGACCCACGCAATCTTTCGATCGCGCATCTTTTTCAATTGTTCTTCGGTGATGAAGAAACCATGCTCGACCGTGTTCACCCCGCCTTCGATCGAGTGCTCGACGCCTTCAGTGCCGGAGGCGTGGGCGAAGGTTTGTCGCCCCTGCTGACGCGCGGCTTCGACGATCGCTTTCACTTCTTCGATCGGCATCTGTGGAGGCGTGGTGACGCGGCCTTCTTTGAAGTTGATGATCCCGCTGACGAGGAGCTTGATGCGGTCCGCGCCCGCCTGGACTCTCGCGAGGACGCACGCCGCGGGCGAGGCGTGGTTCTCGATCGGCTCGCCCATGAACGCGCCGTAGCGGCCTTTGTGATGAATCGCGGGGCCGGGGCTGTCGATGTACGGCGCGCTGCTCAGCTTGCCGACGTGATGTTTCGCTTCGCTGGCAAGGGCGAGGCCGACGCCGTGCTTGTCGCCCGCGTCGCGGATCGTGCCGATGCCGCATTGGAGGATCTTTCGCGTGCGCGCTTTGGCGCGTTCGAGAAACATCGCGGGCGGTTGCTTGAGGTATTGCTCGCGCTCGCCGAAATCGACTGGAGCGCCTTCGAGGAAGGCGTGCGAATGTGCTTCGATCAGACACGGGAGGAGCGTGTAATCGTCGAAGCTTGCGTCCGGTTCCTTCTGATCGGGCTTGAGGATCTGCGAAACCGGCAAGCGGTCGGCCGCATGAAGGATCACTCGGGCGTTGAAAACGATGTGCGCGTCGCGGATCGGCGCATTCGATTCGCCGTCGATGAGCTGTCCGACGCGGATCCAAACCGGTCGCTCTTGCGACTGGGCGGCGAGATGTTCGAGGGTTTGGAGATCAGTCATGGTGGCTGAACATCTCGATAATGGTCGCGGCCTGGCGAAAGCCGGCCTCTTCCTGCGTTTCGCCGTCCTGTGGTCGCCCGGCTTCGAGCGCCTTCTTGATGCCGAGCACGTGCTTGTCGTCTTGATCAAGCGTGTGAAGCTTCTTCTCGGGGTTGCCCAGGACGAAGTCGAGCCCGGCTTCGGTGGCGATTGTGAGATAGGCGCTTTCCACTTGCTCGCGCATTTCTTTCGGCATGCCGAACGAGAAATTCGTGAGGCCGACGGAGATGTGCACATCGTGCAGATCCGGATTGGCACGAATCATCCGCATGGCGTCGAGGCCCATGTTCACCAGGCCGTAGGTGTCGGCCCCGACGGGCGCGAGGCCTGGGTCAATGATGATCTGGTCGTTCGTGCGGTTCGACTTCTCGCGAAGGAGGTGGACGAGTTCCTGCGTTGCGCCGTAGACGTCGTCGGCAGAGAGACACTGCGCCCCCCCGCCTTGGACGAATTTCTCCGATGCCATCGCGATGGCCATCGTGTCATGCTCTTTCACGAGCGAGAGCATCTCGTCGAGGTTGTGGCGCGATGCGGCGACGGAGTTCAGAATCGGCCGGCCGGATTTCGAGCGATCGTAGATCGCCAGACATCGGCGATGAAACTCGACCGCAGGGTTGTCGAACGCGATCGGCACGCGGGTGACTTCCTGGATCGCGGGGATGAGATCTGGCAACAGGTCGAACATCTCCTGCGGGGTGACGCGCATCGTCTGCGTGCCGTCGATGTTGAGCGTGATGAAGTCCGCGCCGAGATCGGCCTGAAGCTTCGCGAGCTTCTGGTAGCCGGCGATGTCCTTGTCCCTCCACGCGCGAGCGGCGCGGGCGAAAGAATGGTTGATCAGCTCGCCGATGAGCCGGAAAGGTCGCGCATTGTGCGAACCAGGTTTGGTTGGGGTTGGACTCGCTTGGGTCATGATGGTTCCCGTTCTGGTTTTTCGGAGGACGACGATGCGGCTACAGAGCCGAGTAGCCGCGGACGCAAGTCCGCGGGGATGTGCGCACGTCCCCGCGAACTTGCGTTCGCGGCTACGCGCTCGTTCGCGACCGGTTCGTGCTTTTCAAACGCGTCTGGTTTTTTGGAGGTGTGGTCACGTCCCAGGAACGCGTTGCCCCAGCTGCTCGTTCCGCGGAGTTGCTCGTCCTGGATGACCGGCGAGTGCACGAGCATTTCCTGCTCGCGGCCTTCGTATTTCAGGCGGTCGTACGCGCGCGCCCAGATGCACTCGAAGTCATAGACTTCGCATTTGCCGTCGCGCGTTCCGCCGCACGGGCCATTGCGCTGGTTCTTGGCGCACTGCGATTCGGGACAAAGAAACGCGATGTCGGGCAGCGAGCAATCGCCGCAGTCTTTGCAGCTGAACATCGCGGCCTTGCTGGCATGTTCGAGCACGCGCAGCGACCGCGGGCCCTGCATCGGATCGTTGGCATTCGAATAGATCTTCTGGCCGAGCTTGTAGAGCGTCGTGCCCGGCGTGAATGCGACGTCGTGCATCCACTTGCTGAACTTGTAGCCGAGCGTCACGTTGTGCGTCGGCTTGCGATGTTTGAGCGACGCTTCGTAGCTCGGTGCGAGTCGCGATGCATCCGCCAATCCCGTCACTTCGTCCTTCGCGTAATAGTAGAACTCGCCTTGCTGCGGATGAATGATCTCACGGGCGAATTGCTTCCAGTCGCCTTGGGAGAAAGTGGACTCGATGTCGAGAATCGCCTGCACGTCCTCCATCCGATGCACGCCGCCGAGATATCCGCCGGCGAATTTGAGTCCGCGGAAAATCGCAAGCTGCTTGGCGGCCAGTTCGAGGAACCACCGTTTGCCTTTGTCGGAGTCGCTCGCGTGCTTCTCACATTCGGCGAAGAGCGAATCGCTCACCACCACGCCGGGGATCGTTTTTGTCCGGAAGAACCGCGCGACGGCCGCTGTCAGGAGGAAGACATTTCCGATCAACGGGATGTGTCGCATTGCCCGGTTCTGCATGTAGCAGAGCAGCTCGTGGCTCTTGCGCGAGTCGAAGCCGATCTGTGCGATGATGAACTTCGCGCCGCACTGCACTTTCTTTTCCAGCTTGAGAAGCTGCGGGACGACTTCGTTTTCGTACTTCTTAAAGTTGGTCGCGACGGCGCCGGGAAAAAAACTGGTCGCGGCGAGGGTCTGCGATTGACCATTCGGCCGCACCTTTGGTCGCGACAGTCCGCGGTTCATTTCGTCGAGCATCGTGAGCAGGCCGATGGAATCGATATCGAACACCGGCTTGCCGCGGCCGTGATAACCCGCCGCGGGGTAATCGCCGCTTAAGGCGAGGATGTTGTGGAAACCTTCGCTCGCCAGTTCCCACGCGGCGCTCTCGAGGCCGTTGCGGTTGAAGTCCTTGCAGGAAAGGTGGATGAGGACTTCTTTGCCGGCGTAGAGGATCGGCTTACCGAGCGCCATCGGCGAAAGTTGGGGATTCCCACCGGCGTTGTCGGTGATGGAAACCCAGTCGATCTTGGGATGGTTGACGAGTTCGCTCGCGAAGGTGCGGGCCTGGATCGCGTGATGGTCCTCCATCGTCCCGCGCGTGGAGACCAATTCCACTCCGAGGAGGAATGAATTGGGGGTCGTTAATTTCTCCGCGAGCGAATACATGTATGGCCGTTGGAGCGCCTGATCGCGTAAAATTAGGTAAGCTTTACTACTGAGCGATCCCTAATTTTGGGGTTTTTCCGCGAATTCGAACAAATATTATGGTCTGAACGAAGAATCGTATACAATATTTCCGGCGGTTCTACCATCAATTATTTGCGTTGAGTGTTTCACCTGCCGTCTGAGGAGAACGAAGGATGCTGCCTGCTCAATGGGATACCTACAAGCGAGCTTCCAAGCTCGAGAAGCTCGACAAGATCCCCATGGCCATGATCATCGATAGCCCCTGGATTCCGGGCTACCTCGGCATCAAGCACATGGACTATTACCTCAACCCGGATCTCTGGTTCGAGTCGAACCTGAAGATCATGAAGGAGTTTCCGGACATCATCTTCATCCCCAGCTGGTGGATGGAGTACGGCATGGCCGCCGAGCCTTCGATCCTCGGCGCCAAGATCAAGTTCTGGGAAGACAACACCCCCAGCGAATACCACACGCTCTATCGCCTGGAAGACATCAGCGAGTTTCCCGAATACGAAGTGGAAGCCGACGCCTTCGCGGCGCTTACATTGCATCGATATAAGATGCACAAACAGCAGATCCTCGATCACGGCTACATCCTGCCGATGATCACGAGCCGCGGGCCTCTTTGCACCGCCGGCTTCGTACGCAGCACGACGAATCTCATGGTCGAGCTCGTCGAGAATCCGGAAGGCTGTCACAAGCTGATCGACCTCTGCACGCGCGTGATCATCGACTGGCTTAAGGCTCAGCACAAAGTGCTCGGCAACACGGTCGAAGGGATCTTCATCCTCGATGACATCGTCGGGTTCATCAACGAAGAGCACTATCAGGAGTTCGCCCATCCGTACCTCAAGCGCATCTGCGATGCGTTCCCGAAGGATTGGGTGAAGCTCTATCACAACGACGCGGAAGTGGACGCGTGCCTCGACTATCTCCCCGATGCCGGCTTCACCACGCTGAACTGGGGCAAGCAGAAGGACATCCGCGAAGTGAAGCAGCGCGTCGGCGACCGCATGTGCCTGATGGGCAACGTGAATCCGTTGGAGATCGGCGTGCGCGGAACGGTTGACGAAGTGAAGGAAGCGACGCTCGAAGTGCTGGAAGGTGGCACCGAAGGCGACGGCAAGGGGGTGATCCTCTCCGTCGGCGGCGGAACGAGCCCCGGCATGCCGCGAAAGAACATCGTCGCGATGCTCGAAGCGCTGGAGCAGTTTAACGGGACGCGGTTGGCACAAGTCTGATGTGCATGTTGCCTGCGGCGCGTTGCGTGTTGGAGGAATCAACCACATGCAACACGCAACCCGCAATTCGCAACATGCAAAAACGGAGTTCTCGATGGTCGATTACGCATTGATGAACCAGTACCTCTACGAAGGCAAGGCCAAAGAGGTCGAGCAGATGACGAAGGACGCGCTCTCGGAGGGTCGTCATTTTTCGGAGGTGCTGGCCGAGGGGTTGATCGCCGGAATGAGCGTCGTCGGCGAGGATTTCAAGCACAACATTCTCTACGTGCCCGAAGTGCTGATCGCCGCCCGCGCGATGAAGGCGGGCATGGCCGTACTCAAGCCGCTCCTCAGCGCGAAGGACAGTGGCAGCGCGCCGGTCGGTACGCTGCTCATGGGCACCGTTCGCGGAGACCTGCACGACATCGGCAAGAATCTCGTCTGCATGATGGCCGAAGGCGCGGGCTTTGAAGTGCACGACATTGGCGTCGACCAGAGTCTCGAGAAATTCATGGCCGCCGCGGACAAGACCAACCCGACCATCATCGGCATGAGCGCACTGCTCACGACGACGATGACCTACATGAAGACGGTGATCGACGGCTTCCGCGGCGCGGGCCGCGGGCACATTAAGTTTGCGATCGGCGGCGCGCCGATCAGCCAGATGTTCGCCGACGAAATTGGCGCCGACGGCTACGGCCAGAACGCCTCCGCGGCGGTCGACCTTTTCATTCGCCTCGCGCGCGGCGAAGAAGCCCCGGTCGTGCAAAACGCGACGGTCGCAACGAACGCCGGAAACGTCGACACCGGAAAAGTCGGCAAGGTTTCGACGGTGAAGATCCTCTACTGGCAGGAGATTCCGTCGCAGGTGAAGGTCGAAGACGACGAGGGCAATGAAGCGACGCTCGAGCTCGACAAGAAGTTCGCCGAGCGCATCGATGCGGTCGCACAACAGCGCGGCTTCCACGACAGCGACAAATATCTCGCGCAGTGGAAGTGGAGCGACGAACAGGAACGCGCCGGTTCGGCGCGTCAGGTCGCTGAAGCCGTGAAAGCCGAACTCGAAGCAAGCACTAAGTGGTAGAACAACCATCCTCCCTCTCCCCACCGGGGAGTGGGCGGGGGAGAGGGGCGAGCGGCGTCGTAGTTCAATGAATGGAGTTTCTCGGAGATGACTTTCGTAGTCTTCTCAAAACCATCCGTTCTCCAAACTACCGCGCCGCTAACCCCTCTCCTCAATCCTCTCCCCGGTGGGGAGAGGAAGTAAGATAAGCATGGCCGTCACGCTGACCATCAACGGTAGATCGATCCAAGTCCCACCGGGCTTGTCGATCTTCGACTGCGCCGACGAGATCGGCGTGCAGGTCCCGACGTCCTGCCGCAAAAATGGCAAGTGCAAGGAGTGCATCGTCGAAGTGACCGCAGGCGCCGAGCTTGTCACGCCGCGCACCGTTCATGAATCGCACCTGAAAGACGCCTTCCGCCTTTCGTGCCAGTGTTTCTTCGACGCAAAAGACGGCGAAGTGAAATGCCACACCATGCGCCGCGGACAGATGCGCATCGAGCGGCACGCGCTCGATCTGCCGACCTCGCACACGAAGATGCCGCTGGATCCGAGTGTCACGCGCGACGGTGATCGCATCCTGCTCGACGGCAAAGAGATCGCACGATCAACCGGGCCGATTCATGGCCTCGCGATGGATCTCGGCACGACCACCGTCGTGCTGCGACTCTTGAACCTCGAAACCGGCGAGCTCGTCGCCGACGCATCGTTCGAAAACCCGCAGCGTTTCGGCGGATCGGATGTCATGTCGCGCATCCAGTACGATACCGATCACAAGGGCAAGCTGCTGATGCGCACGCTCGCGGGCTATCTCACGCACGCGATCGAGTCATTCCCCGTCAATCCGAAAACGATTTACGAGATGGTCGTCGTCGGCAACTCGACGATGCGCGATCTTTTCTTCCACCTGAACGTCTACTCGATTGGCCAGACGCCCTACCGCTCAATCACGGAACTGGAAATGGACGAGGGCAAGCGCAGCGACACGGTCGTGACGCTCAAGGGCAGACAGTCGCTTTTGCCGATCCATCCCGAAGCGCGCGTGTACGGCGGGCCAATCATCAGCGGACATCTCGGCGCCGACGCGGCCGCGTGCATGCTGGCAATCGATCTGGCGCATGAACCGCGCACCGTCGCGGTCATGGACATCGGCACGAACACCGAGCTCGTCGTCGGCAACAAGGATCGCATTCTCGCCGCCTCCTGCCCCGCGGGGCCGGCGTTTGAAGGCGGCGCGATCTCGTGCGGAATGCCTGGCCTCGAAGGCGCGATCGAAGACGTGCACGTCAACGAAGACGACACGTTCAAGCTCGGCGTGATCGGCGACGTCGAGCCGCAGGGCATTTGCGGGTCGGGCCTGGTTGATCTGATGAGCGAGCTGCTCCGCACGGGCAAAATGAACGAGTACGGCCGATTCGAAGAATCCGGCTCGCGCATCGTCTTGAACGAGAAGAACAACGTCTACTTCGTCGAGAGCGACGTGAACGAACTGGCGCAGGCGAAGGGCGCGAACGTCGCGGGACTCCAGACCGTGTTCAACACGATGGGCATCGGCTTCGACGATCTCGACCTCTTCTATCTCGCCGGCGGATTTGGGCGGCATCTGAAGGTCGATGCATCGAAGCGCATCGGGCTGATTCCGAATATTCCGGATTCAAAGATCGTGCAGGTCGGCAACGCGGCCATCGAAGGCGCGTGCATCGCCCTGCTCTCGAAGACCAAGCGCCGCGAGTTGGAAGAGCTTGTGAAGCGCGTCGAGCATGTGCGGCTCGAAACGCATCCGCACTTTTTCGATTTCTTCGTCGAAGGTTGTCAGTTCAAACCCGTAGCGGCGACGCTTGCGTTGCCTGAAGATTCGGAGACGGAACAGGCCGTAAGATGATCGAGCTGGTCGACACATTGCCGGACATCAACGTCCAGCCCGCGGAGTACAAGCGGCTGCTGGGCTATCCGCGCGATCGCGTGCTCGACGGCCGGGCGCGCGAGCTGGCCGAGTGGGCGCGCGGCTGGTACGCGAAAAATGGCAAGCCGTGGGTGTACGCGCGCGAAGCGCAAACCGTTCAACTCACGAACGGTTCGATCCTGATCGACGGCGTCACCTTCGCGAGCCCGAAGCTGCAGAAGATGCTTCATGAAGCCGAAGCGCACGGCGCGATCCTCGCGGCCGTCAGCGCGGGGCCGGAATTGGAAGCCGAGTCGCAGCGCCTCTGGCTGGAAGAAAAGCCGGATGAATATTTCTTCCTCGAGATCTTCGGATCGGCTGTCGTCGAACACCTGATGACGATGACCGGCGCGCGACTCTGCGCCTGGGCTGAAAGTCGCAAGATGGCCGTGCTCCCGCACTACAGCCCTGGTTATCCGGAGTGGGAAATCGATCAACAGCCGCGGTTGCTCGAGCTGCTGAATCGTACCGCGCAACAGCCGCTGCCCGGCAAGGTGGACGTGCTCGAATCCGGGATGCTCAAGCCGAAGAAGTCGCTCATCGCCGTCTTCGGGCTCACGAATCACACCGATCGCGTTCGCAAGCTGACGGATCTGGTGGCGTGCGAGAACTGCTCGTTCGGGTCGTGCCAGTATCGCCGCGTGCCGTATCGCCGGGCACCCGAGTTTTCCAAGACCGAATCGCCGTCACTGCAAGAGGAACTCGCGATCGAAAACGCTGCCGGGGAGCCGGTAAAGATTGCCACGCTCACGCGCGATGCGAAGTATGCCGTCAACGCGCGAGCGCTCGATCGCTGGGCGGCCGAGCGGCTGACGATTGCGACGAACGACGACGGCACGATTGATGCCGTCTTCAAATACGAAGGCTCGACGTGCAGCAACATGGGCCGCACGATTCACTTCGTGTATCGACTGAAACTCGGGCGGCGCGACGAAGGCTACCCGATCAGGGAAATAACCTGCGGCCCCGCGCCCGGCGATGAAGGGCACCGCTTCATGTGCCGCTACATGACCAACGCCGAACATCTGATGGTCGCAATCGATCACGAAAAACCCTTGCTCGGCCAATCGCTCAACGACGTGCTCGCCTGGCAACGCCCCGCGATGTCCCCCAGTTGTTACTGCGAGCCGTCGAGCCGCAAGCACAAGTGGGGGCTGGTGCTCGAAACGATTCATTACGCCCTCGTGAAGCGTGAGACGGAAATAGCGAACTTAGCCACCACGATGGTAGAATCGAAATGATGTCTCCGAATCCCGTAAAGATCGATCCGGAAATCATGGGCGGCACTCCGTGCTTTGCTGGGACACGCGTTCCCGTGAAAACCTTGTTCGACTATCTCGCGCACAATAGGACCGTCGAGTTTTTCCTTGAGCAATATCCGACCGTTGAGCGCGACCAGGTTATTGCAGTTCTTGCTCAGGCGGAGGAACTGGTATCGCATGCCCCGGGAACTAAGGTGGCATGAAGATTCTGTTGGACGAAAACCTGCCGCATAACTTACGCAATGAACTTCCGGGACACGACGTCTTTACCGTGCAATATATGGGATGGCGCGGCATCAAGAATGGTGCATTGCTCGCACTGGCGGCCGGTGGCGGGTTTGACGCACTCGTCACTGTCGACAAGAGCGTTCCGCATCAGCAGAACCTTTCGACACTTCCGCTGGCGGTCGTCGTTCTGAATGCGAAATCGACTGACTTCGACGACGTCGTCGTTCTTGTGCCGAAGCTGCTCGTGGCGCTGAACCATCTGAAGGGAAAAAGCGTCACGTACATACAATGACCTTGGCATCGAAGGAATTGATGAAAAAGCCCTTACTCGAAGCTCTGAAAGAACGCCCGCTGCTTGGTGACGGCGCGATGGGCACGCAGCTGATGCTCGCGGGTCTCGTGCAGGGAAACTGCGGCGAAGAGTGGAACATCCACCATCCCGAACGCGTGCTGGGAATCCAGAAGCGCTACGCCGAGGCCGGCTCCGACTGCATTCTGACCAACACCTTCGGCGGATCGCGCATCATGCTGAACCGCCACGGGAACGCGGACAACGTCGCCGCCATCAACAAGGCCGGCGTTGCGATCGTGAGAGAAGCATTCAAATCCGTGGGTCGCGAAGGCTATGTCATCGGCGACATCGGCCCGTTTGGGGGACTCATGGAACCGTACGGGGAATTCACCGAAGACCAGGTCCGCGAAGCGTTCACCGAGCAGGCGAAGGCGCTCATGGACGGCGGCGCCGATGCGATTATCATCGAAACGCAGACCGGCCTCGAAGAGCTCGGCATCGGGATCGACGCCGCCAAGGAAGCTGGCTGTCCGTGCATCATTGGCTCGATGGCGTACGACGTGACGCTCGACGGCTCGACCTTCCGCACCATGATGGGCATCGACCCCGAGCGAGCGGCGGAGTTCATGGAAGAACGCGGCGCACACATCGTCGCCCTGAACTGCGGCACCGGCATGGACATGCCGCATGCGAAGGAAGCGATCGAGCGCTACAAGCAGACCACCAGCCTCAATGTGATGGCCCAGCCCAACGCCGGCCTTCCCAAGCTCGTGAACATGCAAGTGATTTACGATGAGACGCCGGAAGAAATGGTGAAAGGCGTCGTTCCGCTGATGGGAGCCGGCACCAACATCATGGGCGCCTGCTGCGGCAGCACGCCGGATCACATTCGCGCATTTAGAAAGGCGATCGACGAAAAACTCGCCGGGGGTGTGTGACTGAAGTAGCACGGGTTTCCAACCCGTGCACGTTTTTCAAAACAGAAGATGCACGAGTTGAAAACCCGTGCTACGAAAGCAACAGCCATGAAAAGCAAACTCTGTGACGTGAACCAGGCGGCGGAGGAGAAGCTGCCGGGAAAGATGGACGATAAGTCCGGCATCGGCGTGCATTACATCGACGCGTACATCAAGCCGATGAACACCAAACTTGCCGACGGCACGCTGATCAAATGCAAGCGTCGCGGATTGAAGATCACCCTCCAGGCCGGCACGAAAAAGGGTGACGGTATCATGCGTCGGTTGCAAATCAGCAAAGATCCGACGGTGATGCTGCAAGCCGCCTTGCAGGAAGCGGCACAGAAGGCCGGCGTCGAACTGAGCGTCGAAGACGGCGCGATCTTCATCACCCCGTAGTCGCGCAATGGCCGAGCCACTCGTCGAAGGCATGGACTACTACCGCGAAGGCGCATTCCTCGTCTTCACTGAAGCCTATCACCGCCGTCGCGGATACTGTTGCGAATCGGGATGTCGGCACTGTCCTTACGGCTTTCGTCGGAATGCCATGCGGATCGTTTCACTACTGCCGAGCGCGACCGAGATCATCTGCTCGCTTGGTTTGCGCGAGCACCTCGTCGGCGTCACGCACGAGTGCGATTTCCCGGTATCCGTCACCGCCCTTCCGAAAGTGACGCGAACGTGTATTCCCGCCAATGCAACGAGCAGCGAGATCGATGCGATGGTGAGCGAGCGGGCGAAGAGCCGCCTTCCGCTCTATGAACTCGACGCCGAGACGCTCGCGACCCTGAATCCCGATCTGATCGTCACGCAGGCGCTGTGCGATGTGTGCGCGGTTGATGAATCACAGGTCCAGGCGGCGGCGCGTGTGCTGCCAGGCAAACCGCAAATCGTCAACCTCGAGCCGACCTCGCTACAAGGCGTCTTCGATGCAATGCGCGTCGTTGCGATTGCGGCGCAGATTCCGGATGAGGGAAAGCAGATCATCGATGCATTGAGACAGCGCGTCGCTGCAATCGTCGGTCGATATGCTCAAACGAACGATGGTCGCACCGTCGCGTTCCTCGAATGGCTCGATCCCTTTTTCTGCGGCGGACATTGGAATCCCGAGCTGGTCCACCTCGCCGGCGGCCGCGAACTGATCGGCCAATCGGGTGCTCGCTCGCGGCGAATCGATTGGAGCGAACTTCAGCAGGCAGATCCGGAAATCATCTTCATCGCCTGCTGTGGATTTTCGATCGAGCGAACGCAGAGTGACCTCGCCAGACTCGCCAAGAATCCGCAATGGAATGCGCTGAGGGCCGTGCGAAATGGCCGAGTTCACATCGCCGACGGCAATGCCTACTTCAACCGTCCGGGCCCGCGGCTCGTGGATAGCCTCGAGATTCTCGCGGATGCAATTCACGGCCGCGCTGCTGGTGACACGCCCGACTTGCGCATAAAATGTGCTGCTCAACTTTAGCTCCATAAGGAAATCGCAGTGCGGATTTTGCTCTCCACCACCAGCTTCCAGGACACGCCTGGAAAGCATCACGATGTGCTCGACAAAAGCGGATTCGAAATCGTCCGCGCCCGCGGACCGCTCAACGAGCCACAGATGCTCGACCTCATCAAATCCAGCGGCGGATTTGATGGCCTGCTCAATGGCGACGATGCGCTGAACGCGCGCGTGATTGACGCGCTGCTCGCGGCGCCGACGAAACTCAGAGTCATCGCCAAGTACGGCATCGGTCTCGATTCGATCGACGTGAAATACGCGACGAGCAAGAAGATCCCGGTGCTCTTCACGCCCGGCGTGAATGAGACAACCGTGGCCGAGCAAACCATTGGACTGATGATCGCGCTTGCGAAGCATTTCTATCCGCACATCCGCTCGACCAAGGCCGGCGAATGGAAGCGCAAAACTGGCTGTGAACTGTATGGCAAGACGCTCGGCCTGATCGGCATCGGACGTATCGGCAAGGAAACCGCCAAGCGGGCGCTGGCGTTGGGAATGAAAGTCATCGCTTTCGGGCATTACTGGGACATCGCGTTCGCCCACGAATACAACGTCGAACGCAAAGGGACTGTGGAAGATCTCCTGAAAGAAGCGGACGTGGTCAGCCTGCACACGCACGTGACCGAACAGACTCGCGGACTGATCAACAAAAACACGATCGCGGTGATGAAGGACAAGGCGCTGCTCATCAACACGGCGCGCGGCGCGCTCATCGTTGAAAAGGACGTCGCCGACGCGTGCAAGTCCGGCAAGCTGTGGGGCTACGCGGCCGATGTGCTGGAGATCGAGCCAATCAAAGCGCCGCACATTTTCCAGGAGATTGACAACATCATCGTCACGCCGCACATCGGCAGCCGGACGAATGAATCGGTTCAGCGGCAGGGCCTGCGAGCGGCCAACAATATTGTGAACTTTCTCAAAGGCGCGAAAGATTACGTTCAGGCGAATCAGTTCTGACTTTCCTGTAGCACGGGCAACTTGCCCGTGCCTTTGCGCGTGCACGGGCAGGTAGCCCGTGCTACAAAAACAACATGGGCACCCAATATTTTGTCGTACCAACCTCCGTTCATGACTCGCTGATGGAAGCCGCGTTCCGCCATCGCGGATACACGGCGGACGAATCGCAGGCCGCGGCGAGGTTTTGTCATCAGGCATCGTTGCACGGCATTCGCACGCACAACGGCATCAAGGCGCTCCATCTTGACGAGCACTTCGGCTCGAAAGCTGGCGGATGCAAGCCGGGCGCGATCATCGAAAAGCTGCCGAGCAAATACAAAGCCGTGCAGCGCTGGAACGCGAACCGCAAGCTCGGCATGGCGACGGCGTTTGAGGCAATGGACACCTGCATGAAGCTCGCCGACGAATACGGTGTCGGCATCGTCGCGGTCGACAACGCGTTTCACTACCTCTGGGGCGGCGGGTACGTCATCGACGTCGCGGACAAAGGCTACATCGCGTACACCAACTGCACCGCGGCGCTTGCGGAGGTGGTTCCCTTCGGCGGAAAGTTTCCGACGCTCGGCACCAACCCGCACTCGTGGGGTTTTCCGACGCGCGACGTCATCGGGTATCCAATTTGCGTCGATTGGGCGACGAGCACCGTTGCCACGGGCCGAATTCAACAATTCGCGCGCGAAGGCAAGCAACTCGGCGCGGGTTGGGCGGTAGATAAGGATGGCGTCGAGACGCGAGAGGCCGCCCAGGTCGCGGCGCTGTTGCCGTTCGGCGCGCACAAGGGTTACGGCCTTTCGCTGATCGACGAGCTGGTGGCGGCGTTCATCGGCGGATCGCTCCCGACGATTCGCAATCGCTGGGACAAAGTCCCCGCCGGCGAAAAAGGAACCTGCGCGTTCTTCTTCCAGTGCATTCGGCCCGATGCGATCGCCTGCGAAGATTTCGCCTGCAAGCGCAGTCAGAAAGAAAACGTGAAAGCGGTGATCGCCGACATCCTCGGCCACGGCAACGAAAAGAGCATGCTCCCCGGCCAGATCGAAGCCGAATCCGCCGCACTCTCCAAGAAACATGGCGGACTCCTCTTCACCGCCGCGGAAGTCGATGCATTTGCTGCGATCGCCAAAGAAGCGGACGTGGCGTTCGATTCGAAGTCGTTCAAATCGGTTGAGGTTTAATTCATGGCGTATAGCGGGCTCGAGATCAACGGAAAGATTTACCTCGTCACCGGTGGAACGAGCGGAATTGGCCTCGCGATTGCGAATGGTTTCGCGGAGGCGGGCGCGCGAGTGATTGTCGGATCGACGAATGCTGAGAAAGTGGCCGCGGCGCGGGAACTGCTTGGCGAAGGTCATGACGGTGTGCAACTCAACGTCGCCGACGAAGCGAGCGTGAAGGCGGCGTTTGACCATGTGCGCGAGCGCTTCGGGCGGATCGACGCCGTCGTCAATGCTGCGGGCGTCATCAAGCGTCAGCCTTCACTTGAGATGCCAGTCTCCGAATTCAAGCGAATCGTTGACGTGAATCTCGTCGGCAATTTCGCGGTCGCGCAGGCGGCCGGTCGGATGATGAAGGAGCAAAAGCCCAACGAGCGCGGCGAACGCGGGAGCATCGTCAACATCGCGTCGCTCAACTCGTTCATCTCGCTGACCGAAGTGCTCGCGTACGCGTCGAGCAAGAGCGGCGTGATGGGCCTGACGCGCGGGCTCGCCAACGAATGGGCACAATACGGCATCCGCGTGAATGGCATCGCCCCCGGCGTTTTCCCGACCGATCTCAATCGCCCGCTGATCGAAGGCACCGAGCGCGGCGCCTGGCTCAAGGCGCACACGCCGCTCGGACGCTTCGGCCGCGCGGAAGAGCTCGTCGGCGCCGCGATCTACCTGATCTCCCCCGCCGCAAGTTACACGACCGGCGAAACCATCATTGTCGACGGCGGATTTCTCGCCCGCGGAGTGTGATGCGGTCTTTCACGAACGATCTCTGGTAGGGTCCGCTTCAGCGGACCGGTTATTCCTTCTGCGGTGAAACAGCGAGTAACCGGTCCGCTGAAGTGGACCCTACAAAGCGTTGACAAGCAAGGAGGCTCCAATGCGGAAGTTGGTTGTTTCGACGTGCGCTCTGGTCGCACTGGCGTGCTGCGTCACGATGTATCAATCTCACACCGCTCGCGCAGCTGACAATGCCGCGACCGTGCGACACACTTTCGAATATGCCACGCTCTCGCGCGTCGGCACGAACGCTGCCTGGTATGCGCCCGGCGATCACCGGCCAACTGTGAAGCCGTGGGATCTTTACAAAGACCTCGGTGGAAAAGAAAACGAAGACGACTTCGACAACAACAAGCTCCTGACGCAGATCGGTCAGCAGGGATGGGAACTCGTTTCGGTCGGCGACGACCAGAACAGCCGGACATTTTATTTCAAGCGCCCGTCGTAACCTCACATGACAACGAGGCGAGCGATATCGATCTGCAGCGCGACGAAATCGCTTGTCGCGCTGATTCTTCTTCTCCTTCTGCCGGGTTCCGCCATGGCACAGAAGACGCCGGGCGCCGGCCGCACGTCATTTCAAATCTCCGGTGGGTGGAAGGCGAACCTAGATTTCCAGCAGGACATCGTGATGGTGTACGGCTGGTCGCCGGACCTGCCGCAGCGGATCGCGTCGTGGCGCGAGCATGGCTATCGGGTCGAGTTCATGACCGGCGTCGCGTGGGGCGGGTACAACGATTTCCAAAGCGGCAAATGGGACGGCGTCGATCATCACGACACCGCTCAGCGCCGGCGCGATGGATCGCTCATCCTGCACAATGCCAACGATCCGACAAATCCTTATTATTGCCCGACCGATCGTTACGTCACGTATCTGAAGACACGCCTCGCCGGCGCGATCGACGCGGGTGCAGAGGCGATTTATCTCGAGGAGCCGGAGTATTGGGCGTTCGCGGGATATGAGGATGCGTTCAAGCGCGAGTTTCAGAAACATTACGGCGAGGCGTGGCGTCCGCCGGATGAAAGCGTCGATGCGCGCTATCGCGCCGATCAGCTGAAATACATTCTCTATCACGATGCGCTTCAAGAACTCTTCGCGTATGCCAAGAGCTACGCGCGCGAGAAAGGCAAAACCGTCCGCTGCTATGTTCCGACGCACAGTCTGATCAGCTACTCATACATTCAGATGGTCAGTCCGATGTGCAGCCTGATGTCGCTTCCGGATGCGGACGGGTACATCGCGCAGGTGTGGACCGGAACCGCTCGTGCTCCGAACGAATATGAAGGGAAGTTGAAAGAACGTACGTTCGAGTCCGCGTATTTCGAATATGCACAGATGGCGAGCATGGTCCGCCCCACCGGTCGCACCTGTTACTTTCTCGCCGACCCGATTGAGGATGATCCGAACCACGGCTGGGACGATTACGAAGCGAACTACAAGCGCACGCTCGTCGCTTCGCTGCTCCAGCCGGAGATCAGCAACTACGAGATCATGCCCTGGCCGAACCGGGTGTTTGAAAAGGATTACTTCGCCAATGAGATCAACGCGCGACTGGTGGATGCCAAGGCTCGGCCGTTGCGCGTTCCAATCTCCGATCAATATCGCAAAGTCCTTTTGACCTGCTTCAATGCGCTGGCGGAAATGGCGGACGAGAAGCAGATCCAATGGGACTCGGGATACGATCGCATCGGCGTGGCGGTGTCCGATTCGCTGATGTTTCAGCGCGTTGATCCAACGCCAAGCGACAGGCATCTCGGCAATTTCTTCGGTCTCGCGATGCCGCTTTTGAAGCACGGAATGCCGGCGAAGGTTGTGCATCTTGAAACTTTGAACGATGCGAGGGCCTTGAGAGACATCGATGTTCTGTTGCTCACGTACGAAGGCATGAAACCGCTTTCGCCGGTGTATCACGAGACGCTTGCGAAGTGGGTACGGGACGGCGGAAAGATCGTGCTCGTCGATGATTTCAAAGATCCGTACAACGCGGTGCACGCATGGTGGAACACGCCACCGAATCAGTTCAAACATCCCGCGGCGCATCTGCTGAAGTTGCTCGGCCTGCCCGGACAACCATCGCCCGGCGCGCATGACTGCGGCAAGGGCAAACTCGTATATCTTAACAAAAGTCCGTCAGCGCTCGCGAAGTCGGCCGACGGGAGTTCGACTCTTTTGGCGCAGCTCGGCGAATTGAAGACGCAGAATCACCTCATTCTGCATCGTGGCAATTACGTGATTGCGGCGGTGATGGATGAATCGACGAGTAGCGAAACCGTCACAATCCGCGGTCGATTCGTTGACCTTTTCAACGAGAAGCTGCCGGTTGTCGTCGATCCGCAGTTGCATCCCGGAGAGGTAGGGCTCTATCGCGACATTGATTCAGTTCCGCGGCCGTCAGTCGTCGCGTCCGCGTCGCGCATTCGCGATGAGAATACCCTCGGCAACGCCCTCACCTTCACATCGCATGGGCCCGAGATGTCGCGGTGCATTACGCGCATCGCGCTGAACAGCAAACCAGGTTCAGTGGTGATCGCCAACGGTCAACGACAGGTTCATTTCGAACAGGAATGGGACGAATCGTCGAAAACGCTCGTCCTTCATTACGATAATATCGCCAAGCCGCTCACGGTCACGATTAAGTAAGCCATCAGCGCCGGCGACGCCCCCGCTGCTTCGGATTCCGCCCGCGACGCGCCTGCCCGCCACGCTCGTTCTGCAGCGGATGCTTCGCTTTGTGCTTCCCGTGCTTGTCGTGTTTCTTGGATTTTGGGTGCTGACCTTCCTCGCCCTGCTGATTCGCTCGACGCCCTCGCGTCAGCATCTCGATGATCCCAAGGTCCAATTCGCGCCGCGGGATGTCGACACGAACAACTCGCACCCGCGCGAGATCGCCCATGTGGATCTTCATGCCGGTGCGTTGCCCGCGGACGACTCCGCCGCGCTCATCGACGTCCCACCAGTCGTCCATCAAATCCTCGTAACGGATCAGGCCATCGATGAGGTAATCCTGAATCTGCACGAACAGGCCGAAATTCGTAATGCCTGTGATCACGCCGGTGAATTCTTCGCCGATCTGGTTCTTCAGCAGCTCGAGGATCTTGACCTGCCGCAGTTCTTTTTCGGCGTCTTCACTGCGGCGCTCGGTGAAGCTGATGTGCTTGCCAAGCTCTACGAGGGAGTCGTAGGTTGGGACATCTTCGAGTTCGATCTTCGCTTTGCGACCGCCCTTAGCCCGGTCCTTGGAGTACCCGCTTCGCGAGTTCCCGCCGCCGCTAAATTGGTGACCGGTCGCGTCGAAGTATGCGTCGAGCAGGCGATGGATCGTGAGGTCGGCGTAACGACGGATGGGGCTGGTGAAATGGCAGTAATCTTCGCTCGCGAGCGCATAGTGGCCAACCTCCTGCGGTGAATATTCAGCGCGCGTCAGGCTCTTGAGCACGGCAAGGTTGATCGCGTACGACTCGGGTTTCCCGCGCACGGCGGTAAGCAGCGCCTGCAAGGCTTTTCGATCGAGATCCTTCGGCAATCGGTATCCGGCGACCGTCGTGAAGTGCCGCAGGCGCTCGTTGTCCGTCACCTCCGGTTCAGGGTGCGTGCGACGCAAGAACGGAACGCCGAGCGAGCTGAGCAACCGCGCCACCGCCTCGTTCGCTTCGACCATGAACATCTCAATCAGCGTGTGCGTGAAGCTTTGGTCCTCGGGTATCGCGTCGATGACCTTGCCTTCATCGCTAAGTACGAGATCGACCACCGGCAGATCGAGGACGAGCTGTCCCGCCATCAGTCGCCGCTTCTGAATCCGCTTCGCCAGCGCGTTCATATCGTCGAGCAACCGCACGACCTGCGGCTCGTAATCTGCGACGCGCTTCGGGCCATCGGGATGCGGAACTTCGCTCGCGCGATCGATGATCGCCTGGGCTTCGCGATAACGCAGACGCTTGGCGCTCTTGATGACGGTATTCGCGAAGCGTGTGCGGATCGGCTGCGCATCGTCGTCCAATGTGATGAACGCGCTCTTGCAGAGCCGCGGCACGGCTTCCTGCAGCGAGCAGACACCATTGCTCAAAATCGTCGGAAGCATTGGAATCACGTAGCCGGGAAAATAAGTGCTGTTTCCGCGCTCGCGCGCTTCCAGATCCAGCGGCGAATCTTCCTCGACAAAATGGGACACATCCGCGATGTGCACGCCGAGTTCCCAGTATCCGCCTTCGACCTGTTTCAGGCTGATCGCGTCGTCGTAATCCTTCGCATCGTCCGGATCGATCGTGCAGATGATCTCGTCGCTGAGATCGAGTCGAGACGAGATTTCTTCTTCGGGTCGAAATGTGTCAACCGCTTCGCGCGCCTGGGCCTCCGCTTCCGGCGGAAACTTTTCCGGCAGGTTGTACTGAACGATAACTGACTTGAGATCGACATCCTTTTCACCGGCTTGGCCGAGCACTTCGGTGATCACGCCGCGCGCCCAATCGCCATTTTCGGCGAACGTGGTGATTTCAATGACGACCTTCGTGCCGATCTTGATGTGGCGCGAGGCGGCATCGGGGGCGAGAATCGGTTCGGTATAGGTGTTGCCATCGGGCTGCACGACCCATTGGCCGTGAATCTTCGCGAGCGAGCCGACGAAACGCTTGTTTTTCCGTTCGACAATCTCCGTGATGCGCCCCGTGTACATCGTTTTGCCGTCGCGCTGTCCGCGGCTGGTGATCTTGGCGCGAACGACGTCGCCGGTGATGGCGCCATTATTTTCGCCGGGCGGAATGAAGAGGTCCTCGTGCGCCGACGGATCGAGCGGCACGACGAAGCCGAAGCCGCGCTTGTTGTGACGATACGTGCCCGTGAATTCATCGCGGCTGGTGCGCTCGGTCGGCATAACGATGACGCCGCCCTGGCCCACAACCACGCGGCCGTCATGCATCAACTCGCGCAGCGCTTCGCGAAATGCGCCGTACGATTCTTCGCTGGTGAGGTGAAGGTCTTTTGCCAACCGCCGCGGTTTTTGCGGACGATAATTTTCTGATTTGATCCGAGAGAGGATCTGATTCTTGATCTGTTCGACCATGTGTCTTTCTTCGCGCCGATTGCGGCGCCAAAACTGAGAAATGAGTGTAAACCCGCATCGGCGGGATCAACAAGGACGGAATCGAGGGGGAGAAAACGGAAATTCAGGCGGGCACGAACCAGACTTTCGAATCTCAAGCTCAGATGAGCCGTCTAACTCTTACTTCGGACAATCATAGCCGTCACTTGAGAAATAGCAAATTAACGATTCAGGCTAACCCTCGACGACGCTCTTCTCGATGGGTTCGACCGTCACGCCCTTCGATCGGAGAAACGCAATGGCGCCGTTCACGTCGGCTTCGCTACCGGTGAGAAGGACGGCCATAATCCCGATCTCGTGCTGTATGCTGGCCTGACGGATGTCGAACATCATGTCCGGGAATTTGCGGCTCATCTGCCAGATGATCGGTTGCTCGACCTGCGTGCGCGTCGGGAAGGTGAACCAGCAGCGGCGACTGTATTCGGATTCGGTCATAGGAACAGTCTATAGCGCGGGAGGAGTTTTTGTAGGGTGCGCTTCAGCGCACCGGTTATTCAATTCGAACGCAAGTAACCGGTGCGCTGAAGCGCACCCTACTTGCGCTCAATATCCCTTTTGCTTGTCGACCTCGTTGAGCATCGGGAGCGATTGCGAATAGCGGCGGACGTTTTCGACGAAAACCGTTTCAACGCGTCCGCGGCCGAATTGCGATTGGCCGGCGATGTGCGGCGTGATGAAGGCATTCGGCTCGTTCCATAGCGGATGGTTCTCGGGAAGCGGCTCGGGATCGGTCACATCGAGCCCGGCGCCGGCGAGGTGACTGCTCTTGAGCGCACTCAACAGCGCGTCGGTTTGAACGATCCGTCCGCGACTCACGTTGATGAAGTAGGCGCCCTGCTTCATCTTCGCGAATTGATCCGGGCCATACATGCCATGCGTGCGTTTTGTGAAGGGCGTGGCGTTGACGACGATGTCGGCACGCGTCAGCAGATCGTCGAGTCCGTCATCGACCAGTCGCACTTCATCGACGACCGGCATGCGCTGGATCGTCATCGGCTCGGCATCGACCGCGATCACGTGAAGATCCATCGCCTTGGCCCGGCGCGCCGTTTCGCGGCCGATCCCACCCAGGCCGACGATCCCCATCGTCATCCCGCGGAGCTCGATCGGTGCGACCGCGTTTTGCCATTGGTGTTTTTTCTGATCGCGTGCGCAGTAGCCGATACGCCGTGTCATCGCGAAGAGCAGGCCGAAAACATGCTCGGAGATTTCGGGGGCGTAGCACCCCTTGCCGTTGGTGACGATGATGTCGCTGTCGATGAGCGGCGGCGTGAGCAGATGCTCGACGCCGGCGGAGACGCACTGAATCCACCGCAGGTTCTTTGCCTTCTTCACCTCATCTGCGCTGACGGATCCGTAAACGACGTTGGCGTCGTCGAGCGCATCGGTGAGCGTGACCTGCTGCGAAATCTCGCGCAGCTCCTGCTGGCATTTTTCGGAAGGTTTTTCGCGAAGGAGGATCTTGAGGGGAAGTCGCGGGCGATCGTCGATCGAGGATTTCGATTCATCGCCGCGAGCGATTGAGTTGAGTCCGACGGTCGCGGCCGCCGTTGCGGCGCCGACGAGTAAACTGCGGCGATTAAACGTTTCGCCCACGCGATTCACCTTTGTATTAGTGTTCGCCGTTGCCGGGAATCGATGCGACGTAGCCGACGTTCTCGCGCGGCAACCACACCTTCACGTCGTACTCGCGCGCTTGAATCCCGACCCAATTCGCGTCGAACGCGAGCAGCTTTCCGCGTGCCTTGCGCGAAACTTTGTCGAACGGCGCGGGGATGGCGGCGCTGGGATTCAGTCCGATCTCGACATCGCTCCCGATCCGCGGATAACCAGCCGCCTCCGCGACCATCGCGCGGACAGCCGTGCTGTCGAGCATTGGTGCCGAACCACGACTTGCGGTGCTGCTGTTGTGCTCCGGCACCATACTGTTGTTCGGGGAATTCGTGTCAACGCGTACCTGCGCATGTGTCGGCGAAAACGCCCACACCAGCGCGATGATCACGACGACGCCAATATATGGCACGTAACGCATCGACCCTCCGACGTGAGAGTGAACTTCACCCACCTGCGATGGCCGGCACGATGCTCACTTCGTCGCCGCTCTTCACGGGCGTTTCGAGGTTCTTGAGGAAGCGAATGTCTTCGTCGTTGAGGTAAATATTGACGAAGCGATTGAGCTGGTTGGGTCCCTTAAACAGCCGCGGTTCGATGCCGTTGGCCTTTGCCTTCAGGTCGTTGAGCACTTCGCCGATGTTGGCGCCTTCGGTCTCGACGATATCGGCGCCGTTGGTGAAGCCTCGCAGGGGCGATGGGATTCGAATCTTAACGCTCATGAGAAATCTCGTTTAGTGGCCGCGGCCACGCGGCGTTTCTTAGTCTTGATCAACATGCGCAGCGCCGCGTGGCCGCGGCGGCTAAACAAGATTACAGCGCCCCCACCGGTTCTGCACGCGCGGATGCCTTTTTCTCCGCGGCCTCATTCTCCGCGAGCAACTCGTCGAATTCGCTCAGCTTCGCCTCGATCACGCGCGGCTGCGGGAGATCGTTCTGCACCGCTTCGAGCGTCTTCAGCCCGTTCCCGGTGATGCAGACGCAGATCGATTCGTCCTTCGGAATACGACCCGACTGGATCAGCTTGATCGCCGCGGCGAGGGTCGTCCCGCCGGCGGGTTCCGTCCAGATGCCTTCGGTCTTGGCGAGCAGCTTGATCGCATCCACAATTTCGCGATCGCTGGCGCTTTCGCCCCAGCCGTTGCTGTCTTTCACGACCTTGTACGCGTAGTAACCATCCGCCGGATTTCCGATCGCGATGCTCTTGGCGATCGTGTTCGGCTTCTGCGGTTCGATGATGTCCACGCCCTTCTGAATCGCCGTCACGACCGGATTGCAACCCGCCGCCTGGGCGGAATAAATCTTCGGCTTGTTGTCCTCGACGAGGCCGAGCTGGATGAACTCCTGATACGCCTTGTAGATCTTCGGCAGAATCGTTCCGCCCGCGGTCGGAACAACCGTGTGCTGCGGAAGTTTCCAGCCGAATTGCTCGGCGATTTCAAAGCCATGGGTCTTGGCGCCTTCGGTGTAGTACGGCCGAAGGTTCACGTTCACAATCGCCCAGCCGTATTTGTCCGCGATCTCAGTGCAAAGACGATTTACATCGTCATAGTTTCCGCGAATGCGAACCATCGTGGGCCCGAAGATCAACGAGCCGAGCACTTTTCCCTGCTCGAGATCGTGCGGGATCATGACGTAGCACTTGATCCCCGCCGCCGCCGCGTGCGCCGCGGTTGAATTCGCGAGGTTTCCGGTCGAAGCGCAGCCAACCGTGTCGAACCCGAATTCGACGGCCTTGCTGATCGCCACCGACACCACGCGCTCTTTGTAGGAGTACGTCGGATAATTGCAGGAATCATCCTTGATCCACAAGTTCGAGCAGCCGAGCACCTGCGCCAGACGCTTCGCCTTGCGGAACGGCGTGAAGCCGGAGTTGAATCCTGTCACCGGAACGTCAACCGGGAGCAGATCGCGATAGCGCCACAGGCTCTTCGGTCCGCTGGCGATGGATTCGCGAGTGACCTTACCCTTCATGGCAGCGTAGTCGTATTCGACCTCATAGGGGCCGAAGCATTGCTCGCAGACATGCACCGGCGACACCGGCACGCGATGGCCGCACTCTTTGCACTTCAATCCCAGGACGTAGCTCATGCTCGCTCCAGTTCGCTTTCGTTTTGTTTCGGAGAGCGCCGCTCTCGGGATAAGAAGAGGCGGCAATGCGGGAAGGCGGTTGCGTGCTCTTCTTATCTTCCCCGCCCGGTGATCCAGCTCACTGGATCTCCAAACAGGAGGGAGTTAGCACCCTTCGACTCGCTTCGCTCGCTCAGGGTTGCTGTGGCGTCATCGGGCCCGACCCTCGACCACTCTCGATAAGAACGCTCTTCAGTTGTGAACCAGCAGCATAATTCCTACGGGAATACTGTCAAGGAGCAGCAATTCTGTACACTTTGCAGTGGTCCAAACCGAACATAAATATTGATAACAACGAAAATATAGGCATTGTGGAAACGTTGTGGAAGGCGGTAGGTTATCCCCAATGAGTTCCGAGTACCCGTCAGGCATGGCTGCCAGCGGAGCACGGATTCTTCTGTGCGATGACTCGCCCGTCGAACGAATGGCCCTCGCGCATTATCTGCGCCGCTACGGATACGACGTCGACGAAGCCGGCGACGGTGAGTCAGCGATCAATCACCTCAAGAATCGTCAGATCGATGCCATCCTCCTCGACCTCCAGATGCCGGACGTGGATGGCTTCGATGTGCTGACATACCTTCAGGGCCATCGCCGATCGCTCCCGGTGATTCTCTTATCCGGCATGCCGCTCGATCAGATTCAGCAGAAGATCCACGACCTGCCCGAGCGCGAGCTACCACCCCTCTTTTTGAAACCGGTCGATCTGGACCAACTGATCCAGGTGCTCGAGTTGCAGATCAGTGGTCAGCTTCCGACGGTCGATCCGCCCGAAAGCACGGAAGCGGCGAGCTGAATCTTCTTTGCCACCGATGAACACCGATGCACACCGATAAAAGAGGAAAATCTCTTTCTGCGTTTCTTTATCCGTGTCCATCGGTGTTCATCGGTGGCTAGTTCTTCTTTCTGCTCGCTCCGCGCAACTTCGCCATCTCCGCGGTCATGTTCGCGAGCTGTGGGCTCATGTCGTCGCGCGGCAAACGCACTTCGATCACGTGAAGCTGATTGCTTCCAAGGGCAGCGCGAATCGCGCCATCCAGCTCGCCCTTCGTCGTCGCGCAGCTCGCAACACCTCCGCCGATGAGCTCGCAGATCTTTTGATAATTCCACTGGCTGATGACATTGAACCTGCCATCGCGGATCTTTCGCATCGTGCCGTAGCCTTCGTTGTTCAGGATCAACACGATCGGCTTAAGTCCAAGACGAACCGCCGTCGAAAGTTCAGTGCCTGTCATCTGAAACGCGCCGTCGCCGACGAGCACGAACGGCCGGAGCGCCGGATTCGCGATCGACACGCCGACCCCCGCCGGCACGGCGAACCCCATCGACAGGTAATATGCCGGCGCGATGAACTCCGCCCGCGCGTTCGTGCGGATGCCGATTGCGCCAAAGAGCCCGTCGCCGACGTCCGATACCACGCATGTCTTCTCATCCACGTGCAGCGAAACAATCCGCATCAGCTCGCGCATGTTCAGCGCATCGGTCATCTCCGATTTATCAAGCGGCTTCGGCCCCGCGTGCGGATTGGGATGCTTGAACTTCTTCTTTCCAAGCGACGCGCGCGAGAGCCCCGCGAGAAAATCAACAAACTGCACGTCCTCGTACTTGTGATAGCACACGCTTAGGGATTCTGTCGTCGCAAGAACTGTGCGACTGCGATCGAGCTTCGCGGTGTAGATGCCCATGTTCATGTCCGTGATGAACGTGCCCAGCATCAGCACGCAATCGGATGACTCGACATATTTCCGCGTCTCTGGATCGCTGCTCATCGCCCCGCCGTAAACACCGAGGTACAGCGGATGGTTCTCGGCGACCGCGCTCTTGCTCAGCAGATCACTCGCGATCGGAATGTTGAATTTCTCCGCGAGTTTTAGCGCGAGATCGGTGAGACCGAAGCGGTGCAGCTCAACGCCCGCCAGGATCACGGGCTTCTTCGCATGGTCGATCAGGTCGATGGCTTCATCGAGCGCGGCTTGGAGCACTTCGGGATCGGACGGCGACGGTTCGACAGGTCGTGTGAAATTGGTCGGAATCATCCGATCGACCATGTCGTGCGGAACTTCAATATACGCCGGCCGCTTGTGACGCAGCGCCGCCTGCACGCAGCGCACGATCTCCGACGCCGCCGTCTCTTCGTCGAGAAGCACCGTCGTCGCGACGGTTACCTCGTCATAAACCCGGCGCTGGGTTTCAAACGTCTTCACCTTGTGATGCAGCAGCGGATCTTTCTCGCGGTCTTTTCGTCCCGGCGCGCCGCTCACGACAATCACCGGCGATTTCTCGGCATATGCCCCGGCGATTGCGTTAACGACGTTCAACCCGCCCACGCAGTACGTCACGCACACCAAGCCAATGCCGTTCAAGCGTGAATAGGCATCAGCGGCGAACCCCGCCCCCGGCTCGTGCGTCATCGTAATCGATCGGATCGGTGACTTATCGAGCCACGCAAACGTCGGCAGCGCAAAATCCCCGGGCACGCCGAAGCTGTCCTTCACGCCACAGCGATAGAGGTATTCAAAGAGAAATTCCCCCATCGGCATGCGCGCGGAAAGCGCCGAGCGCGAGCGTGCGATGCGTCCGCCCGTCCGATGGGCGTGTGCGACTTTTCCATTTCCGTTGCGTTGCATGACGTCCTCCGCTCAATGCACCACATCAGATATATCGGCACATTCGTTATACGATCATATGCCGATAACAGTTGGCACATCTCGCGGAGAAACGCACTTAATCAAAGATCCAGGCCGGTTCATCCGCAGAGTTGAAATAAACTGCCGGCACCGGCACGTTCAGCAATCGGAGGTAAACGCACACCTGCGCGCGATGATGCACGAGATGGTTCAAGCACCAGACGCGCAGCACATACGCCCGTGGGGCCGAATACATCTCCTGCCCGCCCTTCACCACCCGCCAGGTTTTGCTCAATGCCGCGTCATCCAGTTTCGCGAGTTCCGCTTTGCATCGCGCTGCATGTTTTTCAAACTCCGCGAGAAGATCCGCACTGTCCTTCACATCCGTCCGCGGGCCTTTGGTGGTGTCGAGATCCAGCTCGTCTTTCGTGATCGTATCGACGGCCCACTGCAACAAGGTCGCGACATGCATCGCAAGCCGACCAAGGTTCATCGACTTCTCATGCGGCTGAAACGAAAACTTCTCCCCTGGCACGCGCTCGAGCACCTTTCGTGTGGTGGCGATTTCGCGATCGAGGTCGTTATATGCGAGGTGTTTCAAGGCGCTCATGCGTCGATCTCCTTCGCAAAGATCGTAGCACGCTGACCGAAACAGCGGCGAGTTGCCGATGCAGGTTTGTTGATTATCAATCGAACATCAGTCGCGCTCTTCGCGCAGTCGACGTTTCAGGTCCTGCGAGCCGTGATAAACGCGAGCGATATATAAAGGAGATGAGGCGGGGTCGTAGATAAGAAGAATGCCGTAGACGCGGTAGAAACGTAGCGGCTTGTCCGTCAAGTCGCGCCGAAAATGGCCGAGTGCAGGTTGCTCGACGATCTTGTCAATTGCTTCACGGATCTCGGCCAAGATTCGATCAGCCAAAGTCGTTCCGCCGCGGGCGTAGTAATAGTCCCACAGCGCTTCCAGCGCCTCAGACGCCTGATCCGAAAGAATGAATTTCATTTCCCCTGAGATTTGAGCCCCGCGCTTTTCGCGGCGATGCGGGCGAGCACGGATTCGCCATCGACAGGATTTTCACGATTGTTCCACGCATCGTCCAAATCGGCGCGAACATGATCCGCGTTCCATCCGGCCAGCTTGATCAAGTCCGGATCTTCGTCACGGCTCAGCTTTTCAAGGATGGCTTCCTCGAGCGACGTATGCTTCCCCGCCTTCACTTCCGCGAGTAGTCGCTCTTCGAGACCCTTCGGCAGTTCGAGTCGCACAGTCATACCGAAATCATAACCCGGAATCCGCCCAAGACGAAGCAGAATCCTGATCATAGAATAGCGCCGTGAGTTTTCTGAAGCTGCACAAAGAAGTCATCGCCTGCGAATCCTGCCCACGACTGCGCGAGTGGTGTACGACGGTTGCGCGCGAGAAGCGGAAATCGTTCGTGGAGTGGGATTATTGGGGAAAGCCAGTACCCGGTTTCGGCGACACGAATGCGAGAATCTGGATCATCGGGCTCGCGCCGGCGGCGCACGGCGCGAATCGAACGGGCCGCATTTTCACAGGCGATCGAAGCGGCGATTTTCTCTTCGCGGCGCTTCATCGCGTCGGTCTGGCGAATCAGCCAACAAGCACACACCGCGAGGATGGGTTGACGCTTGCCGATTGCTACATCAGCGCGACGGCACGCTGTGCTCCGCCCGCCAACAAGCCGACTGCAGATGAAGTGGAGAACTGCTCGGCCTACCTCGACCGCGAATGGAAGCTGCTGCGGAAAAAACGCGTGCTGTTGGCGCTGGGAAAGATCGCGTGGGACGCCGCGATCGATTTGGCGAGACGAAATGGTTGCGGTGAAGACGTTCGCAGCGGTGACTTCGGCCACGGCGCGATCGCGAAACTTTCCGATCGGCTCAGCCTCGTGGGGTCGTATCACGTTAGTCAACAAAACACGTTCACGGGCAAGCTCACGACAACGATGTTCGACCACGTGCTGCGGCGGTGTCTCGAAGCGTCATCTTGAATGCGTTTGTAGCACGGGCTACCAGCCCGTGCAGTTGCGGCTATAGCCGCGGGTGGCACGGGCTGGTAGCCCGTGCTACGAAAAACTCTCGGCTGAGCGCGCGACGATCACTTCTCTGCTCGGCTTCCCTTGAACGTGTACTTCACTTCCGTGCCGTCCTTCATTGTCCAAGTCAGATCTCCGCTGATCTCATTCGCGACGGCGGTGCCTGTCCACTTCAGTTCGCCTTCTTTGTCGCTCTTGGGCTTGGCGGTAAACGCGATCGTCTGCACTCCGCGGGTATCTTCGTCGTAGGCGACCGCATCGAAGCCTTGCTTCTTGAAATTCTCCGATTCGAAATTCCCGCCGGTGAAATTCAGCGTGTCTTTGAATTCTTTCTCGCCGACCTTGGGCGAATCGTCATCGCGGGTGATGGTCACGCTCCACTTCCCAAGCAGAATGTCCTTCGCCAAGACGGGGAGTGCCGCCCCGCTCACGAGCAACACCAGGAAAATCGCGATTGATGGTTTTGTTCGCACAAAGCCTCCTTCATCCACTGCCCCCAAAATCATATCGGGGAGATAGCCCCGCATTAACACCACGTTAAAGTGTCGAGCCTAGCTTCCGTCGCAGGCAAAGCGAAGGAGAAAACTGGCCCAGCGGCGGCGGAAGCGATGGCCATCACCATGGTCATCGGCAACTACGATCAGATCGTTCCGCCGCTGTTCGCCCGGTTGTCGGATCAAAATCGGGCATTGAGCGACCCTAGGGATTTGTAGGGTCCGCTTCAGCGGACCGGTTATTCGCCTTCCCGAAGACATAACCGTCCGCTGAAGCGGACCCTACAAATCGCAAAGCGTCGACTGCTCTGGGGGCGACGAAGGCGCGGACGATTCTCCGCGTCGTACTTCCGCATGCGATGGGATCGATCGTCACTGGTGTGATGCTGGGCATCGCGCGCATCACCGGTGGGACCGCCCCGCTGCTCTTCACGGCCCTTGGGAGCCAATGGGTCATGACCGATCCGAACGACCCATTTCCGTCACTGATCGTCCAAATTTATGATTATGCAAGAAGCCCCGATAAGAGCAGGAGAAGATTGCCATCGGCGGAATGATCGTGGTCATTCGCTTGATCTTTCTGCTGAATCTTGGCATTCGCCTCATCGCGCGCACGCTGCGTGCGGCGACGTGACGCGGGCGAAAATCAACCGGTGCAATTTTCGTCCCCTTCCGTAGAATGACGCCGCCCGGTATACGGAAGGCGTCCATGGCTTCTGTTTGTTTTTATTTTCAGGTTCACCAGCCCTATCGACTGCGACGCTACAGCGTCTTCGACACCGACCGTCACTACTTCGACGATTTCAAAAACGCCGACATCCTGCGCAAGGTCGCGACGAAGTGTTATCTGCCGACCAATCGCATGCTGCTGGAAACGATCAAGATGCACGAGGGGCGGTTCCGTGTGTCGTTTTCGGTGACCGGTGTCGCGCTCGAACAGTTCGATCAATACGCGCCGGAGGTGATGGAGACATTTCATCAGCTCAACCAGACCGGCTGCGTCGAGTTTCTCGAAGAAACGTATTATCACTCGCTGTCGTTCCTCTACTCGCGCGAGGAGTTTCGCGCACAGGTCGAGCTGCATCGCAAGAAGATCAAGCAGCTCTTCGGCCAGGAACCGCGGATCTTTCGGAATACGGAGCTCATCTACAACAACGATCTCGCGCACTTCGTCAGCCACATGGGCTACGACGCGGTGATTACCGAGGGCGCCGATCACATCCTCGGATACCGCAGCCCGAATTTCGTCTATCGTCCGCCGCACGCGCCGAACCTGCGGTTGCTGTTGAAGAATTATCGCCTCAGCGACGATATTGCGTTCCGCTTCAGCAATCGCGCATGGGAGCAGTGGCCCCTGACCGCGGAGAAATTCGCCCGCTGGGTGACGCAGATCAACGGCAACGGGTTCCTCTGCAACCTGTTCATGGACTTCGAAACCTTCGGCGAGCACCAGTGGGCCGACACGGGAATTTTCGATTTCCTTCGCCATCTCCCGGGCGAGGTGATGAAGGCGAGCCTCGACAATAATTTCCTCACGCCGTCACAGATCGTCGATAAATATCCGATCTCCGGCGAGCTCGACGTCCCGCACATGATCAGCTGGGCAGACACCGAGCGCGACTTGAGCGCCTGGCTCGGCAATGCGATGCAGTCGAACGCGCTCCATGAGCTATACAAGCTCGAAGGCCCCCTCAAAGAACGCGGAGACGAGCAGCTGCTTGCCGACTGGCGGAAGCTGACGACGAGCGATCACTTCTACTACATGTGCACGAAGTAC
The DNA here is from genome assembly GCA_025924315.1 of Phycisphaerae bacterium. Classification (GTDB taxonomy): domain Bacteria; phylum Planctomycetota; class Phycisphaerae; order Tepidisphaerales; family Tepidisphaeraceae; genus JAICIO01. The sequence goes on from JAICIO010000002.1 coordinate 159,946, forward strand.
TGGTCCGACGGCGACGTCCACAAATACTTCTCGCCGTACGAATCGCCGTACGACAGCTACATCAACTTCATGAACGTGCTGGACAATATCCAGACGCGGCTGCGCGAGTAGGCACAAGACGAATCGCCACGGAGACACAGAGAGCGCAGAGCAGGAAACATTTGGGCGCGTTCCCTGCGCTCTCGGTGTCTCTGTGGCTTTTTTTCACGGCTCGATGAAGACTTCATCCACGTAGCACCACATCCAATCCTCTCCGGGCTCGATCGATTGCACGATCGGGTGTTTCGTCGCGTGAAAATGTTTCGTCGCGTGCTTGTTCTTCGACGAATCGCAGCAGCCGACGTGGCCGCAGATTTTGCAGAGACGGAGGTGCACCCACGTGTCGCCCATCTTCAGGCATTCTTCACAGCCGTTGGTCTTCGGCGAGACATCTTTGATCTGTGAAACGTGCGTACATCCATTGGCATTGGTCATGGCGGCTCCTGATCTGGAATAAGTTTCGGTGATCTTACCGAGAATCGCCTTCGCTTGGTTCGCATCACCCGCGACGATGAATTCGGCGCCGGCTTCCTTCATCGTCGGCGCCGCCGATGCGTCCGGGATGCGCACGAAGATCGGTAGATCGCTCCGCTGTGTGTGAGCAATCGTGACGGCGCGCTCGGTGATCTCCGCGTCGTCATCCGCAATGACGAGCAGTCGCGCACGGTCGATCCCCGCGTCGCGCAGCGTCGGCAGGCGGCTGGTCGATCCACGGGCAACGGTCATCCCGGCGGCTTCCGCCTCTCGCGCGCCGTCGGGGCTGAGCGTCACGACCACGAACGGAATCTTCGCATCCTTCAGTCCGCCGGCGATGATGCGCGCTGCGTCGGCCCAGCCATCGACGATGACGTGATCCCGGATTTCAGTTGGATCGGACGGATTCGCCGGCAGCATCGAAAACTGACCCGTGCGGCCGACCTTCGCGCCCAGCGATGCGAACAGCGGCGTGAGCAGCATTAGCACTACGCTTGCGGCGATGAAGACATCCGGCCCAACCTGACTCATGCCGAAGGGCCTGACGCCTGCATCGATTCCTGTGCGAGAAAGGACGAACGAAAACTCACCGACCTGAACGAGCAGCAGCGCGCACCAGAACGCGACCCGCAACGGTTGCCCGAGAAGCAGCGAGCTGATGCTTCCAGTGATCGATTTGAGAATCACGATCCCCACAATTGCAATCAGCACGATCGGAAGATGTTGAATGACGAAGCTTAGATCGAGCAGTAGACCGACTGAAACGAAAAACGCAGCGGAAAACAGGATTTGCAGCGGCATGATCTCGCCGATTGCGTGATGGCGGAATCGACTCTCCGATACGACGAGCCCTCCAAGAAATGCGCCCAGCGCCAAACTCACGCCCGCCAAACTCGTGAGCCAGGCCGTGCCGAGACAGATCGCGACGACGGTCAGAAGGAACACTTCCTGCGAGCAGGTCATCGCGACGCGTTCGAGCAACGGTGGCATCAGGCGGCGTGCGCCGATCAGGACGATCGCAATGATGGCCGCGCCTTTCGCCAGCGCCCAGGCGATGCTCCAGAGCGAGCCCGACCCTGGTCCGAGCATCGGCACGATCATCACCATCACGACAACCGCGAGATCCTGGAATAACAGGATCCCGAGGGCGGTCTGCGCGGGCAGCGTGTCCATCTCGCGACGATCCGTCAGCACCTTGAGCACGATCGCGGTGCTGCTGAGCGCGATGAGGCAACCGCTGAAAAAGCCATCGCGCCAGCCGACGCCGAAGGGAAGCAGCACGAGCATCGCGAGCGCGATCGTGAGCAGCACCTGCGATGTTCCGCCCACCAGGATGTATCGCCGGATACTGCCGAGACGATCGAGGCTGAATTCCATCCCGATCGTGAAGAGCACGAGAATGACGCCAATTTCCGCGAGCGAATCGATCAGCGCCCGATCCTGGACAAGTCCGAGCGAGTGCGGTCCGAGCAGGACACCCGTCAGGAGAAATCCAATGATCGGCACGATGCCGAGCCGTTGGCAGAGGTATCCCACCGCCGCTGCGGCAACGCAGAGGGCGACAAGCTCGGGAAGAAATGGAAGGGTCGCGGTTGCTGCAATCGGCACGCTGATCATCGGTGCCGCATTGTAGCCCGGCTCGCGTCAGCTCACCGCTTCGACCGGTTCTTCCAACTCTGCGAGGAGTTTCTCGAGTGGCACGCCGCTAATCGACGTGATCGTCGGAGCACCGGACTGGCGGAGGGAGATTCGAACAGCATCGAGCGATTTGCCGTCTTGCGCGACTGGCGAAACTTTCGGTCGATACGCGTCTTTGGGATCGACTTCGATCACGACGGCGAGCGTGCCGTCGGAAAGCGTCACGCGCGTTCCGGGAACGAATGGCGGCGCGACGAGCTCCAATGCACCGAAGACGCGCGGGTCCATCCAGCCGGCGTAGCGGGATTTCATCGCATGGAGTGCCTGATAGTTGCTGCGCCGTTTCTGCTTCCCGCGCGGCGCGGTGAGGCGATCGTACAAATCGGCGACCAGGAGAATGCGCGAGAAGATGTGCACCTGTTCGCCGTGCAATGGCTGGTTCGTCGTCATGCGCGTGTTCATGAGCGGGAAACCGCTGCCGTCGATGTGCTGGTGATGCTGCAACACGGCCGCCGCGCCGGTGGCTTCAAGGCCGGAGCGGAGCATGTCGTATCCCAAACGCGGATGCGTCTCCCACTCTTCGCGCTGCGCAGCATCGTCGGGCGGATGCACGCCATCGAAGTTCTGGAGCTCCGGCGGAAGCTTGCACTTGCCCATGTCGTGCAGCATTCCCGCCACGCCAAGATTTACGATCTCCTTCGCGTGCGATGGTGGGAGGCGGCTGCGCTGCTCGATGATATAGGTTTCGAGCTTGATGCCCAGCAGGAGCGAAAGGTGCGCGACGGAGGTTGCATGTTCGACCGCTCCGTTCCCCATGCGCGACATGAGATCGAGAAACACGGGATGCTGGCCCTGGCTCAGCAGCGTGGTGATCATGTCGCGCGTGGCGGAATAATAGTCTTTGTACGACACTTCGGGGCGCGTGTTTTTCTCGGTGGTTTTGATCGTCGATTTGATCTGATCGAAGATCTTTCGGCGCTCGGGGCTGAGCTGCACTGAGAGATGGCGATCGAGGTCTTCAAGTCCGGGATAATCGACGAGGATATGATCGACACCGAGCTCAGGAAGCCGGCGCAGCGTGGCGTCTTCGAGGACGTATCCTCGATTAAGCAGGACCTGATCCGGCAGTTGCGGGTTCATCACCGGCGACGCGAGGACCATTCCCGGTTCGGCTTCTTCGATCGAAACGATTAACACAAATACACTCGCCTCTATCTTTTCATCGGACATCGCGGGGCGGGCGCAAATTCATATGCTTGCTAAACCCGTGAAAATTCGGACGCGTGTCCCATAAAACGATGTGCGCGAGGCGGAAGATTTATAGTGTGATAACCGTTGCATGACGATCAGCAGTGAAATACCCGTGGCGTCACTGGATGAGCAGCGCGACCGCAAGGCTTGCACGCGCTATGGAGCGGCCATTGCGCTGCTGCTGATCCTCGCGCTGGCGGCGGTGATGCGACTCGAGCGACTGGGCGATCGAAGCATCTGGTTTGATGAAGCAGTGACGTTTCGTGTCGCGAGCGCATCGGCGGGCGAATTTCTCGATCGCCTGCGTCTTCTCGAGAACACCCCGCCGGTTCATTTCGCGATTGTGTGGGTGTGGATTCGGCTTTTCGGCGTTTCCGAAATCTCGCTGCGCATGCCATCCGTCATCGCCGGCTTGTGGGCCGTTTATCTGATCTATCGATTCGGGTCGCTGCTCATGACGCGCCGCGAAGGTTTGCTGGCGGCGGCGCTGTTGGCGTGTTCGCCGATACAGATCGTGTATTCGCGCGAAGCACGCTCATACGAGTTAATGGTCTGCTTCGCCCTGCTCTCGTGTGTGAATTATCTGCACCTTCTGGCCGAGCCCACGCTTCGTCGGCGGTTCTGGTATGTGCTGAGCACTGCACTGCTCCTTTACACGCACCTTTTTTCGATCTTCGTGGTAGCGGCGCAGAACATCGCATTTCTGATCCGGTGGATGCGCCGCGCGTCGGAACGATTGAACCTCAAGCAATGGATCGCAATTCAATGCGTGACGGGCGCGACGGTGCTGCCATTTTTGCCCATCATCCTGTTTTGGGTTCGCCGTCAATCGATGGGATTCTGGATCCCCCGGCCGACGTTCGATTCGATCACCGCCGCGTATCTCGATTACGCAGGCCGACCCGTGCTCCTATGTGCCTTCGTCGCTCTAATGGTGATCGGCGTCAACCGCGCTCGTGCCCGCGCCGCCCTGCCGATCGCGCTACTTACCCTTCCGGTCCTTGCGCCGATCATTGTTTCGATGCTGCGCACGCCACTATTCATCAGCCGATACGGCCTCGCCGCCGCGCCAGGAATGTTCCTGCTCGTCGCGAGTGGAATCGGCGCAATTCGCTGGTCCATCCTTCAATGCGCATTGCTGATTGTGCTCATCGAATGGTCTCTTCAAGCGCCCCGCGAAGCGCCCATGGAAGATTGGCGAGCCGCGGCGCAGTACGTCGACGCGCTGGCGAACCCGAAAGATTACGTCGTGATTAACGAGCGCTTCGCGACCATTCCGTTCAACTTCTATTCACACCGCAGCGATCTAACGGTGAAAGGTTTCTGGGGCGGAAGGGTAACGCTCGGCCTGCCGCTGGATCCCGGCGTGCATGCCTGGCTGGTGCTGAATCGGCCCAGCGTCCCGATGCAGGAAATCATCGACGCCGGAAACTGGCGCATCGTCCGGCAGAAATCCTTCCGCGAGATCATCGCGCTGGAGCTGGCGGACGGACAGACAGAAAAGCTTCCGCCGGAGCAGGACGCGGACCGTCGCACCGCCAAATCGGATGTCGCGTGGCAACCTAGTACGCGTGATTGACGTCAAGCGACTTGCAGATGTCTGTGGTCGCCTTGCTTTTGTTCAGCGTATAGAAGTGCAGCCCATCGACGTCATTGAACAGCAGATCGCGACACTGCATCGCGGCGTATTCGACGCCGGTGCCATGCACCGCATCCGGATCGTTCTCCACCGCTTCCATCTTCACGAGCAGGCGATGCGGAATCTTCGCGCCACACATCGAGACAAAGCGCTTGATCTGCGCGACGTTGGTGATCGGCATGATGCCGGCCATGATCGGTACGCGGATGCCCATCGAGCGTGCTTCGTCGCGAAAGCGGTAGAACTCGGCGTTGTCGAAGAAAAGCTGCGTGGTCACGAAGCATCCGCCGTTGTCGACCTTGCGTTTGAGATACTCGAGATCGCGCGTGCGATTCAAACACTGCGGGTGCCCTTCGGGATACCCCGCCACGCCAATGCAGAAGTTGTTCCGCGATTTGACGAACGAAACGAGCTCATCGGCATTCGCGAATCCACCTTCCGTCGCGACGAACTGGCTCTGCCCCGCGGGCGGATCGCCGCGCAGGGCGAGCACGTTTCGTATGCCGGCGTTCCAAAGGTCGTCGAGAATCTTGCCAATCTCGCTCGAGGTGTGACCGACGCAGGTGAGATGCGCCATCGCGCGAATGCTCAGCTCACGTTGAATCCGTTCGACCAGTGCGACCGTCTTTTCGCGGGTGCTTCCGCCGGCGCCGTAGGTCACGGAGACGTAGCTCGGATTGATCGGCTTAAGCTCGTCGATCGTCTTGTAAAGAGAAGCGAAACCCGCGTCAGTTTTCGGCGGGAAGAATTCGAATGAAATGGTTGGTTTGCCCTGCCCGAGAAGCTGATCAATCCGCATAAACCGTGAGTGTAAACGTGATGACGGCTCATTTCCACGGGGGTGTGAGTTCGCCCCGCTCGATGTTACAGTCTTTGTATGCAGTCGAAGACTTGGTCGGTTTTGGCGATGGCGGGCGCGCTGCTGCTGGCACAGGGCACGCGGGCGGAAGACTACAAGATCCGAATCTCGCTCCCCGCTCATGTCGGGGAGCGCGCCGACGCGCAGTATGTCGCGACTTCCACACTGCACTCGGTCATGAACTTCGACGATCGCGAAACGAAGAAGGATGAGGAGCAGCGCTTCGAGCTCGATGGGATCGAAGAGGTCCGCAAGATCGACACGAAAAATCGTGCGACGCAAATCGCGATCGAAATCAAACGCTGCGAGGAAGTGAAGAAGGATGGCAGCCGTCGGACGATCATTCCAGCGGGAAGAACCCTGATTGCGACTGCGAAGAAGAAGGCGGAAGCAGAGCTGAAGCTCGATCAAGGAAAGCTCGCTTCCAAGGATGAAACGCTGGTTCGGCTGATCGTTCACCTGCGCGATCAGGAGGGGCCGGATGATGATGAGGTTTTCGGCACGAGCAAGCGGCAGAGCGTTGGTGCATCCTGGCCGATGAACGCCCAGGCTTTTGTGAAGCAGCCGGTTGAGAACGGTTACGATCCCATCGATCCGAAGAACGTGAAAGGAAAGACGACGTTTGTCGCGGTGCAGGACGTTCCCGGGTTTGGGCCGTGCCTGCAATTGGAGCTCAACTTCACCGTCGAGCACATGACCGGCACGCAGGACAACTACAAGATGATCGACGGGACGTATCAGTCGATCACCGCGATGCTCATGCCCGTGAACGACATTGATGATTCGCCGGCGGAGTCGTGGGCGAGCCAGTATCACCAGATCTACACAGCGACGTACGACGGCAGACCGGTACGCGTCGAGCAGGATTCAGCGCGAACGATCGAGGGCCATCGCACCATGCTTCCGCCGAAGCCGGGCAGCACCACGCAGCCGACAACCGTGCCTTCCACGCGCCCGACGCCGAAGCCGCTTTCGACGAAGCCGGCGCTTGGTTCCACGACGAAATCCGCGGCAACATCGCAGGTCCGATAAACACGCAAGTTCCGATCGCTGATTGGTCGATAACGCAATATCGAACTCCCGGCGTTGCCCATTCCCCATCTGTTTCGTCCCACGCCGCTGCGAAAGCGGCTCTGGCAGGGAGGCGGTGCGCTGTTCGTCTTCATCGCAACCCTGACGATCAGCAACGTCTTTTCCCACTCAGACAAAGCGGTGACGCGCAACACGCTCGGGCACGATTTTCTGGCGTTCTATACAGCCGGGACGTTCGTACGCGAGGGCCGCTATCAGGACCTCTACAACCTGGACTCGGTTAGAACGTTTCAGCATCAGGTTGCCAGCGCGAATGGATTGGAGCTGGACCGTGATAGTTTTGGTCCATGGTGGAATCCACCATTCTATGCGTGGGTGTTCGCACCGGTTTCCGTATTGCCCTATCACACCGCCCTTCTCATCTGGACGATCTTCAACTGCCTTTGCCTCGCATGCGCGATGGTGCTGCTGTGCCGAATGCTGCCGGAACACCTCGGCGGAGATTTCGCGACATGGGGTCTCGTTCCGCTGCTCATCGTGACGTCGATGCCTTTCGTACAGGCGATCAGTCACGGGCAAAATACGTTTTCATCGCTGCTGCTCCTGTCGCTTGTCGTGACCGCGTGGCGGGAGAAGCGAGCGGTGCTTGCGGGGATGGCGTGTGCGCTCCTTTTCTACAAACCTCAGGTGGGAGCGATCGTCGCGCTGATCCTCACACTGAACCTCGGTGTGCGCGTTCTGCTTGGGATGGGATTCGTACTGAGCCTGATCGGCATGGCGACGAGCTGGGCGATGCCAGGGTCGCTCGTGAGTTATCTCCAGCAGCTTCCGCTGAACGTGCACTTCATGCAGGTCGAGCATATGTACCTGTGGGAACGTCACGTGACGTTCAAAGCCTTCTTCCGCCTCCTGCTGCAAGGTCGCGACGCGGGCGAGGCGCTGCTTTCGACGCAGATCTTTACCGTGTTCACGTGCGGATGTTTCGGGCTGGCGCTGTTACTCGCGGCGCTGCGCACGCGGAAACAAGTCGATTGTCCATGGAGCGGCGAGACGCGCGCCGGCTCGCGCGATCGGCTGATCGCGGCGACGATCGCAACGATGCCGCTGCTCATGCCGTTTTACTTTGATTACGACCTGCTGCTGCTCGCAGTTCCCGCGACTCTTTTTGCGGCGGAGATGATTCGGCGCAATCCGGAACTTCCCGCGACGCGCGGACAGCGGTGGATCGTGCGGTTGTGGGGAATGCTGTTCGTGTGGATGATGTTCAATCCGGGGCTCGCGCGGGCGATCCATGTCAACGGAACGGTGATTCTTGCAAGCGTGCTTTCTGCGATGCTCATCGCGCGGGCCGGGTTGTATCAGGTGATCGTCCATCACGGCAAGGACGAGGCGAAAGGGCCTGCGATCGATACAATGCTCAGGCAGGCGGCGTAGGCCCGTACTCCGCAAACACTCGCGAGCAAGCTCGCGGCTACACGAAGATTGTCAAGCCGATGACCGCCTCCGCCCCGAGCACCATGCGCCGCGACATCGCCAGCGCGTATCTCGCCGCGGCGACGAAGATCGGCAGTTGGGTCGTTGTCAGTGCCATTGTGTATCGCTGGTATGGCGCGCCCGCGTTCGCGATGGTCTCGGTCGTTCGAGCGACGCTGAGCATCCTGAATTACACGAGCCTCGGACTGGCGCCGGCGATGATGAAATTCGTCGCCTCGGCGGCCGAATCCGCTTCCTCACGCCTGCTTATTGAATCGAGCGGGCGCACGCTCGACTACGCCAGCCCGGGCATCGATCAGTCGGACCCCATCCACACGGTTTTTCACAACGGAATGATCGCCGGCGCATGTGCGTTTGCGCTCGCGCTGGTACTCGCGGTTGGGTACGCGGTCGGCTTCTCCCATTTCGTGCACACCCCAGCGTCCGCTCCATCGGACCTCATCACATTCACCATCACCTTCGCGCTCGGTGTCGCAGTGCGATTGTTCAGCGATGTGCCGGGCGCCGTATTGCAAACCCGTCATCGAATCGCGCTCGATAATCGGCTTGTCGCGGCGACCGACGTGTGCTGGGTGCTTGCATCCGTCGCGATTCGAGACGGAGTGAGTTGGATCGGTTTCGCGTATGTGTTTACCGCAGTGGGATTGTTCGTCGCGCGATTGCTCTGCGCAGGGTGGGTGGTTGGACTATCCAGGCGAAAGTCACCTCTCTCGATGCCGGTCATCCGTGCTCTCTTGCTCTTCGGCGGAGGCGTGACGATCGCGCAACTCGCAGACTATTTGTATGCTCCCATCGATTTCGTCCTGATCAACCGATTGCTCGATCCAATTCTCGCCGCGGTCTATTCGCCGGCGGTGCAGATCGATTCCGGGCTATTGTTGCTCGTCGGCGGGGTTGCTTCGGTCTTGTTGCCAAAGACAGCTCTCGCGCACGCGTCGGGAAATGTCGCGCTCATCCGAAAGTATTACTTGCGAGGAACGGTCGTCACCGGCGGATTGCTCGCGATCGCGGGCGTCTTTGTCTGGCTTCTCTCGCCATGGGTTTTTCGGCTTTGGCTGCACGATCCGATGATCGCGACGCAGGTGATTCTGCCGCTGGTGCTCGTTCACACCGTCGTTGGCGGGTCGAGCGCCGTTGGGCGATCGGTCTTGCTCGGCATGGGAAAAGTGAAGCCATTCACGATCGCGGTATTGAGCGCGGGCGTCGCCAATGTCATCGTGAGCTACTGCTTTGTGCGATTCGCGGGACTTGGGCTCAAGGGGATCATTCTTGGAACGATTGTCGTCGTTGTGGCGCGATGTGCGATCTGGCAGCCGTGGTATGTCCTGCGAACTCTGAAGGCCGCCGGTGCTTCACCTAAGAGCGTGCGTGAGAAGTCAGCGGGCCTGCGACGTCGCAATTTTCGGCCTCAGTCTGGGAGCGACGACGAAGCGACCTCGGAGCATGGTCGTTGAGGAGGAGCGACAACGAATGAGGCCGAAAAATGCGTCGCCCTTCGGGTGGGCCGGAAAAGGCCCGTCTGCGTTGTTGTCGAACCTCGGAGTATCTTTTCATTGATACGCCTCGGTTCGACGCCTAGCATCCGGGCCTTTTCCGGCCCATCGCAGGCCCGCTGCCTTCTCACGCACGCTCTAAGGCTTTTCGCCCTGAGAATGCTCAAACCATGTGCTGAACGCGCCCGTGAAAACGGTTTTGCCGTCCTTCTCGACGTCGACCCAAAACAACCGATCTTTGAATTCGACACCGCGGATGTATTGGTCCGCCTTGGCGCCGGCGAAAAAACGGCTCAGCCCGTTATCCGATCCTCTGGCCAGCCGGTTCGTCAGGTAATCCTTGAACTGCTGTTGGTTTGGGCGAGACAGGAAAGCTCCGGCGAACAAGACAACCGCGAGGATGAGGATGACCAGTGTCTTCATTGTCCGCATCTTAGTCGGCCAACGCGGCCGCTTTAGTCGAGTCCCATCGATTGTGCCCGAAAAGCCCCGATTTTTGGCAGCTTTGTCGCAGCCGATGCAAGTTGCGGCCACGCCGCTCGTTAGATTCTTTCCTCGGGCAGATTTTGTGGAATGAAAAGCATAACCCCGTGAGTTTACCTACCCATGGCGTCGGATTTGCCGGTTTCTTTAAAATCGCCGGTTTGACCGAATAATCGGGTGGACCCGACGTATTAATTAAATGAGTGGGAGCGTTTGCTGAAGCGACCGCCGATTTGTACTCCCGCCTGATTCGTTGGTCCCTCTGCCAAACAACATGAGCTCGATGTCGGGTACATCTTTGACTGCCAACATTGCGAACTTGCCCAAGAGCATCTTCGGCTATGACGTCGTCAGCTATTTAGGCGAAGGCGCGGCCAGCCAGATCTACGCCGTCACGTCCCCGCTCACGAAACAGCTCTACGCACTTAAGCACGTTCACCGCAAAACCGACAAAGACGTGCGGTTCATCGAGCAGCTCGAAAATGAATACAAGGTCGGCAGCCAGATCTCGCATCCCGGACTGCGCAAGTCGATCGACATGAAGATGACCCGGTCGTTTCTGATGAAAGTGACCGAGGCGGCGCTCGTGCTCGAACTGTTTGATGGCGTGCCGCTCGATGTCGAAACCCCGCGCGGCATGACCGATCTCGTGCGCGTCTTCCTCAAGACGGCCGAGGCTCTCGAATCGTTGCACGCGGCCGGCTTCGTCCACTGCGACCTCAAGCCCAACAATATTCTTCTGAGCCCCGGTGGACTGGTGAAGGTCATCGACCTCGGCCAAGCCTGCCCGATCGGCACTGCCAAGAAGCGCATCCAGGGCACGCCGGACTACATCGCGCCGGAACAAGTTCGCCTGCAACCGGTGACTCCGCGAACGGATGTCTTCAACTTCGGCGCGACGATGTACTGGTGCCTCACCGGCCGAAAGTTCCCGACGCTGTTCACCGCCGGAAAAGGCAAGAACAGCTTCGTTGTCGATCAGGTCATTATTTCGCCCCACCAGGTCAATCCCGTGGTGCCCGAGACGCTGTCGAACTTCGTCATGGAGTGCACGCGCATCAACCCGATGAAGCGCCCCGCCGACATGGTCGAGCCGATTCGGCGTCTCGAAATCATCTACCACGGCGTAAGCCGCAACGCCCAAAACTTCGGCGTGGCATAACCTCGTTCATTTTGGTCTTGTAGGTCTTCGTAGGGTCCGCTTCAGCGGACCGGTTATTCGTTTCGCTCACACACAAGAAGTAACCGGTCCGCTGAAGCGGACCCCACAAGCTGTGCGACACAGTTGAGAGCAATTGATCCGGCTCAGAAGAGTCGGGGTTGTTTGGCGTCTTCGACCACGGATTCGATCGCCCCATCGCCCGTTCGCGTGACAATTGTTTCACCCGTTTTCACGCCACTCGCGCTGCGCACGATCGCCCCATCCTTCTTCCGCGTCGTAATCGTGTATCCGCGTTTGAGCACTTCGTCGACCGACAGCGCTTTAAGATGCCCTTCAATGAGTTGAAGTTTCTGCCCGAGCTCGCGCACGCGATGCTCCGACGCGCGGCGCAATCGCACTTCCGTCGAATTCAGTTGCTGTCGAATGAGCGCCGCCCGATGCCGCGGATGCCGCTCGCTCAGTCTCGTCGCGAGACGCATCAGGCGCGATTCGGCGTCGCTGAAGAGGTCATCGACACCGGACCGCAGCGCACGCTGGCGATCATCGAGCAGTTGCCGCAGCGAATTGATGCGATCGGTCGGCCGACGAAAGACTTCATGCCGCTCGATTGCACCGAGCCGGTGCTTGGCACCTTCGATCAAATGCCGCAGGAGCGTGCGAATCCGCGAACGACTGGAATCGACCAGCTCCTTCGCGTTTCGCCACGCGCCGACGACGACCTGCGCCGCTTCCGTTGGCGTGTGCGCAAAATAATCCGCGACCAGGTCGGCAATCGATGTGTCGATCTCGTGGCCGATGCCGGTGATCACCGGAATGCGCGACGCCACGATCGCGCGGGCGACGATTTCCTCATTGAACTCCCACAGGTCTTCCAGCGACCCGCCGCCGCGCGCCAGCAGGATCACATCGACCCCGCCGATCTTTTCGCAACCATCGTTCAGGCATTTCAAGGCGGCGGCGATTTGCTCGGCCGATCCGTCGCCCTGCACCGGCACGTGATAAATGCAAATCCGCAGCCACGAATACCGCCGCAGAACTTTCAGCATGTCCTGGAGGGCGGCCGTCTGACGGCTCGTGACCAGCGCAACTGACGTCGGATATTTCGGCAGCGGCTTCCGCCGTTCCGGCCGGAACAACCCTTCCGCCTCGAGCTTCGCGCGCAGCTGCTGAAACGCCAGCTCCAGCGCGCCCTTTCCCAGCGGCTGCAGCTGCGATGCGTAAATCTGATAACGCCCCTTCTGCGCGTACACACCAACTCGGCCGGTCACGATCATCTCGTGCCCGTCTTCCGGCCTGAACTTCAACCGCGACGCCTCGCTCTTGAACATCACGCAATCGACGCACGCGTCCTTGTCCTTCAGCGTGAAATACAAATGCCCCGATACGCGATGAAGGTTCACATTGCTGATTTCCCCCTTCACCCAGACGACCGGCGGAAGGCCGGACTTCAGCACGCGCTCGATCTGCGACGTCAGCTGTGAGACGGTCATCGCAACCTGCGTCGAAGCCGGCGCGCTCGAAGGCCCTGGCGCTTTTCTCGCCTTCACCTGCTCACGAAAATCAAAAAAGTTCGTCGACATCTGCTTGCATTGTAGGGTCCGCTTCAGCGGACCGGTTATTTGCGTTTCGAACAGGTAAGTAACCGGTCCGCTGAAGCGGACCCTACGAGAAGAACCTGTTACGGCCTCAGCACATCCATGAGCGCCCGAAACCGCTTTTCAACCATCTCATACGGCACTTCGTGCTTGTGGAACGGGAAGATCTCCATCGATTTCTCCGCGACGATGTGATGGAACGCCGCGAAGATCGTGCTCGGCGGGCAGATGTCGTCCCAGAGGCAGTTGGTCACGACCGTCCGGCATTTGATCCGCGGGGCCAGGTTCATGTTGTCGAAATAGCTCAGCGTGCGGACCACTTGCTCATCAAGCTCCGGATGCATTTTCAAAAACGTCTGCAACTCGGTGTAAGGCGCCGCAGGCGTGATCTGAATCGCGCGGCGAAAGTCGCACAGAAACGGGATGTCCGACCACGCGAAGATCGGCCGATCCGATAGCGCCGCGACCGCGAGCGTCAAACCCCCGCCCTGGCTCGCGCCGGTAATCGCAAGGCGCGATTCGTCTACCTCATCTCGTTTCGCGAGCAGCTCGAGCGCGCGGAGCGCATCACCGTAGACGTAGCGATAGTAATACTTCTCCGGGTCGCGAATGCCTTGCGTCATCCATCCGGCGACGTTGCCTTCTGACGCTTCCGACGCGTCCTGCGAATTCCCCGGCTGTCCGCGGCAGTCCATCGCGAGGACGCACACGCCCTGCGAGGCGATCGGCACGAGCTCGAGCGGTCGCGTGCCACGTCCACCATATCCGTGATAGACACAAAGTCCGGGGAACTTTCCAGTGCGCGTCGGCCGAACGTACCACCCCGCGATACGTCCGCCCTTATATCCCTCGAAACGCACCGCGTAACACTGCACGCCCTTGACCGGCAGATCGTACGGAATCAATTCGGCATGGATTGGCTGGCCGAGCGCTTCGGCGACCGTCGCATCCCAGAACGAATTAAAATCCTCTTCGCGATAGAGCGACGGCTTATAGTGCCGCAGCTGCTCCAGTGGCATGTCGATCGATGGCATCCCGAGAGAATACCCGCCGAAATGCGAATCTCGAAGTCGGAAGTCGCACTTGCTATTCTTAATCCTTATGGAGATTCGCCCGGCGACGACGAGTGACCTGGATTTGCTGCTGGAGATCGACGGCACCGTCGAGTCGTCGCAGTACCTTCACCTGGAGCAAGTCGGCGAGGGGTTGAAAACGAGCTGGTCGCTCGAAGAGCGGCCGCTGCGGAACAAGCTGATCGAATCCAATCCGCTCGGCGATGATCTGCGATTTACGCTGAAGCAGATCGTCAGCGGCGCGGATGAAGGGGTCGTGCTCGTCGTCGAGATTGATGAACAGATGGCGGCGCTGGCCGTCGCCACCCCCGAGCACGAGCACCGCACGATGCGCGTGCTCGATGTGCGCGTCGATTATGATCTGCGCCGCCAAGGGCTGGGCATGGCACTCGTTTATCAGATCATCCAGAAAACGCGCGAAGCCGAGCTGCGTGCGGTGACGGCGGAGACGCGCACGAACAACCTGCCCGCGAATCAGCTGATGGCGAAATGCGGCTTTGACCTCGCGGGACTCGACACGCGCCGGCATACGAATCACGACATGGTGAAGGAAAGCGCGACGCTTCTCTGGTACGCGGCCCTGGACTAAATCACATGATGCGAACCTTGGTCGTCACACTCGTTTCCTCATTGCTCACGGCGATTGCCTTTGGCGAAACGATTGCGACGAATGATGGTTTGGTCATCGATTACGACGGTCATGCGATTACTGCGCTTCAGCTGGATGGACATGACGTGCCGCTGCGGGAGCATCGCACGATGCTTCGCGTGCGCGACGCGAGCAAACGCGGAGGTTTTGCGGATTCACTTCCGGATCTGGAGCTCCAGGCCAGCTTGGCGAAATCAGGCGATCGGCTCGAACTCAGCGGAACGGTGATCGATCGCAGCGGAAAAGATCGCTGCATTGATCTTTGGGTTGGGCTGCCAATCAAGACGGACGGCTTTTCGCTCGGCACCGGACTAATGCCCCCGAAGTACGCCGCGGAGCCGAAGCGCTCGCGGGCGCGGGGCACCGACATCGATGAGTCGGACTCAACCGACGATGCGCGATATCCAATCTTTCCCGCCAGCAACACTTCGGATCATGTTGGGCTTTCGCTGGCGATTCCGCCGAGCATGCCGACGCGGTTCAACGGCGGGCTCGATGACATTGGCGTCGGCATCGTGATCCGCATCGGCCTCTCGCCGGATACGAATCCGCCGTCGCAGACGAAGTTCTCGGTGCTGGTCTATCGACACGATCCCGCGCGGGGATTTCGGTCGTCACTGTCGCGTTACTACGAGTTCTTCCGCGAGCCTTATTTCACGCGGCGGGCGAAAAAGATCGGAGCGTGGACGACGCAGAATGCATCGCTGCTGCGGGAGAAGGATCTGTACGCCTTTCACGAGGCGGGGTTTGCAACCTGGCGGCGGCCGGAGCCGACCGGCACAGGAGTGAACGCGAAGACATCGCTCGAGCACGTCGATGAAGGTCCGGCATGTAGCTCGCTCGAAGAGTTCGAACGCTTGTCGGAGCTGGCGGACGATCGTCGCCTCGGCGTTTATGCGCTTCCTTACACGATCGTCGGGCAGAGGCAATTTCTCGAGTTGCCTGAGCTGCCGAAGACGCACGACGAAGCGATGACCGTGCTGAAGACGTGGTCGACAACGCAGCCGATTCTTTTCGACGGACCACCGCAAGCGGGATCGTTCCCAAGTGGCGATGCGCTGAAGGCGATCATCCGCAACTCCGGCATTTACGACGAGCAGCATCAGCTCGCGATTCTTCCGCGGCCGTATCGCGGGCCGACGCTCACGTTTCCGCAGAATCCCAATCCGAAGCTGTACGACGACAAGCCGGATCAATTGACGATCGCGAAGTATGAGCTCGATTCATATCTGCCGATGCTGTTTACCTCGAAGCTGATCGACGGGTGCTACGTCGATTCTCTCGGCAGGTGGTGCGGCTATTACAATTATCGCGCCGACCACTTTCGCTACAGCACTCTTCCGCTCACGTATGCCGGCTCGCCTCCGCAGCCGTGCATCTGGAATCTGCAATCGCATGCGGAGTATCTCACCGAGCTTTCGTCGCGGCTGCATCGGATGAACAAGATCGTCTTTGCCAACGGTGTGCATCCCAACCGCGTCATGCTCGGCTTCGGCGTCGACGCAATGGGCGGCGAAGGAACGCCCACCATCGACGGCGGCGAAGCGTTCGCCGCCCTGCGCGTCGCCGCGGGGATCAAGCCGTATTGCCTGCTCAACGCGACCGGCAAAAGCTCGCCGAAGCTCTGGGCGTCGGCGCTCTACATGGGCTACCTGCTGAACTGCAACACCGACGCGGGCGCACCAATGATGCGGAAGTATCTCCCCACGATCATCCGTATGAACCAGGTCAGCTGGCAGCCGGTTACGCACGCGCGATCGACCGACGAAAACGTCGGCATCGAGCGCTGGGGTGGCGAGTCCGAAAAACCCTTGTATTTCTCGGTGATGAATCTCTCAAAGGATGCCGCGAACCCCGAAGTGCGCGTCGACGCGCGCGCGCTGAAGCTGGATCAAACCCCCACGGCGGTGGACGCCATCTCCGGCGAAACAATCACAGGCCGCGCGGACAACGGTGTGTTGAAATTGCAGATTCCACTGGAGGGCGAAGCGACGCGCGTTCTACAAATTGAGTCCCCTCAAAACCCGGAGGGAATGGATGACCGAATCACAATGGAAGGAACTCCTGAGCGAGTGGAGTCGCGCCGTCCTCGCGAGTGCGCTCGGTGAAGAACTACCGGAGAGCGTGCGTGACAGTGGATGGCTGGGCTTCTCGCCCGCGACGGACGCGGACATCGCAAAGGCGCAGAAGCGATTGAAGGTTGATCTTCCGCCGTCGTACCAGTCGTTCCAGCGCGTCACGAATGGTTGGCGCACATTGAACGAATTTGTGAAGCAACTGCTTCCGGTAAGTGAGATCAATTGGGTACGGAAACTAACGCCGGAAATAGCGAGCGTGCCGACGTTTGAGCGATTTGAATCGCCGGATGACGAATACTTCAACTACAGTGAACCATCGATCGACTACCGCGCGAAGCATCTCAAGGAGGCACTGCAGATCAGCGACTTTCACGACGCTCTGGTGCTGTTGAATCCTCAGGTGATTAACGCAACCGGCGAATGGGAGGCATGGTTCTTCGCCAACTGGATTCCCGGCGCACAGCGCTATCGGTCGTTCGGGGAATTGATGCAGGCGCAGTTCCACCAGTATGTCGGCGATGAATGGTCACCGCCGAAAGGCGATGCCGATTTGCCGACGGAGTACATCGGCTCGCCCGGAAGTGCGAAACGCCGCGCGAAGGTACGCAAGCCGCCCGGACCCATCGCGACGCTTGAGCAACTGCTGGCCGCCCTCGAGGACTCGAATCTCGCGCGGAAGCTCTATCCGAAAGCGAAAGGCGGAGCATACGGGCCATCGCCTGAGATCGCTGCGTTACAAAAGGTCATCGCGGAACTCGGCCGCCGTCGTGCAACGGAGGCGATCGAGCCGATGCGTCGCATGCTCGACCTGGAGGGTGTACGTGAGTTCCTGGGGAATGATCTGTTGCACGCGCTGGCGCGGATCAACGCCCCGGCCGCGGTTCCAATCCTCGATCGCTTCATCGACAATCACGAAGTAAATCTCGCGGGCAGCGCCCTCGATGCGCTAATGATCGCCGATCCCGACAAAGCCAGGGAATCGGCACTTCGCCTGCTTGCGGAACGCGGGACCATGTTCTCGACCGCGTCTGACCATCTGGCACAATTGGAGGACGGGCGGGCAATTCCGATTTTACTGGACGTCGCGAGAGATCCGTCCACTCCGGAATATGACCGGAAAGGGATCGGGCAAATGATTGCAGCGTTCGGCAGGGAAGGCTTCGATGCGCTGGCGGAGTTGGCGCGATCGCCGGAGCGTTCTCTGCGACAAATCGCGGCGCTCGGGTTGATGTACTGTCGCGGACAACCGGTACATGAAACACTTGAGACGCTTGCAGGCGACCCCGATGCGCAGATTCGTCAATTAGCAGAGATCACGCTTCAGGTGGCCGGGCCGCGGAAACCATTTAGGTGAAGCTTCGCGATCGTTCGATTATTCCGGCTGGGTCGATCAAATGGGGCGAAGATTGTGCCGATAACGCTGACAGCATGGTGAGACTTATGGCAGCCGAAACGTCGAAGCGCAAGAAGGACGATCACCTTCCGGTGCGAGCAGAAGTCGAGCAGAAGGCGCTCGAAGATTTTCTCGCGGACCAGCCGCGACAGGTGGCTTCGCAGGTGGAGGATCTTCCGCCGGCGGACGGCGCGGACGTGATGCAGAATCTTCCGTCCGAAGAGGCGGCGGACGTCGCGGAGTATCTCGACCCGCAGACGGCGGCGAACATCCTCTCGCGGATGGAGCCGGAGACCGCCGCGGACGTCGTCTCGGACATGGAAGCGCCCGAAGCCGCCGTCATGCTCGACGCGATGAACCCGGACGACCGCGTCGACATCCTCGCGCACGTCCCGAAGGAAAAGCACGCCGCGCTCATGCTCGAGATGAACGCGGAAGATGCCGCCGAGGTGCGTCAGC